>DATCDK010000187.1:0-4020 GCA_036510735.1 Acidothermaceae bacterium | reverse complement strand
GCGCTGACCAGTCGGTCGCGCGGCGTGCCGCCGCAACCATATGGGACGCCGCCGCAACCGCCGTACGGGACGCAACCTTCATACGCCACGCCAGCATCCGGGCCCGGGACGACGCCGCCCACCGAGGCAGCTGCCGCGCCGGTGTACCAGGCAGCCGCGTATCCGGCGCCCGGCTACACGGCACCGCAGTACACGGCACCGCAGTACCCGGCATCGCAGTACCCGACATCGCAGTACGCGGCACCGCAATACAGCGCCCCGCACTACACGGCGCCGTTGGGGCCGCCGGCCGGCTTCTCGCCGTCTCGCCCGGTCTATACGCCGCCACCCGGATACGTGCCGCCACCGCCGAAGCCACCGCGCCCGCCGTCGTTCCTCGGCCCGATCGCGATCAGCGTTGGCGTCGTCATTGTCGGCGTGCTGTTCGCACTCGACGCATCGAACTCGATCGCACTTAGTGCCCAAGCAATTTTCGCGGCGTCGTTACTTACCGTCGGGCTCGCGCTCGTCGTCGGAACGTGGATCGGCCGGGCCCGCGTCCTCATCGCGTTCGGCGCAGTGCTCGCGATCGCACTCGCCCTGACGGCTACTGTCGACGTCCCGTTGCGCGGCGGTGTTGGCGGCCGTTTCTACGCACCGGCGTCAGCGAGCGACATTCCTGCGGCTTACCACCTGGGCATCGGACGCCAATCGATCGATCTCACGGGCCTCGACCTCGCCGGCAAGAAGGTGCAGGTGACGTCGAGCATCGGCATTGGCGTCGTCCATATCGACGTGCCATCGAACGTCAAGGTTGTGACGCATGGCCGTGCCGGCGCAGGCGACGTGCTGATCGACGGTAACGACGTCAGTGGCAATCACGTCGACCGCACAGTCGTGCTGGCGGCAACCACGCCGGCCGTCGCCGGTGAGATTGACCTCGATCTGCGGATCGGGGTCGGTCGCGTCATCGTCGACCGAAACTTCATACCGACACCGGACACCGTCGTTCCGACAGAGCCCGCAGCACCCACGGAGCCCGCTGCACCCGCCGCGCCCGCAGCACCCACTGAGCCCGCAGCACCCACTGCGCCCGCGGCACCGACAGGAAGCGGAGACGTGACCCAACCATGAAGCGCCATGAGCCCGACTGGACCTCGCTGATTGCCGGCGTGACCTTCTGCGCCATCGCGTTGGCCTACCTCGGTGGCGAGGTCACACACCGAAGCCTCGAGTTGCGCTGGGTCGTGCCCATGCTGCTCATCGGGCTCGGCGTCGCCGGACTCGCGGGCACCTTGGTGCGGGCCCACCGGATGTCAGATACCGCCGCTACTCCGATGGCTGTTACTCCGATGGCCGCTACTCCGATGGATAGTGCAGACCAATCTGACGACGAACCTCATCCATCGTCTCCATGATCGACAGCGTCTCGGCCAGCGTCAGGATCGGGCTTTCTGTCAGTCCGGCTCGCAGGCAGCGGCCAACCTCCGCCGCTTGATGACGCAACCCGTGGCCTTCATGCTCGATGTTGAAGTGTTCGACCTCGCGCTCGCGGGTGATGAGGCGGAACGAGGTCGGTGCATAGAAGACACCGTCGACCTCGATGCGCGCGTCGGTCCCGTTGATCGCCGCCTGGTTCGCGCTGAGCGTCTCCAGCGTCGTGAACGCGACTGACTGCCGACCGCCTTCGTACTGCAGGACGACGGTGGTCTGCGCGTCGACGCCGGTGAAGGCCGGGTCGCTGACAGCGGTGATCGTGCGCGGCTTGCCGAAAATCATCGACGCGAACGAGATCGGGTAGATGCCGAGGTCGAGTAGCGCGCCACCGCCGAGCACCGGTGCGAACAGTCGGAAGTCGGGGTCCTCGACAAACCACTGGCCGTGGTCGGCGATCACCGAGCGGATGTCTCCGAGCCGACCCTCGGTGATCAGCTCGCGAATGCGCACGACGTGCGGCAGGAACCTCGTCCACATCGCTTCCATCAGGAACGTGCCGCGGGCCTGAGCTGCATCGATGAGCTCGCGCGCCTCACCCGCGTTGATCGTGAACGGCTTCTCGATCAGCACCGCCTTGCCCGCATTGATGCCCAGCATCCCGCCGTCGCGATGCCACGGATGCGGAGTCGCGACGTACACCGCGTCGATATCGGGATCCTCGGCAAGTGCCTCGTAAGTAGCGTGGCGCTTCGGGATGCCGAACCGGTCGCCGAACGCATCGGCCGACTCCTGGCTCCGCGACCCGACCGCAACCACCTCGGCGTCCGGTAGCAACTTCAGATCACCGGCGAAGGTGGCGGCGATACCGCCGGTCCCGATGATTCCCCACCGAATCGGCTGGTCAGCTGCGATCGCCACAGGTCTCTCCTCTTCGCTGCTCCGGGTGTGTTTGCGAACGATAGCAATAGGGTCGGGCCATGCCTTCGAGCCTGCGCGACTGCATCGACGATGCACTAGCGGGGACGACGGCAGCGTCGCTTACCACCCGCGTCGAACGCCTCATTGGCACCTACCGGTCGGGCACAACGCCGGTCACCCCGATCCTCGCAAGCGCCGACGACGTGCTGGCTTATGCCGCCTACCGGATGCCCGCGACGTACGCCGTTGTTCGCGCCGCGCTGCAACACCTGCAGTCCGGCGTCCCGGATTTTCAACCGCGCACGTTTGTTGACTTCGGCGCGGGAACCGGCGCGGTTGCGTGGGCGGTCGCGGAGGTGTGGCCGACGGTTACCGGTGTCACTTTGCTTGAGCAATCGGCTGCCGCGATCGAGCTCGGTTCACGCCTCATGCGCAGTTCCTCATCTGTTGTCTTGCAGAGCGCGGCCTGGCAGCAGTGGCGCCTTTCGGCAATCGAGGCGGACGCCGGTCATGCCGACGTCGCAACGGCCGCTTACGTGTTGGGTGAACTCACGGAACAGCAGCAGGCTGTGCTTGTTGGCCTGCTCATGGCGTCTGCTCCGACGGTCGTTGTGATCGAACCAGGTACGCCCGCGGGATTCGCGCGGATCATCCGAGCCCGCACCGCCCTCATCGACGGCGGGTTCACGATCGTGGCGCCATGCCCGCACGAGTTCACCTGTCCGATGCTGGAGCGCGGCGACTGGTGCCATTTTGCCGAGCGACTCGACCGGTCACGTCTGCACCGGTCGGTGAAGGCCGGCGAGCTCTCGTATGAAGACGAGAAATACTCCTACGTCGCGGCGGTGCGCGGGCCAGTGCATCGGCCCGCTGCGCGGATCCTGCGGCATCCGCAATTGCGCAAGGGCCTCGTCTCTTTGGAGCTGTGCACGTCGTCGGGGGCCGCCGCTGACGAGCTGATCAGCAAGAGCCAGGATCTCTACAAGGCCGCCAGAAATGCGCGCTGGGGCGCCCCGTGGCCGCCCTTTCGAGCCGAGCGCCAGTAGCGCCGCGGCGACTCGTCGCGAAGATGATCATTCCATAGCGACCTGATCGGGAATACGGCCTCGCGGCCGTACGGTTGGCAAGGACATGACACGAACATTCGCTGTGACCTGGGATTACCGCTGCCCCTTCGCCCGGAATGCACATGAGCACATACTCACCGGCCTCGCTGCCGGGGCCGATTGGGACGTCAGATTCCTAGCGTTCTCGCTCGGCCAAGTGCACATCGCCGAGGGCGCGCCCAGTGTCTGGGAAAAGCCGGAGCAAGACACCGGCATCATCGCGTTGCAGGCCGGCGTCGTCGTCCGCGATGAGTTCCCCGAGCTCTTCCCCGCCGTTCACCGTGCGTTGTTCGCCGCCCGCCACGATGACGCGCTGCACCTCGAAGACGCGGACGTCGTGAGAGACGTTCTCAAGCGCCACGACGTACCCGTCGACCAAGTGTTCGCTCGCATCGACGATGGCTCTGCGCTTGCGACGGTCCGCGCCGAGCACGAGGGATTCGCCGAGTCACACGACGTGTGGGGCGTGCCGACGTTCATCGTTGACGACCAGGCCGTCTTCATCCGGTTCATGCACCGGGCTACGGACGGCGCCGACCCGGCGACGTCCGTCTCCACGATCGAGCGGTCCGTCGACCTC
>DATCDK010000186.1:0-24009 GCA_036510735.1 Acidothermaceae bacterium | reverse complement strand
TCGAGCTCATTTCGCATCGTGAAGGACCAATCCGCGAACGACAGCGACGAGATCGGACCGAAGCGGATCGCCGAGGCGTTGTTCACGAGGACATCGACACCGCCATAAACCGCGACCGCCTGCGCGACCCAGTCGTTCGCGCCCTGTTCTGTGGCAATGTCGACCGGCGCCATAGCGGTCATATCCCCGCCGATCACGCGGGCCATCGCGACGGTCTCCGGCGAGCCCTCAGGGTCGAGGTCGCACCCAACGACGCGCGCGCCCTCGCGGACGAACGTCAGAGCAATTGCGCGGCCGATGCCACCTCCGGTGCCGGTGACAAGCGCGACCTTGCCGCTCAGTCGACCCATCAGACCTCCGGTCAGGGGCATTCCGTATTGCGGAAGTGGATTTTATCAAGCGAGAATGCCTCGGGACAAGGCTGGGCCACCCCGGAGGCGGCGGATGACTGAACAGGCGAAACGGCGCGGTCTGCACCACATCGGCTATTGGGTCGACGATCTCGACGTGGCGATGGCCGATGCTCAGCGGTTGTTAGGCGTCGGGCCGTTCAAGGTGCTCGAGCACATCGATCTCGGCGACTTCCGATTTCTCGGCTCCAGCGCCGCCGTGCTCGATCACTCGGCTGCGTTCACCGCGTGGGGACCCGTGCTGCTCGAGCTCAACCAGGTGCATGTGGTCGACCCACCGGAACTGCGGGAGGCGCTCGGCATCAAGCACGGCGCCGTCAGTCACGTGTCGTGGACGACCGATGATCTCGACGCCGAAGGTGCGCACATGGCCGCCGCCGGCTGTGCCTTGCTGACCACGTCGGTCGGCGGCGCGGTCGCCAACTGGTTCTCCGGCGGGCCGCTGTTCGGGCACGCCGTGGAAATCCACCAGCCACCCGAGCGCGTGTTGAACTTCTGGCAGTCGATCATCGACGAGTCGTCATAGCCGCCGGCCAGCGTATGGATTTGGCAAAGTTCCTCCACAAATGAAGCGGACGGCGATACAAACGGGTGGTTAGCCCGATACCTCTTCCGAGCCTCGAGGAGCTGCCTGGTGGGCAACTTCGCCGAGAACGGCCAAGCCTCGCGGGACGCACAGGGGACATCGTCGAGGGTCGGTGCGCCTGTCGCGGATATGCGTCTCCGCCGCCGCATCGGCCTAGTGGCGAGTGCTATTGGTGCCATCACCCTGAGTCGAAACACGCGGACGGCACCGGTCTGTGTGGAGTCTTCCCCTACGGCCCGTTGCGTGGATGTACTGACGTCAATGGTGGCGGGTGCGTCGGCCGTGCTGACTCCCGGCGGCTCCGGAAGATTGTCGAGGAAGTCAGCACTCGGCACGAAGAAAAGACCGCCGGTTACTGCTGTTGAGAAGTCGAGTATCCGGTCGTAGTTCCCCGGCGGCTTGCCGATGAACATGTTGCGGAGCATCTCTTCAGTCACGTCCGGCGTGGCCGAGTAGCCGATGAAGTAGGTGCCGAACTCGGCGTCACCAAGACGGCCGAAAGGCATATTGCTCCGAAAGATCTGCCGCTCCGCGCCCGTTGGGTTGGTAATCGTGTTGAGCGCGACGTGCGAGTTCGTCGGCTTGACGTCATCAGCCAACTCCACGTCGTCCAACTTCGTTCTTCCCACCACCCGCTGCTGCTCCTCGACCGGCAAGGTCTCCCAGCGGGTCAGGTCGTGCAGAAACCTTCTGCACGATCACATAGCTGCCGCCAGCGAAGTCCGGATCCTCGTCGCCGACGATTGCGGCGCTTATCGCTGCAACGCCGGTGGGATTCTCCGTTCCATCGACGAACCCCATCAGGTCACGCTCGTCGAAGTACTTAAACCCGTGAACTTCGTCGACGATGTGCGCGTGGCCAGCGAGCCTGTTCGCCAGCAGTCGGGCGAGTTCGAAACAGACATCGAGGCGACGCGCCCGCAGATGAAACAGCAGGTCTCCGGGCGTCGCGACCGCGGTGTGCCGGGCACCATGCAGTTCGACGAACGGATGGAGGCCACTCGGCCGCGGCCCGACGAAGAGTCGATCCCACAGCGCAGAACCCACTCCCACGACACATCTCAGGTCTGAATCCGGCCGCCTGAATCCGACCGACCGCGTCAGCCCGGCCACGTCGGCAAGCAGCCCGCGAACGTCGTCCTCCGCGCCAGCCTCGACTGTGACCACGAGGAAGATCGCTGCGGCGGCCGGCCGGACCCCCGACCGCAGCGACGGCCGTGCCGACGAGACGAAATGGCCGTCTGAGGCACGGTAGTTCGCCAAACTGCCCCCGCGGACTGCCGCACTCAAGCACGGGACGAGTCCGAAGGTGAGGAATCCGCTTTGACTACGGACCGATCCAGCATGAGGGCATGCACTTAGCTTTGACCCTGTTCGGCGAGAGGACGGGAACGCTACGGTCGGATCGGGTGCACACGGCGTTAAATGACCTTCGGCAGCAAGGGGTCACATGCTCACCGACGACGACCTGCGAAGCTTGTCACGAGACGAACTCGAAGACCTTCGGCGGCGCCTCGCACACGCCGCCGGGGACATGCCGAGCCTCACCGCCGACAACAAGCGCCGGCGCCGATTCGTCGTCATCATGGCCGTCGCGACGCTCGGGCTCATCCCCTGGGTGATCGTGCTCGGGGTGACACTGCCCAAGCAGTACGTCGCCGGCCACTGGACACTGACCTGGGTTGGCTTCGACCTAGGTCTGCTCACATCCCTGGGACTCACTGCGTACCTGGCGTGGCGCCGCCGACAGGCCGTGATTGGAGTCGCTTTCCTCTCGGCTGCGATGCTGACCTGCGACGCATGGTTCGACATCACAACATCGTCGGGACCAGTAGACGTCGTGACGTCGATCGCGTCCGCGGCCTTGGTGGAACTCCCCCTAGCAGCGATGCTATTCGCAGTCGCACATCAGCTTGTCGCCGCCGCGACGGACCACGCCCACCGACTAGACCGCGGCGGCACCTCGGCGCCGAAATCTTTTAAGACCCCACTATTCGGCGTGTCCGAGCAACCGCCTTCTCGCGCCCGTTCCTAACACGCACATCAACGTCGCCGCGCGGCACACCGACAGGTGCGCATGGGGTTGTGTCCCGCGAGCGTTCGGCGCAGGACGGCCGGTTGGGCCGACCAGGGCGAGATACGATTGCTGTCGACGACCGCCACATCCAGCGGCGCGGAACCAATTGGGACCACGGGGGCCGTTCGGGCATTGGCACCCGACTCCGATCTCGCCGTGCTGGCCCACTCGACGCACAGATTGCAGCCACTGACGCCATCGACATGACTGGACGACCTCGTTAACGCAGTCGTCAGGTCATGCAGCGAGTATTTTCGCGGGCGCCCGGTCGTGTCTCTCCCCCGGGGCTAGCCGGGCGCTCCCCATCTTTGATTCGCGGTGCCGCACGGCGCTCGCTCACCCACGGGTTCGCAGCCCTAGGTAGCTCGCAGCACCCGCCCAATCCCTAGATGGGGGCGGGCGTAGCCGGGCTGCGAGTTCGCGCGCAGCGGTGGTCGCTGTCGAGGCTGAGCCTGGCAGTCACCTGGATGGAACCCGGCGCTGTGACAGTGACGTTGGTCCAGCCGTCTGGCGCGGGCGACAGGCACGCGTGTCCGCTGTCGATCTGCCAGTAGGGCGACCAGCGCAGCCTAACTAGCGTCGGACCGGCTCGCGGCGCAATGAGTGTGAAGCTATCCCCACCCACAGCGGTAATGCTGCCGGCGCCAGTAGCTATGGGCGACGGGTCGTTCACGCGCCAGATCCGCCAATGCGGATCGACGTATACCTCACGCAAGTAGCTGGGAGGGTGAGCGAGCAACGCGGCTTCAGCTTCGCCGCCGTGATCAAGTGGCACGTCCGGCAGAGCAACATACTCGACGGCGTTGTTATGCAACCACTGCGAATACGCGGTCGCTGTCAGCGGCTTGTACAGCAGTCCGTTGCGTTCGATGTCAACTTGGCGATACCAACCTCTTGCCAACGGAACCTTCTCGGCGACGTAAGTCGCCTCCCAATGATTTCGGGTCAACGGAATCTCGAGCCGCTGGGCGACATCATTCTGTGCACTTAGGAACCCGAGCATGCCCTGGTAATAGCTCGCGTGGGCCGACGGATCGACCGCGGCGTTCGCTACCGAGTTCATCACTGGCAGGAGCTGGAAGCCGAGCAGCGGCACGGTCAACAACAGCAGCGTCCGTGCACGATGGGCGCGTAAGAGTTGATGTGCGGCGATGGGGCCGATCAGCACCCCCGCCAGCCGAGCCATGTTGCCGCCGACCGGGTTAGGCCAGACAAAAAGAACAACGCACGCCACGCCAAATATCACCAAACCACGCCGTACCGCAGGGTGCGACCGCGGAGATACGAGGAGACCGATGACGACAATCGCCAGCTGCCCCAGCAACGTCGTGATCGGGAACGGAAAGAATCCGCCGTCGCCCGCAGCTGCGGACACACCGATGCCGACGGTTGCGGCGAACAATGGCATTGCGCGTCGCCACCCGATGCTCGGTGCCCATGCGACCGCGACGAGCAACAGAAACATTGCTCCGAGTGGACTAAACATCGAGGTGGCCAGCGCCGCCAAGACAGCAAACCAGGGCCGGCGGCGACGAACCGCCAGAACTGACCCCAAGCCAAAGGCCAGGGCGCACGCGAAGGGTCCCTGCCCGACCACAACATTGCCGACGACGAAGACCGCAAACCACAGCCGCGCGAGTGCGGTTGCCCAACTGCGCGGTGGGCCAACCAATTTACCGAACAGCCAGCTCGAGCAGATCGCGGCAATCGAGGTGGCTGGCATCGCGCCGACGAGTGCACCGAAGGCAGGAAAGAGCACGCTGTACCCGAGCGCAGCATGTCCCCCGTACCAGCTGACATCCCACAACGTGAACCCGTGCGCACGGAACTCCCACACCCGATAGTCCTGTGCAGCCAGATCAACACCACGGATCCCCGCGACGTCAACAACCCCACACAACACCAACGTGACAACCCACGGGTACCGCGCGAGGAACCACACTCCACGCCGAGCATCAAGGCCGAGCCTCGGGCCCGAAATGTGATACGGCTTAGACCCAGCGGCAGACATCTCGCTCACTGCGATCAACCCCTCCGGTGAACAGTGGTCCGCTCGCGCGACGTCCGCGAGTCAGAGCCGAACTCCATGAGCCCCACCACTCCAAGCACATCCCCACCTAGCCGACGGTAAAGCGCCGAAAGCTCAGTGAGCCATCCGTTGATGTCCGGCCGATGTGTAAATATCCGCCACGCACCTGACTGTCACTGACGATGACCTGAGCAGGCTGCAAGCCGTCGGTGCGACGCCAGGTGAGCGAAGTCGGTGTGACATCGAGCCGGAATCGCATCCACCGACCGCGTTGTGGCGCGGCCGTTGCAACGTGGCTCCCGAGTGGAATCCCCGTCGTCGAGCCCGCAGCGTGCCGGTAGAGCTCGAGCGATCCCTCCGCCGAGTGGACGGCGTGATAGCCGTCGCTTCGGCCAAGCCCTTCCTCGTAATAGCGATCGTCGACATGAGCGAACACCAACGACATGTTATGAGTGCGGTCAGTCGGAAGTTCGTCCCAACGGGCCTCGAACTCGACGCGGTAGCTGCCCGTCGCTGTCACGATCGGGCAGAACTGACCGAGGGTCAGGAAATGCTGGGTACCTGTTGCGTCCAGCGCCAGCACACCTCCGGCTTGCAGCGTCGGCGCGAGGCCGGGCGACGCCGGATCAAGACTCATCTCGCCAACGGCGATCTTCCCCGCGCTCCACTGATCTGCAGTGACCGGACGAACACGGCTCATGCTGTAACCGACGCTCGAGCTAACGAACCCACGGACCCCGAGCCGCCGGTAGTGGTCGGCCTCCGAACGCCGATGAACGGGATACACCCACGTCGGCACCCCAGTGCTAACCGCGGCCGCGACCAGGTCGTCCGGTAGGTACTCCTGGCCGTCCGCGGACGACGTCGGGAGCACGAGGTAGTCACGAGCAGCGTCGAGGCGCGCGGCGGTCGCACGGATCGCGCCCGCCGACACATCGTCGGTACCGAAGTAGACGAACAGCGGGAAGCCTGCCTGCTTCGCGACGTCGATGCGACTGCTCGTGTAGTAGAGCTTCATCACCACCGAGTCGCTGAACCGTCGCCGTTGGATCGCCGCCGCAACCGCCGCGTAATCGGCATCCCGCTTCGGTTCTACGCACAGCACCACGCGACCGCGGAATCGTGCCAGCACGTCGTCCAACAGCGGTATCCGCGGCAGCGGTGGTGTCGTCCAGAACGGGCCGAGCTGCGGTTGCCGCACGCGCGCGGTTCGTAACACAGACGACGGCAGATCGTTGATCACCCCGGTGATGGTCGTCGTCCGGTCATAGGTCAGGTCGTGCATACAGATCAAGACGCCATCGGACGTCGAACTGGTGCTGACCTCCACCGCGCGTGCGCCCCAGCCATACGCGCCCTCATACGCCTGCATCGTGTGTTCGGGAAGGACGTCTCCGGAGCCGCGATGTCCCACGACGTACGCGGCGCCGCGCGCGCGAACCCATTGCTCGACGGTCATGCTTGGGTCGTCCTTGCGCCGCCACACGGATCCCGCAGCAAGCCCCAGCGCTCCCGCGCCCACCGCGGCCAGGAAGGTCCGCCGCCCGAACGTCGGCGCCTGATGCATCTAGACGAGTCCTCCGTTGCCAGCGAGCAAACACCACACGGCGTCCTGTTTAGACCCTCTAGGTCCAACATGACGAGTACGTGAAATTCGCGCGCACAACGCTCACGACCACCCGGGAATGATGTCGGCCCGCATGGATTCCGCTTCTCACAGACGCAGATCACTGATATCGGGCCACGGACGGCGACATGTCCGCGAGCCGGATGATCGCGCCGCGACGGCAGCGGTGTTCATCATGCCCGGCTCGCCATCGCACCCGCGTCGTCGAATGGGTCTGGCACACCGTCACGGGCGGGACGAGCGCCACTGGCACCATGCAACTCGGCGTACCTGCCCAACTACCGGCCGCCCAGCCCCGCGATATCACCGCCAGCGGGCGGCGATGCAGGCTGCCGTACCCATGACGCTCTCGGTCTGTGTCGCGTAAGTTCGATGCCATGGACGGCGGGGGGCTCCCGCGGACCGATCCCCGGAGCGTCGATCGGCGCGCGCGCGCTGTCTCCGAAGTTTGCCTTGCGGTACTGACGATGCGCGTCTACTGAGCACAACGCAACCAGTCAGTGGCTGTGGATGGCCGTCTCGGATTCGTTGGCTGCTGGTGCGGGTTGCGGTGAGCGCATTCGGTCCTACGATGGATGGGTTAGTCGTCTGACGTGGGCTCTGACGATCTCGGGAGAGCTGAATGGCGGGCCACTTTCGTGTCGTTCGGGGCGGAGGTAGCTCTGCTACGCCGCTCATCGTTGCGTCCTTGTTGATCGCCGCGGCGTTGCTGGTGGGCGTTGGCCAGATCAAAAGCACGTCCGTCCAGCGCGCTTACCGGCATACCCAATATGCAGCCGCGTCGGTGGTCAGCGTTGGTGCGAACCGGATCGCGAGCGTTCGCTTTCTGTGGGCTGGCAAGCCGCGGACGGGACAGCTCAATGTCAGTGCTGCCTCAGGCGTCGATCCCGGTGATCGTCTCGCGCTGCGCGTCTCTGACGGTGGTCGCCAGTTGCAACTGGAAACGCCGTTCTACGGTGCGGTTTATCCATGGACGGCGGCTGCGCTGACACTCATGGCGTTTGTCGTCATGGTGTCCTCGCGGCGATCGTTGGCGGGGTCCGGTCGACAGGTCAAGCGTTGGTTGCCTGCGGAGCTCAGGCGTCCTCGTCGCCGGTACCGGGTCAGCTAGCGGCAACAAGCCGCGGAGTCAGCAGCTCAGCCACGGAGGGCGGCTGCTGACCCCCGTATCGTAAATCGCAATGGCGAGGACGATGACCAGTGGCGCTGTGCTCGGATCGGTAGCGTGGCCACCGAACAGTTGGCTGAACCCTCCGCCGACGATCCAGAACCCGCAACAGATCAGCGCCCCGACGACCGCAGCGACTTGACGTAAACGCGCAGGCGTGAACGCGGCGAGCCCGATGAGTACTTGGAGCGCGACGAAACCGTCGAGGACAGCGGCACCGACATGTCCAACGCTTCGAGCGGCGGAGAAGTCGAAGCGACCAAGCCAGCCGGGCGCGCCGTTGGCACCCTCCGCAACAGTGGCAGCCAAGTCCGGCCCAGTGCGCGGTCCATGCCATAGCTGCAAGATCGCCCCACCGACCCAGTAGACCGCCCACGCGAATGCAAGCCAGGCCGCCGGCTGCAGGTCGCGGCTGCCCGACGACGCACCGGGCCAAGCACCCGCAGCCAACACCGCATACAACAATGCAGCGCCCGGTGCGCCCGTCAGCAACGCCGCGTTCGACCCGGTCAGCCCGCCTAGCCCTTCGCCCAAGTACCAGACCGCAAAGGCCCACGCGATCGACACGAAGAGTGCAGGGACGACAGCGCGGCGCAGTAGCAGTCCGACGCCGATCGCGAGTTGCAGGCAGGCGAATGCGGCATTGAACGCGGCCGGATGTTCACTAACCAGATGTGCGACGTGCTCGACCGGCGCCGAGACGAACGATGCTTGGCCGGCGGCTGCAGGGCTGAGTACGTCGGCCGCCAACCGTCCGCTGAACATAGCGGGCTGGAACTGCAGGCCGGCATCGATCAACCACAGGACGCCGAGGGTTATCTGCAGGCCCCGCCGAGTCATCGCAGCA
The DNA here is from genome assembly GCA_036510735.1 of Acidothermaceae bacterium. Taxonomy (GTDB): domain Bacteria; phylum Actinomycetota; class Actinomycetes; order Acidothermales; family Acidothermaceae; genus PALSA-607. The sequence goes on along the minus strand of DATCDK010000186.1, from coordinate 15,265 downwards.
ATCCCGAGGCGGGCTAGCGGAAAACGCCGGTGTGGCCCAACGAGTACCGGCCTGGCTGGGGGTATACGCACAGGCCGTGCGGTCCGCTACCGACCTTGATCTTCTTGATCAAGTGGCCGTCGACGGTACTGATCTCGTAGACCACCCCGTTGTACCGACCCGACACCCACAGTTGCATGCCGTCCACCGAAAGGCCGCCCATGTCGGGGGAGCCGCCACCGGGGATCCTCCACGTCGTCTTGACCGTTCGCGTTGCCAGGTCGACCACTGAGATCGATCCCTCGCCGCGATTGGTGACGTACATGAGGGATGCATCGCGACTGACGTATAGGCCATGGGCGCCCTTGCCCGTAGGCAAGAAGCCGATCTTCTTAAACGTGTCGCCATCGATCTCCCACACGCCGTTGCTTTGCATGTCGGCGATGTAGAACACCTTCCCGTCAGGTGAAACCTTGACGTCCTGCGGCATCGCGTCTGGCGTCAGTCGCATGACTCCGACTATCTGCTTGGTCAGCGTGTCGATCTTCAATACCCGACCGTCGAACTCACAGCTGACGATGAAGTAGCGGCCGTCTGCTGAGAAGTCAGCATGGTTGACCCCGGAACACGGAACAGGCGTCGTATGAATCAACGCCATCGTTGTTGGGTCGCGCCAGTCGATGCGGTGCAGCCGCTCCGCCATCACCAGCGCGTACTTGCCGTCCGGGGTGAAGTAGAGGTTATACGGGTCGGCAACCGCGATCGGCTTGCCGGGCAATCCCGTCGCGGGATTGATCGGCGTCAGCGCGTTACCGATGTCGCTGTTCACCCACAGTGTCTTCAAGTCGTAGGACGGCACCACGTGTTGCGGCTGCGCCGGCACCGCGAAATGCTCAACAATCGCCCCTGTCGACGGGTTGATGACGTCGACAGTGTTGCTGTTGCTATTAGGGACATACACGAGGTTGGGGAACCCGGCGACGACGGGGCTGAGCATGTTCGCGCCGTCATGGTTGTAGATGTTTGCGGCGTCATCAGCCAAGGGCATCCCCGGCAGTGGATCTGCAACGCCCGACACAGCAGAGGTGGACGCAGGTTTCACCGGCGGGCTAGAACCTGGAGTTGCGCCAGCGCTTGTGCGGGGAGCTGCAGGGTCGGTCCCCGCGGAGCTGGCGCCTTGGGGCGTCAAGCTTGAGGATGCCGCCGTGGGCGACGCACTGGCGGTCGATTGAGCGGCCCCGGGCCCGGCACCGAGCCGAGGAGCGAAGCCGTCGTGACCGCGCGCCGTGCAGCCAGACAGTCCGAGTGCTGCGACAAGGCACAGCGCGGCAGATGCTCTCCGTCTTCCAGACGTCATCCGCGTATCGCCGAACACATCGAGTCTCAACCCATCAAGTCCGACATCGTCACCGCAGCCAAACCACGTGACCGAAGGCCATCGAGTATCGCGGGTATCGCCTGCACGGTACCGAGATGGCCCAAATGCAATGAAACGATAGAACCCGACCGCGCGCCAGCTAACACTCGCGTCGTAACCGCCGTCGCTCCGGGATCGGCATAGTCCGCGGGGTCGACGTCATACGACAAGCTCGTCGCGTAACCGGCGCGACCGGCAGCTTCCAGAATTGCGGCCGTAGCGTGCACGGTGCCCGAAGGCCGAAACCAACGACCCGCCGAACCGGTCAATCGTCGGAGAACATCGGCGCAGCGAGTGATCTCCGACTCATCGACCACCTCAGACAACGGCGGCATGGTGAGATGCCGATAGGTGTGGTTGCCCAGTTCATGACCGCCAGCAAGGATTCGCTTTGCCATCGCGGGCTCCTGATCGAGCCACTGCCCGACGGCTAGCACGGTCGCGCGCGCGCCAGCCGACTCGAGTTCAGCGAGCAGCCTGGTCGCAAGCACTACATCACCCGCACCATGGAATGTCAGAGCTACGCCGGACGCCGACGCGGGCCCGTGGGTGATCTCTACGGCAGGTGCGCCGGGTCGGACGTCGGACGCTGCCGCTTGCGTCGGCGCAGACTGACTAGGTAACGGCGAGGTTTGCTCCGACGTTGACTGCGAGGCTGAATGCGTGGCGACAGTGCTCGACGCCTGTGGGCTCGGCACGTATTGAGCCGCCGCACTCGTGGCCGCCTCGGTCGGTGGCGCAACGGGCGCGGCGCTGGCGGCCTCAGAATTCGCTACCGCGCGCGACCCTGACTTGTCACTGGTCGTGCAACTGACCAAACCGCCGCCGGCGACGCCCACAACTGCGACCGCGAGGCCCGCCTTCAGGACAGTGCGCCGGTCGATGCCCCGCTGGTCCCGCCGTCGAAGCTCGTCGCCGTCCATGCGTCGAACCTACGCGACTCAACCAGACAGCGTCAGATGTACCGCCACCTGGTTCTCCGTCATGAAATCGTCAGCTACGAGGGGCGCGAAATCACCGAGACTTTAAGTCCGCCATCAGTCGCTCCCTATCACCGTGCCTTCCGTGCGCGCGACGTCAGCGAAGGCTGGCGAGGACGTCGTCGAGCGGAGGTTTCCGGGGCCGACGACCTTGCTCGACGAACCACTCGTGACCGAATGCGACGCGGAAGAGCGGCCAGGGAAGTCGAATGAACCACCTCATGGCACGAACAGGGCCGTCGCTCGTGGATTGGCTCGCGTGCGCAAGCATGGCGGCGCGCTTTTGCGGCAAAAACCCTCTGACGTTGACCTTGTGGGTGATATCCAGCGGATGGGTGTAGCGGTCCGCGAAGCGGGCGGACCGGAAATCTGGTGTCCGAGGGGCAAACCACCGCACGAGCCGCAGCGCCCGTTGCAAGCCCACCCTGTCGACGGTCACTTGCAGGACAAGAGGTGTGCGCGCGAGTTCGGCCGCGCGTCGACCGACGCGATGGACCTGTACATGATCAGGGTGGCCGTAGCCGCCGACGGGATCGTAAATGGTCAGGACATCGGCGTTCTCCTCCTGAAGCAACGTGCAGAGTTGACGCGCCGACTCATTCAGCGGAACGGTCGCGAATGCATTCGGGTCACCACCGTCTGGATTGGTCCCGGAATCCGAGTACCCCAGCACGACGACCCGCGCACAGCCGAGAAGCGCCGCGGATCGTTTCAACTCGTCGGTGCGTACGTCCGCGAGTGTTCTGTCGGTCGTGAGCTCCGCCGCAGCAAGTCCCCGCTCCCCGGTCGTAGCGGTCACGAGTATGACGCGATGCCCTTCCGAAGCGAGTCGCGCGATGGTCCCGCCCATGAGTAGCACCTCATCGTCGGGGTGGGCGTGGAAAGCCACGATGGTGTACGTCATCGATAACAGGAGCGGGTTGACGGTCCTTCGAACGTGATTCGACGTGCATCGTCATAAAGCAAGTCGCACTGCTGGAGGACTGCGGCCCAGCTGACCGGTGGGTTCGTGCTCAGATTGTGATGCCGGATCTGCGCACGGGCCGACTGGTTGTTGGCCAAATGAGCTATAGCCGCCGCCATTTCTCGGTCATCATTCGCTAAGAGCCCCTCTTGGCCGTCGCGGATGAAGCTGGCGATACCGGAGCGGGCGTAGGCAACCACCGGCAGGCCCGCACACCGTGCCTCAAGTGCGGCGATGCCGAACGACTCGAGCTTCGCGGGAGCGACGTAAATGTCAACGTCTTCATATAGCTCACGGATCCGCTCGTGGCTTGCGGGACCCAACAGACTTGCCCAGTCGAACATGTTGTGGCGATGGATGGTTCGTTGCAAAGCCTGCCGCAGCGGCCCGTCGCCGACCACGACGAGCTCGATCCGGACTGTTGCCGGTACCATCTCCCGGGCTCGGCGAACGATGCTTAGCAACTGCCTAGGCCGCTTGCGCTCCGCGAGCCGCCCGACGGTCGCTATCACAACGCGATTCGGGTGTCGCGGTCCACCATGATTGCGCCATGCTTCCGCGTCGATGCCGTTGGGCAAGATGGCCACCCGTGCGTCGAAGCCAAGCGCGCGCTGTAAGGGTTGCGCCGCCGGCAGACTGACCGCCGACCAGACGGCCGGCCAGTTTGCCCAGCCCACAAGCCGATCCGCCCACCGAAACAACGGTTCCGCATACGACCACAGTGAGTGGACCGTGACGACCGTCGGGATGCCGGCTTTGGTCGCGGCGGCAAGGGTGAGGTAGGACAACGGCGACCACGTCGAGACGTGAATATGCAGTAGGTCAAATCCTCCGTGGATCGCCGCGTCGCGCCCCGACAACGAGGAGCTGTATCTGATGCCGTTCAGATTTCGGGGGCGTGATGACGGCCGGTGGACCCTCACAGTGCCGTCGTCCTGCCCGGCGTCTCCACTCGATGTAATGACCTCGACGTGATCGCCACGTGCCCACTGGCGCGTGGCTAGCTGATGAACCTGTCTTTCTATCCCCCCTGCTCGGGGAAGGTAGCAATCGCTAACGTGAGCAATCTTCATCGGCTGACGAACTGAGGACGCGTGGCATCGATCATCAGTACGCACCCTCCTTCCTCCACCACTCCCCAACGCGCGAACATGGGTCGGCGCAGGCTGGGAACGAGTTGGGACACAATCTAAACGACGCTAGCCAACGAATCTGACGAAAGGATGACGTGCGAGGCGGCTGGGCAGTGACCGTCTTGAGCTTGACCGCAGCCTTCGTGTTCGCGCTGTCTAGCTCGCTGAAGCATGTGAGCGCCAGCAAGGTGCCGGACGCCCAGACAATGAGGATGGGCAGGCTCGCCGGGTTCGCACGCGCGACGATGTCGCATCCGTTGTGGCTTGCCGCCATCGCATGCGACGCCGTAGCCCTGACCCTGCAAGCGTGGGCCCTTCATGTCGGCGCGCTCGCCGTCGTCCAGCCAATGCTTGCTAGCGGCCTGGTATTCGCCGTCATCCTGCGGCAACTGCATGCGCATCACCAGATCACCAGACGTGAGGTCGGCTGGACGATCGTGCTTAGCGCCGCGCTGGGCCTATTTCTCGCCCTTGCGACCGCAGGAAACGCGGGGATGGTTAGCGGTAGGGCTGACCGAACGCCGGCGATCGTCTCGGGTGCCGTCGGACTCGTACTCGCGGCAGCCTGCGTCGAACTAGGGCGGCGGCAACGTCATGCGGGCCCCACAGCGGCCCTACTCGGGGTCGCAGTCGGCGTCATATACGCGGCTACAGCAGCACTCCTCAAGGCCGTCACCGACATCATCGCGCGGCACCCAGTGAACACCCTCATCAGCTGGCAGTTGTACGCCTTAGTCGTACTGGGCAGCGGAGGACTGCTCTTAAACCAGCTCGCGTTCCAGGCGGGTCCGTTCGTGGCGAGTCTGCCTGCCACCGCCACCGTGGACCCGCTGCTCAGCATCGTGGTCGGGGTATCGGTCTATGACGAACACATTCGGTCGGGCCCCGGCTCCGGCATCGCCCTCGCCGCGCTACTGCTCGTATTAGGGGTCGCGGTCATACAACTCGCTCGCGATAGCCTGCCGGACGTCAGAAGCGACCTCCGAGAACCCGTCTAACGGCGTATGACTGTGAGCACGGCACACGACGTCACCGCTTTGCGATTCCGGTGCAACATGACGACGACGTGAAGACTCGCAAAAACAGTCACGTCTCCCGTTCAGAGTGTCCGCCGCGCGATTTACGCCTCGCCACGTTGGCCCGGCCGTTTCTCGCGCAACCTTTGATGGCCCTCGTACGTCTGACGGTGGGAACGGTCCTAGTTGCGGTGAGCCGCGGCGTTGTCATGCCAGTTTGGCGCGATAGGAGTTGGTCGTGTTCGGACCGACCAGCTGGGTATTCCTCGGGCTGCTCGTCGCCGGTGTTGCTGGGCTTCTGGTCTGGCTAGTTGGAGCCCGCCACGTCCTGCTGAAAATCGTTGCTGCAGTGCTCGCGTTCGCGCTGAGTGCGCTGTTCGGTGCCGCCTTGGTTAACCAGTACTACGCGTATTACACGACCTGGGGGTCAATGGTCGCCTATGCCCGAGGGAGTGGCGCAAGCGCGTACAACGCCACCCTGGCGGGAGGTCCGGTTGGTCCGGGTGGCGCAGTCAGCGCGCTGAGCGGACCAGACCCATGGTGGACACCCGATACTCCGGGCCGCCATGCCGAGCTACCTCCGCCGACGCCGTCTACGCTGCCGGCTTTAGCGACTCCGGCGCCGTCGTTGCCGCCGCCGTCGTCGCCGGGCACTACGGCGCCGGTGGCTATCGCAATCCCCAGGGTGCCTTTCGTGGCAACACCAACGAAGGGCGGCGGTCGGTTGGTCGAACTCGCGTTGGATGGCGCCCTGAGCGGCATAAGTCGTAAAGGCTACGTATACCTACCACCGCAATACTTCCAGTCTGCCTACGCCAATAGCCGGTTTCCCGTTCTGGAACTGCTTCACGGCGACCCTGGAGCTCCGACCGGTTGGATCTACGCCCTTAACGTGCCGAAGCTCATGGACCGTGAGATCGACGCAGGGAAGATCGGACCGATGATCGTCGTCATGCCGGCGACATTCTCCGGCTCCCACGGCCAGGACTGCCTCGACGCTCCCGGCGGCCAACTCGATGGGACTTACCTGAGCACCGACGTCGGCAACGACGTAATCCGTGACTTCCGGGCGCTTCCGCCGGGTCCGAATTGGGCGATCGGCGGTTTATCCGATGGTGGGTTTTGCGCCAGCAACCTCGCGCTTCAACATCGCGCGAGCTATGGCGCCGTTGCATCGCTGGATGGCTTCTACTCCGCATACTCGGATCTTGCGATGATGGACAAGATTTTCGGTGCGGCTTCGCCGGACATACGGGCCAACGACCCGTCGACGTTGGTCCTCGACGTTCACCGCAGTCTGCCCAGATTTTGGATCATGTCGGGTTCCGGCGACACGACCGACACCGAAGCAGCCCAATACTTCCGACGACTCATTGCTGGGCGCGAGCCCATCCAGTACGTCGTCGTCAACCACGGTAAACACACCCCGCCGGCGTGGCGGGCTGCATTGCCGGGCCTCATCGAATGGACCTGGCACACGGTCTCAGGCGGCACAGTCACTACTGGCATCACGCAACTCGGCGTTCCGGTCCAACCATCCACTGGCCCGATCGCATCGACTGGCCCGACCGCATCGACGTCGAAGGGCACCGACAGCCACCCGTAAGGTCTCCCTGCGAAACTTCTTGAGGCCGAAGCGACTGGTCGCGGCCAAGACAGTGACTGGAGGACGTGGCATCGATGACTGACCTACCTGCCGGGCGTAGGTCAACTGGGTCCGCGCCGAGCGCTGCTCGTTCATGGTGGCGTCGGCTTCGTTGGCGGCGCGTCGTTCTCATCGTTGGGGCGCTGTGTGTCGTCGTGATACTCGGCGTCGTCGCCATCGGCTCCGTGCTGTTCCATCAGATTCATCGGGTCAACATCCGCTTCGCTGCGACGCCAGCGTCGACGGCCCCAAGTGCCAGCGGTGGCGCGAAGGCCGTTGCCGCGCCGACTGCCACCTTGGGTCCAACACCGAACCCGACGGCGACCGGCGAGAACTTCTTGCTGATGGGCTCGGACAGCCGTGATTTCGCCGGCGGCCAAGCGTATAACGTCGCACCAGGCAGCGCGGCGTTCGTCACGGGCCAACGGTCGGACGTCGTGATGCTGGTGCACATCCCGGCCGGAACTGCAAAGGCGACGGTGGTGTCGTTCCCGCGTGATTCGTGGGTGCAGTTACCTGCCTACACCGATTCCAAGAACGTCCAGCACGCGGCGGTCCACGCCAAACTCAATGCCGCGTTCTCGATCGGCGGCGCACCGCTGCTGGTCGCCACCATGGAGCATCTCACTGGCCTGCACATCGACCACTTCGCAGCTGTGAACTTCCCTGGCTTCCAGGGGATGGTCAGCGCCCTGGGCGGTGTTGACGTTTGCGTCGCAACCACTCGACATGACGCCAACTCCGGAGACTTCTTGACCGCGGGTCAGCATCACATCAACGGGGTCCAGGCACTGGCACTAGTTCGAGACCGCGAGTCGTTTCCCAACCAAGACCTTGGACGGATCAAGGACCAGGAGTACTTCCTGTCAGTAATGCTGCGGAAGGTTCTCTCGGCCGGCACGTTGACGAACCCGTTGAAGCTCACTGAGTTCTTGAACGCGGCGACCAAGTCGCTGACGGTCGACTCCGGCCTTTCGTTGGGTGACATGCGCAACCTCGCTTCGAGGTTCAGTCATCTCGACCCGACGCACGTCGCTTTCTTGACCGCTCCGATCGCCAACGCGAACTACGAGGCAACGAGCAGCGTGTATGGCTACCAACCCCAAGACAACGTCGAACTCGACCCTGTCGCGATGGTCGCGCTGTTCGCGAGCTTCGAAACCGACGGCACTCCCCCGCCATCCGCATCGGCGCCGCCGGCGTCCCCACCCGGCGTGCTCGTCCAGGTCGACAACGGCACCGGCCGATCGGGTCTCGCACGCACCACGGCGACGCAGCTTCAAGCCCTCGGCTTCCACGTCGGCGCAGTGGGTGACGCGGCAAGTACCCCGGTCACGACCATCAGCTACGGCGAAACCGATCACGCGGCTGCGCTGCTACTGCAATCCTACGTACCGGAAGCGACACTGCTGCCCTCGACAACCGGTGGTGTCGTGCTCACCCTCGGTACTAAGTTCACTGCTATCAGCAGCGCCGCCGCCCCAGCAACGACAACGGCTACGGCAGCACCCGACCTGACGTGCGCGCCGTAACGCGTTAATGGAGAGTCAGATGTACCTGAGCGGATCTGGTTACGCGTGGCCGACCCGATGGCGGCGACGCGGACGCCTAAGCTCCCCAGGCAGCCATTGCCTGTGCCCACGGAGCCCCGCCGACGATCGCCGCGACGACATCGCGACCAGCAGCGCGATGAGCGCCAGTGTGACCGCCGTCCCCGAATAGACCGCGCCATAGAAAGGCGTCTCAAGCTGCAAACGACGCCCGCCGTCGGAAACACGCAGCGCGAGACGGTCGCCACGGTCAACCCCCGACGTAGTAGTGACATCGAGCTGACCCGTCCGCGGCTTGCCTGCCCACAGGTACCGAACTTTCGCGATCCGGTTGCCGCCGACACTTACCACGGATGCGGCGGCGTACTGAGTGTGCCGGTAGGCCCGCTCGATGGATGCGCTCTTGATTTGACCAACGCCAACCAGAAGCGCCGCAGTGATCAACAAGGAAGCAACGACGAGTGGCGTGGCAGCGGAACCGCTGCCTCGTGACGTCCGAGAATGGGCCGTCATTTCGCCCTCAGTAGATGCGCATCGTCAGCATGGCTATCACAGCAAGGCTAGCTTCGAGCACCCCGAACAACGCCACCGCAGCGGTAGCCACATAGCCGAGCGCCTTCACGTCGACCACCCGACCTCGGGCAAATTCGCAAGCCGAGCGCGTGTGCTGAGCTCAGCGGGCTTGCGACCGCCTCGCGCAAGGCAATCGCCTGCATCTTCGCCCGCTTACATGAAGAATTCGTTAAGACGTATCACCACCGCGGTAATCGACGAGGACTACTGCGGCGCGAGGATTCATGCCGCGCGCATCGGCCGGCGAAAGCGCTCAGGCGCCGAGACTTGCCGCTCCGGGGCGATCTCGGGTTATCCGGGAGGTTGAAGGTGGAAACCTCGGTCAGAATGTCGCGAAAGCTGGGTGTTAGGAAACCGAGGTGACCTGGGTCGGCGTGCTCTGGCGTGAATTCGCCCCACGACGCGAAGTGGACCGAGTGCTCGCGAGTCTCGGGCGCCGCTGGGCAGAGCATGGCCTCCGCGGCTATCTGCTGACGGCCGTAATCGCATCGGCGATTGTGCTCATGTGGTGGGCTAACCGGACTGCGGGCAGGTCACTCGTGGCGGCCTGTTGCGGTGAACGCGTCGATGCTCCGATAGGGGTCTCGCTGTTGCGGTTACCTGGCTCGCTGATTGCGCCTGCGGCGCTGCTGCCGGTGTGGGGATCTGTCGCGCAAGTGGCGCTGGCATTCGGGAATTGCGGAGGCCGAAGCTTCGAGCCCGACGTCAACACTTAGGCGCTGGGGATCAGCCGAGGATCGAGCCGGTTGGTTGTGGTGTCTGCCGCGCGACCGAGCAAGGGCAGCTTCGCCCACAACTCGATGGTTTTCAGGACCGAGTAGTGGCTCTCGAAGTTCGTGTCAGAAATGTTTGGGACGTAGCGGCCGACGACCCACGCTGCCATCAGGCATGAAGGAGCCGACGACACGGGCTGTGGGTTCAGGCAGTTTTCGCCGGTCGAGGCATGTGAGCCCGCTGTCACGGTGCCTTCGTCGAACGTCACGATTATCTCGAGTGCGCCACTTCGGTAGTCGCCGGTTGTCTGGAGGAATCGCAGCGTGCGCGACAGAAAGTTGTCGTAGGCGGTCAGCGTGGTGTCGTGGCCATTGTCGAGGTTGTTGGGAATGACGAAGCTCACCTTGGGCAGCGTGCCGGCTCTTGCGTCTGAGTAGAAGGCACCTTTCATCGTTCGGGGGTTGCCAAGCGCAACGTCGTCGGCGACGCATGACGTCAAACCGCGGTAGTAGACGGCGGGGTTGTGGCGAGCCACGTACTCGAAGCGGACCTGTCCGGTGCTCGCCTTGTACTTGGTTCCGTCGATGGCGCTGCACGGAGTGGGCATGCTTTCGGCGTAAGTTCGCCAACCAGTTGCTCCGTAGGCCGCGGCGAGTTGGCCGAACACGCTCGGGCCGTCGATCAGGCTTGACGGTGATTGCGCGCAGTCGCTGTCGATGGTGTTTGGCGGCTGGTCACACAACGCCCAACCGGGATAGGTACCCGAGGTCATGCCGATGTAGTTCGGCTCACTTCCGTGGGTGAGCGCGTGCATATTGCGTAACGACCCGCATTGCTCGCTGAGCACTGTCTGTTCGAACGGCGCGGTCGCACGGTTGATGCTCGTTTGACTTTCGTTCTCACCGATAATCACCATTAGCTTCGTCGGACGAGGCGCGCTCGCGCTGTTCGTCTGACACAGCGCATTCGCCGATGGTCGCCACTGCTCCGCGAGCGCCCACCCGGCGACCGCGGATATCACCAGCAACGCGAGCACGAAAGGCAGCAGAGTCGACGACCGCCTGGTTCGCTTGTGACGCAACTGTGCCCCGATCAACTTGCGACACTGACCTGACCGACGCTACGCGTCCTGCATGACACATACGTGAAGTGCGAAGTATGAGGCCACCCTGACTCATACCGGGCCCGGCGTCGGTACGGCCGCACCGCGCCCATTGTTCGATGACATCCGGCGCCTGCCGGCCTTGGGATCGACAGTCGCCCTGGCGCTGACCAACCCCGACTGCAACGAGGTAGTTAGCCGCTGTCGTGAATGGACTGCGACAGATACCAGTCCCGGCACCCATCGCTCAGGATGCGGGTGCTCCATGGCACCCGCGGGGCCAGTGTCCGCGCTGGCCGCAAACGCGTTATCTGTCAGGCTGCTCTCAACCGTGTTCGCCCAGTGCCCTGCATAGCGTCTGACCTGCGGGTTTGCTCCTGCGATAGGACTCGAACCTATAACCTGCCGGGTCTCGAACAGGCGTTCGGGACGGTTCGCCCAAATGCGTTTCCGCAGGTCAGGATACGTGAGGCATTTGAGCGAACCCGCGCGGACACCCCCGGATTGAACTGCGTTGCTGTCAGCGTTGCTGTCAAAATTGGCCACTGACGCGGCGCATCCAGACGCCTCGAGCTCAAACCCGGCGGCGCCACGAAACGAAGTGTCATACCGCCTCGAAGGCTGCTGGAATCGCGCTGGGCCGAAGCGAGGTTTGGCGCCCGTCGTCACTCATCAAGGCCGTACCGGAAACGCGATCATTTGCTTGATATGTGGGTGATCTTCATGGACATTTCGACGGGCCGTGGTGGCTCGTCGTTCGTGAAGATGGGGAGCTTGCATGGCTGTCGCCGATCCGCCTCTGATCAGCTCTGTCGATGCCGCCGGCCGGCCGCTGGTTGGTCTTGGGGTGCCGCTGCTGGATGAGTATCTGGAGTTCGTCGCGGGGCGGTGTCGACCGAACACGGTGTTGGCGACGGCCTTCGATTTGAAGGTGTTCTTCGGCATCGTCGGCAAGCCGCCAGCTGAGGTGAGCACGGCCGATGTGTTGGGGTTCATCACTGCTCAGCGCACTGGCGGCAACGGCCGGCGGCTGCGGTCGGTCGACACCGCTACCGGTGTTTCGTCGCGGACGGTGCGCCGGCGATTGTCGAGTGTGTCTGGGCTGTTCGCCTATCTGCATGCCCGTGGTGACATCGGCTCGAATCCGGTGCCGCGCGGGTTGCCGACGCGACGTGAACTCCAACGCCCACGCCAAGGTGTGCCGCTGATCCGCACGTCGCGAACGTTGCCGAAGATCCTGCAGCCTGCGGAGGTTGATGCGCTGCTGCGTGCGGCACGCACACACCGAGACCGCGCGATGCTGCTCGCGATGGCACTGGGTGGGTTGCGCCGCTGCGAAGTACTCGGCCTTCGGTTAGAGGATCTGAAAGTCGGACAACGGCGGGTGTTCATCGCCGATGGCAAGGGCGGCCACCAGCGGATCGTGCCAGTCTCGGGCCGGTTCTTCACCGCGGTCGGCGCCTACCTCGATACCGAACGGCCGGCGACCTGCGGCACGGACGCGCTGTTCGTGGTGCTCAAGGGTCCCCGCCGCGGGCAGCCGCTTTCTGCTTATGGCGTCGATGAAATCCTTGACGGTGCACGCCGGCGGGCCGGGCTCGCGCATGCGACGTGTCATCAGTTGCGACACACCTGTTTGACCCGGCTGCGTGAAGCGGGGATGGCGTTGGAGGCGATCCAAGCCCAAGCCGGTCACGCGTCGATCGAATCGACCCGCATCTACCTGCACTTGGCTGATGATTGGTTGGCGGGTCAATACCGGCGCGCTGCGGAAGCGATCGACGCCCAAGTCTTCGCCGAGCACCCGATGACCTCCTCGACGTCGGCGAGCTCGCGATGAGCGCGCCGCTGCGGCTGCCGACCTGGGCTGAACTCGCGAAGCAACGACCGGTGATGGTGGCCACTATGCGCGACTACCTGACCCAGATCGAGGTCACGCTTCGACCCCGCTCGGTCGGCAACGCCGACCAGGCGTTACGCAGCTTCGCCGCGTTCCTGGCCGAGGCCGCCCCCGATGTGGTCACCGTCGCTGCCATCAGCCGACGTCACATCGAGGGTTACAAGCCGTGGCTGGCCGCCCGCCCTGGGCAAAAAGTGCCGCGGCTGACGGCCTCGACGATCGCGCACCGGCTCGGCACCTTGCGGATGTTCTTCATCCGCATCGACGAATGGGGTTGGGCAGACGCACCCGGACGGGTCCCGATCGTGGCCGGGGACCTGCCCCGCCAAGACCACCCACTACCCAAAGCCCTCGACGACGCCGCCGCCGCGAAGTTCCTGCGCGCCGCCACCACTCAGCGCCGGATGCTGGTCCGCGTCGTTTGCGAGGTGCTAATCCGCACTGGGCTTCGGGTCAGCGAACTGATCGGCCTGCAAGCAGATGCGGTCGTTCAAATCGGTGTCGGGCATTGGCTGCACGTCCCGGTCGGGAAACTGCACGACGACCGTTACCTGCCGCTGCACCCGCACCTCGTCGAGCTGATCGGCGACTACCGCACCCGGCACGTGTCGGGGACCAATTCTTTGTTGCTGCCCAGGGAAAACGGGAGACCGATGGACCGCCACTGCGTCACCCGCTACCTGAACAAAGCCGCCGCAGATGCCGGCATCGGCCACGTCCACCCCCACCAGATGCGGCACACCTTGGCGACCCAGGCGATCAACCGCGGGATGAGCCTCGAGGCGATCGCGGCGATGCTCGGACATCACAGCATGGACATGACGCTTCGCTACGCGAAGATCGCGAACCGCACCGTCGCCGATGAGTACTTTGCGGTCACCGAAAAAGTCGAGGCCCTCTACGGACAGCAAACCCCACTACCCGCCGACACCCTCGGGGCGAACATGGCCCGGCTGCGACGCGAGCATTTCCGGCTGCTCGGCAACGGCTACTGCGCACGACCAGCCGAGCTGGACTGCACCTTCGAAGCCGTCTGCGAGAACTGCACATTCTTCCAAACCAGCATCGCCTTCCGGCCGGTCCTACAAGCCCAACACGACGACGCCGCAGCCAAAAACCAAACCGGCCGACAGCACCTGTTCAGCGAGCTACTCGCCAACCTGCACGAAGACGCATCATGATCCATACCGCAAGACCTTGACGAGGATCACCCACATAATGCCGAATAGCGGATGTTGCTCAGCCCGAGTGCGCCCTTGTCTGGCTCCGAACTGGCACTCAGGCAAACGCGGCGTGACAGGATTCACTCCCATGGGGAGGTTCACCGGCTGCCGCGTTGTACCGATCGCGACGATCGCTGTGTTTGCGCTTTCGACCGCTTCCGGGTGCGCGTCACGCTCTGGATCGGCGGCGCCTGTTGTCGATGGGACCACGAGGTCGGCTCTGGCGGGATCTTCGGCTGTGAGCGCTCCTGTGGGAAGTGCAGCCGCGAGTCCCCAACAATCCAACGCCGCCCCCTTCGTCGAAGACTCCGGCGGTCTGCTCATTGCGCAGAGCACCATCCCCACGATGTACCAGGTGTACATCACCGTGACGATCACCGCTCACACCGATGCCAGCGCACCCGCAAGCAGCACTGCTACCGGTTATGAGGTCGCGTTTGTAAAGATCGTCGGGCACGCGGGATCGTTCGACTACACCGACCAGGACTTCAGGTACCTCAGCACACATGGCGGCCCCTATTTGCCCATCGCGGGGGGACTCCCCGAACGCTTCGGCAAAGACCTCGGGTCGGGCACGGTCGTTGCCGGTCAAACTGTGCAGGGATACGTAGTGTTCCGCGTTCCTGTCGGTGGTGGGCAGGTTCAGTTGTACGGAAGTCTCGGGCCGCAGGGCGGATGGCGAAGTCCTGCGTAGCAACGCACTGTCTTGCCGCTGACACGGTCGTTTCGACCGCGCACCCCGCTTGTGCCGATGAGTAGGGGTTCGGCTATCGCGAGATGTAGGCGTGGCCACGACTGGGTGCGCGAGGTGGACGGATCGCCATTCGGATCGTGACATCATTGTTCGGTGTCGAGAGACGCGCGTTCTTGCGATATCACAGGTCGGTTGGGGCAACGGCATGTGGCGCCATGCTGCTCTTGGCGGCAGGATGCACGGCCTCGTCGTCTAAAGCATCACCGTCGCTGTTCACTACACCGTCGCACACGGTGTCGCCGTCCGGGGTGCGCCCTGCGAGCCGGCCCGTGGAGCTTTCGTGTCTGGATGGCGGCTCAGGAAACGCGCCGACCA
>DATCDK010000185.1:0-2806 GCA_036510735.1 Acidothermaceae bacterium | reverse complement strand
TGCCGCGAAGACGCAGGTCCAATCTCGCCAAGAATGGACGCTCACGGTTCGTGACCGCGTGGCTCCTGTCGGAGAAGCGATGAGCGCTCTAGGGCGAGGACGGACCTAGTGGGGTGCTTCCGGCATCAACATCGTGGCTGGCGGAAGGCTCTTTGAGTTCGACGAATATGACGTGCGTCTCGGTATCGCCGATATTCAAACCTGCGTGTTCCTGGGCGTCCAGCCAGCGCACTGACCCGGCACCGATCTCAACATCAACCTCCCGACCGGAGGAGATCAGCCTGCGTTTGAAGGAGCTCAGTGTGTACATCGCGCTATCAGGGTGCAGATGGGGTGTGGTGCTCTGGCCAGGCTTGTCGAGGTACTCCAAGACTCGCACGCGTTCGTTTTCAAAGATGACCTTGTACAGCTCTGGGTTCGACGTCGCCGGATCCATGCTCATCGCAGCATCGTATGTCCACAGCCGCAGTCGCCCCATTCGTTCCCTTGGCAGCGTTGCGCGCATGCGCGGATGTCGCGTTGCCGGCGCCCGGAGAGGGTCAAACGGCGTCGTCAGACGCATTCACATCAGCGAGCCGGTCGTCCGCGAGTCGAGCTGTAGCTACCTACTCGACCGACGTACCTCGAGCCAAAGCCGAAGCCGGAGCGAACCGATGGCAGCGACCGGCGCGGCCAGCAGTAGTTCGACAATGCCCGCAGCTAGTTGGGACGAGGCAAAGCTGGCGACGGCAAAGATCAAGGACCATGCCGCTCCGGCGAACAGCACCGCGATCGCGAAGAGACGCATCGCAGAAGCGAACCGACGTGCCGCCGCGGGCTCGACCATGGAGCGCATTATGCCTAGGTCCTTGGATCGTCGCCGGACCGCGCGCTATTGCCGCCGAGCGCGTTCACATGAACGTACTGTCTTGCCGCTGACACGGTCGTTTCAACACCGATGCAGGTCCTCCGATTGCGGCAGTCCCGCGCAACCGTTGGGTGAGTTGACTCAGCGCGGAGCGTGGATCCAGAAACGCGTTTGCGTGTATCCGGTGTTGGTCAGACCTGTCGGGACGTGGAACGCACGGGTGATGTGGTTGAGAAGCGCCGACATTTCATGGCTTGCGGCAGGGATCCTAAAGAGCAGTACGAAGAGCACGATGAAGGCGACCGGGGCGAGCCGCCGGCCGGCGTCGGTGATGTGTCGTGGCAGGTAGGGCTCGATGCCGCCCCACCCGTCCAGCCCGGGCACTGGCAGCAGGTTGAGCACGACCGCCATGAGTTGCACCCACCCAAGGAACGCCAGCGCGGCGGCGAACGAGGTGTGTTCGCCGAGCACGCGAGGGGTGAACAGTCCGAGGCTGAACGGGAGCAGACATGCCAGCGCGCAGGCCGCATTCGCCGCCGGTCCCGCGTAGGAGGTTGCGGCGGCCCAACCGCGACGGCGGATCGCGCCCTTGTCAATCCATACCGCGCCGCCAGGCAGGCCGATACCACCGGCGACCAAGAAGACGACGGGCAGCACAAGACTCAGCACAGGGTGCGCGTAGCGGCGAATGTCCAACCGCAAGTAGCCCTTCGCCGCGACGGATCGGTCGCCGCCGTGGAAACCGACGGCCGCGTGGGCGAACTCGTGCACGCACAGTGAAACCATCCACCCGCACAGCACGAAAGCGAATATCGCCAGCCGGCCGCCGGCACCGTCCCAAACGGACACTCCGGCAGCCACGAAGGCAGCGACCATGGCCACGAAAATCCAGCTGACCTGAACTCGGTGACGCTCACGGGCCGGCATGACGTCGACGCGCAGCGCTGCCGGGATCGGATGGCGCCAGCTGGTCGATTTGCCCCCGTAGCGAGCAATCGCAATCCGGGTACGCGCGGGCGCTTCGTACACACCGGCGCGAACGAAATCGTCGTCGAACACGACTCGGTCATCATCGCGGCTATCAGGCACGTTCCCCCTCTTCGCCGCCATCCGGGAGGCGCTCGCCCCGATAAAGCCATTGAGAAGCCAACGCACGGGGTTCGTCTGAGGCCATCTGGTGGCGGACGAGCACGCGCACGGGACGCCTCGGCCACAGACGCCGCCCGCTCAACGGATATCGGGCAACGAGCGCGATCCCTTGAGCCGCGCCCAGGCTCAAGACGGGCTAGCGGTCATCCGCATCTAGCCGTTGACGGCGCGACCAGTGTGTTCGGCGACGTGCTCTTGCGAACCTGGCCCGTGCTCGTCATCCTGAGCGTGCCGACGAACGGGGGATGATCGTGCTGCTCGAGACACCGCCCGCCAGTAGACCGCCGCTGATTGCGGTCCGCGGCCGGCCGGTGCGGATCCGGCTCGGCCGGGGGCTTCGGGCTGTCATCGCGGCGGTGTTCGCGGCGGTCGCGCTGCTCGGTGTGTTCGTCGTCGAGCCGAGGACTGCTCCGGCGTTACACGCAGCCAACAGCCAGGGCTGGATCTATCCGCAGGACGGCACCGCTGCCAGCGATACCTCGATCGGCACCGTGTCGCAGACCGTCGTGCCGATTCGGCGCGGCGACACGCAGGGAATCGTCTTCGATGTCGTCAACCCCAGCCGCTATTCGCAGACCATCATCGGTTTGGCGCCGGATGCGATCATGCCCGGTAGTCACCCCGGCGAAGCACGGCTGGCCGTGGCGACAAGCGGCAACGCGCAGGGCTCTGGGCAGTACCGCTACGCCGACCAAGCCGCCGTACCAGCGCACCAGTCACGCTTCGTCGAGATCACCTGGCCGTCGGATAACTGCGTGCCGGACGGAAGCATCGTGAGCGTCGACACCATCAGCCTGCGCGTTCGTGTGT
>DATCDK010000184.1:0-8108 GCA_036510735.1 Acidothermaceae bacterium | reverse complement strand
GATTCCGCCCGGCCCTCGCCTTGGCAACATCGTCGTCGAGACCTCAGGGCTGACCAAGGGCTTCGACGAGAGACTCCTCATGGAGAACCTCTCCTTTTCGTTGCCGCGTAACGGAATTGTCGGTGTTATCGGTCCGAACGGTACCGGCAAGACGACCCTGTTCAAGATGCTGATCGGTGAGGAAACCCCTGACGCGGGGACCATCAAGATCGGCGAGACCGTCACCATCTCCTACGTCGACCAGAGCAGGTCGGGCCTCGACCCCAAGAAGAGTCTGTGGGAAGTCGTGTCCGATGGTCTCGACTACATCAAGGTCGGCCACGTCGAGATGCCGAGCCGCGCCTACGTTTCGGCGTTCGGCTTCAAGGGTCCCGATCAGCAGAAGCCAACCGGCGTCCTGTCTGGTGGCGAGCGCAACCGACTAAACCTGGCGTTGACCCTAAAGCAAGGCGGCAACTTGTTGCTGCTGGACGAACCGACCAACGACCTGGACGTCGAGACGCTGGCGTCGCTCGAAAACGCGCTGCTCGAGTTCCCCGGCTGTGCAGTGATCACCAGCCACGACCGGTGGTTCCTCGACCGGGTCGCGACGCACATCCTTGCGTACGAGGGTGACTCGAACTGGTTCTGGTTCGAAGGCAACTTTGAGTCGTACGAGAAGAACAAGGTCGACCGGCTTGGGGTTGATGCGGCTCGTCCGCACCGGGCCACCTACCGCAAGCTCACTCGCGGCTAGCGTGCGATTCACCTTCAGCTGTCCCGTTCGCTGGGACGACATGGACGCGTTCGGGCACGTGAACAACGTGACGTTCCTGACCTACATGCAGGAGGCTCGCACCGGCATGCTCTTCGCCGGCGAGGCGGCAGAGCACATCCCCGATCTCATCAAGGGCGTCGTGGTCGCGCGGCACGAGATCGATTACCGCCGACCGTTGGAATGGCGGCCGGAGCCGATCGAGGTTGACGTCTGGACCGGGGAGGTCAAGTCGGCGTCCTTCGTCTTGCGCTACGAGATGCGCGATCAGATCGCGGACGTGGTGCTGGCCGAGGCGATGACGGTCTTGGTGCCGTTCGACCTTGACGCCGGCCGACCGCGGCGTGTGTCGCAGGCAGAGCGCGACTTTCTCTCGCGGTACCTGGAGCCCTAGAACGGTTGGGGGAAGTAGGTCCCCGCGACTATCCGGGCGACATCGTCGAGCGAGCGTTGAGTCACGGCCGCCGAGCCACCGAACGCACGGACCGCGGTCGCCTCACCCGCGTGGGTGAACAGGTAGGCGGCAACCGGTTCTGCGACTGAGCCGACGGGGTTGACGAGCAGCATGGGTTGCCCCGCAACGCCTGCGAGCGGGCCGCCGGCGAGTGCGTCAGGGAAGTTCTCGCCATCCGCAACTGACGCCGCGGTGGCCTTGGGGAAGAAGGCATACGCAACAGCCGCGGACGTGTCGTAGCGATTGGTGCCGGCGAAGGCGGTTGCGGCCGGATCCGCCCACGCCGCCGCACCCCCGATGGCATACCGAGGGCCCGAATGCGCGCTCAGGTACGTGGCAGTTACCGAAGCTTGGGCTGAGCCGTCGGTGAGCAAGATTGCTGCGTGCACTGTGATGGCGGCAGGCACAGCGGAAAGTGCGTCCGGGAAGTTCAAACCCGTCGCTTCGAACACAGTGGTCGGATTGCCGAGCGCGCCGGCAATGGCCACTGCGGTAGCAAACCGATCAGCGCCGGCGATTCGCATCGGGACGTCGCCAAGCGCCGTCACTGCGGACGCGACGGCATCCGACAGGGCCGAGGTGCCCCCGAGCAGGTAGACAGTGCCGCCGGTCGGCAGCACCCGACCGATCTCTGTCTTCGTGGTCGCATCGAGCGCGCCCGGTGAGGTCAACAGCAGCGGCGCGTGTTTAGCAGCCGCGAGTGGACCACCCGTGAGTGCATCAGCGAACGCGTCACTGCGAGCCAGCACCACGGCGGACGCCGAACCGGCAGCCGGGAATGCGGACGCTGACGCCGCCACGGCCGTCGACTCGCGGTCGGCGCCGAACACCCTGGTTGGGATGACCGTCGACGATCCGGGCACGGCGTAGAGCTCTGTTTGAATGGTGGCGAACGTCCGACCGAAAAGGATGAGCTGACCAGTCGCGTCGTCGTAGCCGAAGGCGCTGCCCTGCAGAGTTGGTTCGTTTGCCGCCTGATTCATCGTCCAGGATGAGCCGTTCCACGCCCACATCTCGGTGGTCGGCACCTCCCCGGCGTCCGGCCCCGGCGTCGTGTTCACCCAGGCCAGGGTCTCGCCGGTATCGGGGTCGAAGGCGATGGGCGGCGGCTCGGCTGCGCCGTAGTAAGAAGCGAGGCCGATGGTAGTGCGAACGACTGGCACGGGTAAATCGGCAGCTCGGGTCCACGACGCTCCGTCCCATTGCCAGGTCTGCATGGGGGACCCGATGACGGTGGGGTCTGATCCGACGAGCATCACGATGAGACCACGTGCTGCGTCGTAGGTCATTGTGCAGTTGCCGCCAGGCGGTGTACCCGCCGTAGTGAGCTGCGTCCAGGTCGAGCCGGTCCATTGCCAGGTCGCGGTGCGGTACGTCGTTGGGTGCGCCGCTGACGGGGTCTGCCCGCCGTACATCAGCAGCTGACCGCTGCTGGCGTCGAAAGCCGCACAACTTCCACCCGCGGCCGGCGGCGACGCGGCCGGACGCTGCTGCGACCAGATCGAGCCGTTCCACGTCCAGGTATCGGCGAATGCGCCTGGTGGCGACGTCGGGGTATCGGTCGGTGTTGTCCCGCATGGCGGCACCTCGCCGCCGAAGGCCACAAGCTGTTTGGTCGCCGGGTCGTAGGCCATCGCGACATGCCCGCGTGCACGAGGGGTGCTCGCCGGCTGATGCTGCACCCAGACGGCGCCGTCGAACGTCCAAGTGCCTTCCGGGTCGCCGACGGTGCAGACCAGATTGCCGGTCTCCGACCCCAACCGGAACGGGCCGCCAACGATCCCGAGCGCCACGAACTGACCCGTCGCGGAATCGAACGCCGTCGACAGGTCTCCGCTATCGCTCGGGGCAACGTAGTTGTTCACCGCGGCGGGCGCCCACGCCGGGGCAGCCGACACCGCTGCTGCCGGTGCGCCCCCAACGCCGATGATGGCCATCACGAACGCCGCAGCCATCAAGAGGCGCTGAACCTGAGCTCGCACGGTGATTCCCCTCGCATTGTGACCAGCGAACGGGGTGAGGGGCGTTGCGATACCGAAGACCTCAACCCGCCTGGTCACACCGACAAACGCTGATGGAGCACCGAAGGTTGTCGGGGCCTGGCAGCTTAGGCAGTAACGATTGGCTCGTCGCTGTCGCGAGCCTGCCGCGCGGCGGCCTCGGCTCGTGGGAGCAACGAACCGGCGCCCTCGCCATCGATTGCTACCGCAACCCCGACGTGGCAGAACACCCGCAGCGTGCCGAAACTGACATCGAACGGCGTCTCGAGCGCCTCGATCACCGTGCGAGCAAGGTCGATACCAGCTCCTGGGTCACCGTGGGCGATGAGCGCGAAGTGGCTCGCGCCGAGGTGACCGAGGTCGTGTTCGGGTGCCAACTCGCCGAGCCGGTTCGCGATTTCACGCAACAGTTCCTGGACGCCGGTAGCGCCGTGGATCTCGGTGATGCGGCCCAGTTGAACCACCTGAACCAGGATCGCGGTGACCTCGGCGTGGCCTGGCTGCGCGGC
Source organism: Acidothermaceae bacterium (assembly GCA_036510735.1). Classification (GTDB taxonomy): domain Bacteria; phylum Actinomycetota; class Actinomycetes; order Acidothermales; family Acidothermaceae; genus PALSA-607. Next base: position 4,391 of record DATCDK010000184.1, on the reverse strand, counting down.
GGTTCGGCGGGCGAGTGCACGAACGAGGCGCTGCTCGTAGACCGACAGGTTGGGAAGGCCCGTGACCGCGTCGTGCAGGGCGCGGCGGCGCAATTCGTCGAGGACGAGGGCCAGGTGGATCAGGTCACCGGCATGTTCTTGCAACGCAGTCGCGCCATCGAGGACGGCAACGTCGTCGTGATCGGGCGCGAGGTGGGGCAGCTTCGCCACGATGCAGCCGACGAACTCACCTTGTCCGAAGACCGGTGTGATGAGGACACGATCGGCATGGAGTTCTGCGAGTAGCAGGGCGGTCGATGGTGTGGCCGATTCGCGATCGACGACTCGCAGCCTGTTCTCGGTGCGGAGCCATTGCATGTCGGGCTGGGTCGCCATGTCGCACACCAGGTTGCCGATGTACTCCTCGTCGATGACGCCGTCGCTCAGGCTCACTGCGAGCAGGGGTTGCTGGCTTGCTACCTGGAAGACACTGACGATGACCACTTCGGAGCCGGTGATTGCTGAGGCGACCGCGGCGATCTGGCGGGCGGTACCTGCGACGGTGCGCTGGCGGGTGCAGGCGGTGTGCAGGTCGAGAAGGGCCTGGCTGGTCTGCGCGCTCTTGCGCATCCGCAGGACTTCAGAGGTCTGGCCGGCGAGCCGATTCTCAAGCCGGTCGATGACCGTCTCGGGGTCATCGGGCATGAGCCCGGCGAACAGCGACTCGGTGGCTGTCAGCGCGCTTGGCTCCACAGCCGGTTCCTCCACCTTCGCGTGGCACCCGACGGATGCGTATCTAAGTCGAACTACGGCCGGGGATACCCCCCACTTGAGGATTTTCCGGTTTCGATCCCGACTGGCTGCCGCGGTGCGCTGGAGTCGCTAGCCGCTCGCGTCGAGTCGTCGGGCGACGGAGCCTGCGTGCCGACCGACAGCCACGCGAAGATCATTGCCGCCAGCAGGTACCCAGCCGCGAGGCAGGCCATGACCACGAAGGACTTCCCGGACTTCGGCAGGACGGTCGCCGCGACCGCGGCGGCGGCCACATAGGTGACGTTGAATGCCATGTCGTAGACCGAAAACACCCGGCCGCGGTAGGCGTCGTCGACCTGCTGCTGGACGGTCGAGTCGACGCAGATCTTAACGGACTGCGCTGACACCCCGAGGAAGAATGACCCGACGATCAGCAGGTCGCGCTGGAACGGCAGGCCAAAGGCGGCGATCGCAACACCTGCCATGACCAGCATCGAAGTGATCCACGTCGTGGTGCCAAACCGCCCCGTCGCTGACGGTGTGATGAGCGCCGCGACCACGATGCCGACACCGACGGCTCCGATCGACGCTCCGAGGCCGAGGATGCCGCCGTTGACGTTCCCCTGGGTCGCGAAGTAGTTGCGGAACAGCAAGACGATCGTCAACGACGCGACCCCGAACAGGAACCGGTGCGCGCTGATGGCCTCAAGGGCGTGCGCCGCACGCTTGCGTCGAGCGACGTAGCGCGTAGCGTCCGCGAGTTCGCGGGTCATGGCGGCGATGGCCTGCCACGGGGAGCGGGGGACCGACGACGCCCGCTCATCGTCGTCCGGTCCTAGCAAGTCCGCACCCATCGTCGACGCGACCGCAGCCGACGCGCCGTAGACGACCGCCGACAGCACCACGATCGACGCGACAGCGGCCGGGCTCGAACCGGTGCCCAACCGGATGCCGGCGCCGATCGCGGCGCCGACGATGGTCATCACGGATCCTGACGTTGTCGACAGCGCGTTGGCGGCAATCAGGTCGTGCGGCTCGACGACGTGCGGCAGGGCGGCCGACAGCGCCGAGAGGAAGAACCGGTTGACGCCGAGTGCCACCACGGCGGTGACGAAGAAGGCGACGCCGTCGGAGTTTGCCAGCACGAGACCCGCCACGACGAGGACGACCGCGACCTTGACGGTGTTGGCGATCACCAGCACTCGTTGACGCCGCCAGCGGTCGAGGAAGACACCGACAAACGGCCCGGCGATCGAGTACGGCAGCAGGAGTGCGGCGAAGGCGGCGGCCGCCTTGGCAGGCGTCGTCGCGTTTTGCGGGGAGAAGAAGACGTAGCTGGCCAGTGCGGTCTGGAAGATGCCGTCGGCAGCCGCCGACGAGAGCCGAGTGCTGTAAAGCCGGCGAAAGTTCCGTGCGCGAAGGATCTCTCGAACCTGCGCGGTACTTGGCACAAACGAACCCTAGTCGCGGCTCACGGTAGGGAGCGGTTTGTATTCGTCATCGACGGTGTTCACCAGGCTGTCGGCAGCGCTGCTCAGGTATCCCCACAACGTCGCGTCGTGGCCGGCGTCCAGCTGTAATTCGTCCACCGCGACGCGCATGTGCTGGAGCCACGCGTCTCGCTCTGCGGGCCCGATCGCAAACGGCGCGTGCCTCATCCGTAGCCTCGGGTGCCCGCGCAAATCACCGTAGGTCTTCGGACCGCCCCAGTACTGCTCGAGAAACATCCGCAGCCGCACCTCGGCGTCGGCAAGGTCGGCCTCGGGGTAGAGGGGACGCACCAGCGGGTCGTCGGCGACGCCCTGATAGAAACGATGTACGAGGCGACGGAAGGTCTCGGCGCCACCGATCTGGTCGTAGAAGCTCTCGTCAGCCGTTTGCGTCACCTCATCATTCTCTCAACTAAACCGGCGCAAGGCGCCAGGAAGGACTGGCAGCCGTGGCTACCACCCGCACCGCCCACACGCACTGGGAGGGCCCGCTCCTTGCCGGCGGCAAGGGCAACGTGACGCTCGACTCGTCGGGCCTCGGCAACTTCGACGTCAGTTGGGCTGCACGCACAGAAGCTCCCGGCGGGTTGACCAGCCCCGAGGAGCTCATTGCCGCCGCTCACTCGGCGTGCTTCTCGATGGGGTTGTCGAACGCGCTGGCGAAAGCCGGTCACACCGACATCACGCTTGAGACCAAGGCAGACGTCACGTTCCAGCCGGGCGAGGGCATCACCGGCAGTCACCTCACGGTTCGCGGCTCCGTCCCCGGTCTCACAGCTGATGAGTTCGCTGAGTTCGCCGACGGCGCGAGCAAGTCTTGCCCGGTCAGCAAGGCGCTGGCCGGTACCACGATCACCGTCGAGTCGAGCCTCGCGTAGCTGGCTGGCGTCGCAGCGTGTGACCCGCTTCGCAGCGCGGACGTTTACCGCCCCCGGGGGACGTAAACGTCCGCGCTGTGGCGAATAGCGGTCAGGCGAGGCGCAGCTGCGACCTGAGCCGGTCCTCGGCCGCGCGGGCGACCCCGAGGTAGTCGAAGCCGAGTAGCGCCGCGCCCGCTATCGCCGGGACGTCGTTGAAAGCGATGACGCCCTTCGGCGCCTCGATCGCCATCGCTTCCCTGATGAGCCGGGTCAGCAGTGGATCGCGGGCGGTCAGCAACCCGCCGCCGAGCACGATGTCGGTCTCGGTGTTTTGAAGGTCGAGTTGGCGCAGCAACTCCCGCGCCATCAAAGCCACCTCGTGGGCCTGCCGATCAAGAAGTGAGACGGCTACCTCGTCGCCTGTTTCTGTGGCGACGCGAAACAGCAATCGCGTCAGGTCGAGTCGCTGGTCTCGCGTGATGTCGCCCCGGTGCAACGCGACCCCAACGTCATAGACGGTCGGCAGGTTGAAGTGGTCACAGAGGGCAGCCGCCAGCGCTGTCGGCCCACCGCGGCCGTCTTCGGCGCGCGACGCCCAGTAGAAGACTTGTTTCGTCAGGTCGTTGCCGCCCCCGAAGTCGCCCGTGGTCACGCCGAGCGCGAGGTAGCGGGCGAGCCGACCGTCGGGGCCGATGCCGACCGCATTGATCCCGGCGCCGGAAACGACGCCGACGCCCCAGTGCCGCATCGTGCCAGCGCGAAAGATCGCGAACGTGTCGTTGTCGACCTTGGTGGTCGCGCTCCACCCTTGCGCCGACAGGGCGGCGTGCATCTCTGCTTCCTCGGAGGGCAGGTCGACGCCCGCCAAGTAGGCAGCGGTGTGTTGCGCGATCGGCGCGCGTTCGAGCGCTAGTCCGCAGTCGTGCGCGGCCTTCGCCACCAACTCGCCGATGACGTGCAACGAGCCCGCCAGCCCGACCTTCTCCGGGACCGCGCTCGGGCCGCGACCACGCGCGAGCACGGTGCCGTCGGCGGCCACCAATGCCACGTCGGTCTTGCTGTTGCCGCCGTCAATGGCGAGGACGGCGGCCGCGGGCCGATCGGTCACCGCGACGCGTCCGCCCATGGCAGGTACTCGTGATTCGCGGCGAGCAAGCGGTCGGTCAGCCCGTTGGCGAGATCGATCTGCCCCACGAGCGGATGCGCAAGGAGCGCCTTGAAGATCCGCTCGCGGCCACCGCGGATCGCCGCCTCGACGGCCAGCTCCTCGTACGCGGTGACATGAGCGATGAGACCAGCGAACAGCGGC
>DATCDK010000183.1:0-2221 GCA_036510735.1 Acidothermaceae bacterium | reverse complement strand
GCTCGTGAGGGGCGGCCGGCAAGCGGCCAGGCTCTCAAGTGGGCGAGATCTTTTTGACTGCCTGGCCGCCGCCTTCGCGGTCGCCCTCCCGTACGGCGTCATCGCGGCGCTACTTACCAAGCCCGCCGGTTGGGGTCAGGTCAAACCCCAGCCGCTACAGGCGCTCGCGGGCGCATTCACCCTCGCGCTGATCTGTGCCTTCGTCGGAGCGTTGCGCGAGACGGGTCAGCGGGCAGTCGTACTGGCGCGCGTGCCGCACACCGTCCGGAGGGTGACGCGCGCCGGGCTCGCCGCGACGGCCGTCATCGTCGGCGTCGGCGCCGCCATCGTGGGTGCAGGTCTGGTGATGCACGCTGGACGTGCGGCGACGGTGATGGGCAATCTGGACGGCGGGGTGTCGGCCTCGTTGCTCATGGCGGCGGTGTCAATGGCCTACCTGCCCAATGTCGCCATCTGGGGAAGTGCGTTGTCCGTCGGGCCAGGCTTCGCCGTTGGGGCGAAGACGTCGGTCACCCTTGGTGCGGTTCATCTAGGCGCGTTGCCCGCCGTGCCGTTACTTGTGGCGTTGCCCGCAAACGGAGCACCGCCCACGTTTGCGCGGCTCGCCATCATCGCGCCCATCGCTGCCGGGCTGCTCGCTGGCTGGCTACTTGCGCGCGCTCGGGTGCACACACCCAATGCTGACGGTCCGTGGTGGGAACGGCAGCGCCTGATGGACGCAGCGTGGGGACTAGCCGCTGGCGCCGTCGCCGGGTTGCTGATGGGGATCTTGGGGTGGCTGTCCGGGGGACCGGTCGGTCCTGGCCGGATGGCGCAAGTCGGCCCATCGGCGTGGCACGTGGGCATCGCCGTCACGTTCGAGGTCGGCGTGCTCGCCGCCGCGACAACGTGGCTACTCGGGTGGCGCGGGGAACGGCCGGTCACGGTCGTCGAAGAGACGGCGGACGCCGAGCCCGTCTGACCCGCCGGATATCGTGGCGCGCGTCCGCATCTGAAGGAGGCCGCGCTGAGCGTCGCAGTCGCGACCCCATTGCGGGTGGCCGTCCTGGTGTCCGGGACCGGTACCAACCTGCAGGCATTGCTGGATGCCTGCGCGGTCGACGAATACGGCGCGCGTGTCGTGGTTGTCGGCGCCGACCGACGAAACACGATCGCGATTGATCGGGCCGAGCAGGTCGGCGTCCCGACCTTTGTCCTTGCCGTTTCGGACTTTGAAGACCGAGCGGCATGGGACGACGCATTGGCTGAGGCAGTCGCGGAACACTCGCCTGATCTGGTGGTGCTGGCCGGATTCATGAAGCTCGTCGGTAAGGCATTCATGGCCAGGTTCAGCGAGCGCATCGTGAATACGCACCCGGCGTTGTCACCGTCGTTTCCTGGCATGTATGCGGTGCGCGACGCGCTCGACTACGGCGTGCAAGTAACCGGCTGCACGTTGTTTTTCGTCGACGAGGGCATCGACACCGGACCGATCCTGGCCCAGCGATGCGTCGAGGTGCTCGACGGCGACGACGAGGCAACGCTGCACGAACGCATCAAAATCGTCGAGCGCGAACTGCTGGTCGACACTGTCGGCGCGATGGCCCGCGAGGGCTGGACCGTTACCGGAAGAAAGGTCAGCATTCCTTGAGTACCGAAGCATCTGACGGCCGTCGCCCGATCAAGAGGGCGCTGATCAGCGTCTATGACAAGACGAGCATGGTCGAGCTCGGGCGAGGACTCGCGAGCGCCGGCGTGCAGATCGTGTCGACGGGCACCACTGCGGCCGTGCTGGCCGAGGCGGGTGTTCCCGTCCTGAAGGTCGAAGAGCTGACCGGCTTTCCGGAAACCCTCGAAGGCCGGGTGAAGACGCTGCACCCGAAAGTGCACGCGGGCCTGCTTGCCGACACCCGCAAGCCCGAGCACCTGCGCCAGCTCGCCGAGCTCGGCATCGAGGCGTTCGAGCTCGTCGTGTGCAACCTGTATCCGTTTCGGGAGACGGCCGCCCGCGGGGGTGCACCCGACGCGGTGATCGAGCAGATCGACATCGGTGGACCTTCGATGGTTCGCGCGGCGGCGAAGAACCACCCTTCGGTCGCCGTCGTCGTCTCGCCGACGCGCTACTCCGACGTGCTCGACGCACTGCATGAAGGCGGATTCACCCTCGAGGACCGGAAGGCGCTAGCTGTCGATGCCTTCGTGCACACGGCGTCGTACGACATCGCGGTCGCGTCATGGCTCC
>DATCDK010000182.1:0-22228 GCA_036510735.1 Acidothermaceae bacterium | reverse complement strand
GGTGTAGCTCGACTGCGCGCCAGCTGCCGATCGCGATGGCGACACGGTGACTGAAGAAACGGTGGCGAGCGCGGGGACGCCGGCGCCCACGACGGCGGCAGTCGTTGTGGCAACGCAGAGGGCTGCGCCCGCGGCTAGTCGCCTCCGGAAGGTGAGCCGGGGAGTCGAGCCTTGGCGTGCTCCGAGGGTGCGCACAACGAGCCTCCATGTAGATGCAGCCGATGTCACTGTTCGCGGACGGGCGACCCGCGAAGCGCGGCGGTGTCCGGCGGAGCACAACGCATGGAGGCGATGGTCAGGGCAGACCAGAGGCGTCGAATACCGGCAGTTTGCCATATATATACCGAAACGGGAAGACTATACGAAGAGTGATTTACTACCCGATTACCGTCCTTTTAGGCGCGACCGCGAGTCCCATCGTGGTCCACCTGGCGCTTCGGTTCGGCTTATCCGCATCCGATACCGCTACGGGAGGTGTGACATGAGCAGTCCAGCGGCGGCGGATCCCTACGGCTATTTCGAGGACGAGCCGGTGAGCAGCCCAGTCGTACCCGTCCCCGTGTATGCGGAGCCTGCAGTGCAGTTGCCGGTGCCGGGCGCGTACCCAACCCCGCGACACATCGCAAGGACCTCCAGGAGCTTCTATCCGGTCGGCAGCCGCGTCGGCGTATTCGGCAACATCAGCGCCGGCTTTCGCCTGTTGCCCACGTGCGTGGCCGCCTTGATGGCCGACCCGACCCTGCTATTCGTGCCGCTCGTGGTCTTGTTCGTCGGAGGCGTCGCATCGGCTGGCTACGTCGCCTTGTTCGGCGGTCTCGCCCATCTACTTACTGGTGGTAGCGCTGTCGTCGCGGTGAAGACGTTGCCGCTGGCCGTCGTCCTCGCTGTTGTCTCTGTCGTTGGCCGCGCGGTCGTCGTCGCTGATGCGACGCAGCGTTTGCAAGGCGCCAAGCCCCGCATCGACATGGCGTGGCGATTGACGGTGACACGGTTGCCGGCACTGATCGGCTTCGGCGTCGCGCAGGCTGTCGAGAGCACGATGACGGCCGCGTTGCGCAACAGTGCCGCAGGACGCATAGCTGCGAACGTGACCGACAAGGCGTGGGATTTCGCGACGTTCCTCGCCGTCCCGGCAATCTTGTTCGAGAAGGTGGGACCACTCGCAGCAGTGCGCCGCTCTGGCTCGTTGGTGGCCTCGCGATGGGGCACGCAGCTGACTGCGCAAGCGGTGTTGTCGTTCGCGATCGCGGTCTGCACGATTCCGCTCGCCGTCATCGCGATCGTTGTCGCTTCCGCGAACGCTGCGCTTGGAATCGGTTTGCTGGTAGCGATTTTGCTGGCTGCGATCGCAGTGAGTTCGGCGCTGAACGGCATCTTGTCGGCGGCGATGTACCGCTTCGCCACCACCGGAATGCTGGCCCCGGGGTTCGACGAGGCCGACATGTGGTCGGTGTTCGCAGGTCGCTAGACCGAGCCCCTGCACCGAACGGTCGGTGCTTGTTAGCCCGCGACAGCTTCAGGCATCACAGTGCTTGACATGGCGACAGTATTAAGCATTATAATGCTTGGTGAATACGAGTTATTGAGCATCGCAATGCATGATTATGGAGGCGCCATGCCTAGAACGACGAGCGCGGCCAGCCGGCGCCAGGCCCGTCGGAGCCTCGACGAGCGTGCAGAGCTGCTCCGCGACGAAGCCACCCATTTCGCCGTGCCGCGCAGCGGCTGGCTGCGCGCGATTCGGGAAGCCCTTGGGATGTCATCCAACGACCTGGCCGCGCGCATGGGTGTGGCCGAGTCGACAGTGGTGCGACTCGAGGTAAGCGAGCTTGCGGACACGGCCCAGCTGAGCTCGCTTCGGCGAGCCGCCGAGGCGCTCGACTGCGACCTGGTCTACGCCCTGGTGCCTCGGCGACCACTCGAAGAAAGAGTGCAGGAACAGGCCGGCAAACAGGCAGTGAAATTTCTCGACCCGGTCCAGCACACGATGCTGCTCGAGGATCAGACGCCAAAGCGGTCCGTCGCCGAACGCCTACTAGCCGACGCCGCAGCCGACTGGGTGGACCGGCCAGGGCTATGGAGTGCCTGACCGCGACGACGCCTCATGGCGGTCCGAAGAGGAGCCAGACGGCGCAACCCCGCTATCCGACGAGGAGAAGGTCGGGCTCAAGCCGTCCTGGATCGCGACAAGAGCGGACCTGAATGCAGCGGAGGTCGAGAACATCGCGAATGCGCTGAGTGCTCGTCGTTGGCAGACGGTCTCGACAAACGAGTTGCTCGACGACCTTGTGCTGCGGCGGCTACATAAGGCGATGTTCAGCGACGTTTGGAACTGGGCCGGGGAGTACCGCTTAACGGAGAAGAACATTGGATGCGACCCTCGCTATATCTCCACAAAGGTGCGAGACCTCTGCGCGGACGCGACACATTGGATTGCCGACACCGAGCTGTCCACTGACGAAATCGGCTGCAAGTTTCACCGCGACCTTGTCGCGATCCATCCGTTCTCCAACGGAAACGGACGCCACTCACGCGCGGCCACGGACTTAGTCATGCGGTCTCTCGGCGCGCAGCCCTTCACTTGGGGTCGAATCAATCCCGGCACGCCGTCCCAAATCAGAAGTCGATACATCGCGGCGTTGCGAGCAGCCGATGCGGGCGACTACAGGCCGCTGCTGGCGTTCGCGCGTTCGTAGTTTGCGCACTTCGGCCATACCCGGAGCCCACTCATGTGCCGGTGCCCAGTGCTCGCAAGTTCGAGCAGTCGGACGCCGATGGGCTGCCCGCATTCGATGTGTCGAGTGCACGCAAGGTGAGGCCCGCCACGAGTGGATCGGCCGGCAGGTTGAGATGGTTCGCGGTGTCGTCGGCGCACACGTCTTGCAGCACGATGTTCGTCGCACCAGTGAAGCGTGCCGAATCAGGTGGAAGTACGACTTGGTCGTCGGTGGTCCACATCGACGTCCACGGCACACCGGTATGTGCGGGCTCGGCGGCGTCAAGTGACGCGAGTACCGACGATCCTGGCGCCATCTGTCGACAGGCGATCGGACATACCGACGATGACACGTTCAGCGTCACCGCAAGTGCGGCGATCTCCGTGCCGTGCAGTGGTGAGCCGATGGTGACCACCTGGCGAACATCCTTCGGATGCGCTGCCACGAACAGGCCGATCACGATTCCACCCGCCGAGTAGCCCACGAGGTCGACCGATGGCGCGCCAGCGTTCAACGCCTCGGTTACCCGCGCGGCGAGGATGCCCGCTTGCACATTCAGGTCGCCGGTTGCGTCGTCCGGCAACGTGAGCAGGATCGTCGTCCGCCCTGCGCTGTGCAGCCGATTCGCGAGGGTCTCCAGCATCGTGTCGCTGCCGCCGTAGCCGGGCACCAAGATGATCGGCCCCACCGTTGACAGGTCAACAGGGGACGGCGAGCTGGTTGGCGACGCGCTGTTCGGCGATGCCACAGCACTCACGGCGGGCGGACTACTCGCAGGCGCCACGCTCGACGCCAACGCGCTGGGTGGGCCGCTCGCCGACGCTGTCGATGCAGCTGGCGATGAGACGACGCTTGCGCTCGTAGCCGCGGACGCCGAGTGGTGCGAGCCGGAGCACGCCGACAACAGCAGACTCACGACGCCAGCGGACGTCGACCAGACGAACCCGTGTCGCCGCGCGGGGTGGGTCCGGGCGGCGGGCATCCCTCATTCTCTCCCGGCCTGAAATCGGGGACGGTCGCTGCCCTCGGAGGGTGGCGCACGTCCCAGATTTGTGCGGACGTCGGGGGCGGCGGCAGGTTTGTCGGGACCGTTGGTGTCCAGCGCGTGCAAGAACACGCGCTGAGCATCAGCGCTCCCCGGGACGCCGCGGCGGCGCTCGTACGAGCCGCACCGCGTGTAGCGACTACGCTCGGACCTCGTGCCTACCGCCGATCCACGCGACGAGCTCAAGGCCCTCGATGCCACGCTGTCCAGCATCGAGCAAGTGCTCGACGTCCCGGCATTGCGTCGTCAGGTGGCCAAGCTCGAGGAGCAAGCGGCCGCGCCCGACCTCTGGAACGACCCCGAAGAGGCGCAGCGCGTCACCAGCAAGCTCTCGCACGCGCAGGGTGACGTGCGCAAGGTCGAGGGGCTGCGGTCGCGGCTCGACGACGCAGCCGTCTTGCTCGACCTCGCTGACTCCGAAGAAGACGCGGGCGTTCACGTCGAGGCGCTGGCCGAGATCGTGGCGCTGACCAAGGCGATCGGCGAACTCGAGGTCCGCACCTTGTTGTCGGGGGAGTACGACTCGCGCGAGGCCCTCGTGACCATCAACTCTCAAGCCGGCGGTGTCGACGCGGCCGACTGGGCACAGATGCTGCTGCGCATGTACCTGCGGTGGGCCGAGCGGCACAACTACCCGACCGAGGTCTACGACACCTCCTACGCCGAAGAGGCGGGCATCAAGTCGGCCACCTTTGCGGTCAAAGTCCCTTACGCCTACGGCACTTTGTCGCCCGAGCACGGGACGCACCGCCTCGTACGCATCAGCCCGTTCGACAACCAGGGACGCCGACAGACCTCTTTTGCAGGCGTCGACGTCGTCCCCGTCGTCGAGTCGTCTGACCACGTCGAGGTTCCGGACGACGACATCAGGGTCGACGTCTACCGGTCGTCAGGGCCGGGCGGCCAGGGCGTCAACACGACGGATTCCGCGGTCCGCATCACCCACCTGCCTACCGGGATCGTGGTGAGCTGCCAGAACGAGCGCAGCCAGATCCAGAACCGGGCCAGCGCGATGCTCGTTTTGCAGGCGAAACTGCTCGAGCGGCGCCGGCAGGACGAAGCCGCCAAGATGGCCGAGATCCGGGGCGACAGCACGACGAGTTGGGGCACCCAGATCCGCAACTACGTGCTGCACCCCTACCAGCTGGTCAAGGACCTGCGGACCGACGTGGAGACCGGCAACACGACCGCGGTTCTCGACGGCGAGATCGACGAATTCATCGAGGCGGGCATCCGCTGGAAGCGACGCGCTGGTTAGCCCTTTCTGGGCACGTTTCGACTGATTCAAGCCACAATCGAAGCAGTTGGACGGCGGCGGGCTGGGGATCTGTTGATCCATCCGAACCCTTTATTGCCGCGAATTCGCTGCTCCGGACGGGCTAGCGAGGCTAGTCCGGGTGGCGTAACTTCGACGATTTCCACCCCATGATCGGCCAGTTGCGTTGCGAAACCATCGCGTCTACAGCCATATTGGGGAAGCAACAACGTGGGGACGCTTTGATCCGCGACTGGTAACACCGGTCACCTGCCGTAGCTCTTGCGGATGGTTGCGGGGAGCGAGTGGTGAGACCGACCCCTTGTCATCCGACTAGAGGGCAGGTCTGTTATGCGGTTACATCCGCGAATTCCGCGGCTCCCACGTCCGCGTTCGATTGCGGCACTCGCCTTGAGCGTCGGCGTCGGTGGGGTCGCCTCGCTGGCGCTCGTCACCGCCGCAAGCGCGCACGCGAGCCTTGTCTCCGGTTCCGCGCAGTGCCAGTCCAATGGCACCTACACGGTGAGCTGGACGATCTCCAACGACTGGATCCTTGCTGACTCGATCACCGAGGTCAGCCACACCGGTGGCGGCACCCTCTCCGGGCTGCCGACCACGATTCCTGCGTCGCCCGCCAAGACGCCGCCGTTCAAGTCGGTCACCGTGCTCCAGACTGGCGTGTCCGGCAGCGCGAAGAGCGCTTCGCTGACCGTTCACGGCACCTGGACTGACAAGGTCACCGAGACCAACACCGGCTCGGTCACGCTTCCTGGCACCTGCAGCCGGAACACTGCGGCGACCGCGCCGACGTTCACCAACGCGAGCTGCACCGTCGCGACGGGCAGCTACACGATCCCGTCGTCGACCGTCGCTGACTACTTCGTCGCGATCGGCAACGGCGCACCCGTCGCCGCACCCGCCGGCACGGTCAGCGAGGCGGTCGGCACCCTCATCAAGATCACCGCGCAGGCCAAGCCGGGCAAGACGCTTACCGGCACCACGGCCTGGTCGGCGACCATCTCGGGCGCTGGCACTTGTGGAGGTGGCAGCTCAAGCCCGCCGCCCCCGCCCCCGCCGCCACCTGGTGTTAGCGCCGTCGTCGTGACGCCTGCCGTACCCACCATCACGCAGGGCGTGTGCACGAGCGGCAAGGAATCGGCAGCGTTCTACGTGATCCCGGGCATCACGGGCGTGACCTACCTGAACGGCAGCACTGGAGTGGCTGCCGGCAAGTACACGGTCGCGTACGGATCGACCACGACGATCACTGCTGCAGCCTTGACCGGATTTACGTTCTCCGCTGGGGCGTCGACGACCTGGACATTGACGGCGAACAAGGCCGCGACCTGCGCCGCCGCACCGACCTCCGTTCTCGGCGTCACCTTCACCCAGCCCCCGCCCAAGACGCCGCCCGTTGCGGTGCTTCCGTTCACCGGGCAGCCGGTCCTGCAGACGACTTTGGTCGCCATCGGGCTGTTGCTCGCGGGTGGTCTGTTGGTCGCTTCAAGTCGGCGTCACCGGTTGAGCCACCTGACCTGGATCGACAGGACAGGCAAGTAGGAGTCGAACGACAAGAACGAAAGAAGGGCCCGGCGAGTTATCGCCGGGCCCTTCTTCTTTGACCTGTGTCTTCGGTGCCTGTCTCAGTGGGCTGTTAGTGACCCGTGATCAAGAGCAAGATCAGCGCGACCATCGCCACGATCGCCACGACGGCGGCCGGCGGGAACGCCGCGTTGCCGTGCGGGTGAAGGTGCGCTCGAGCGGCGCGGCAGCTGGGGCAGCGGCCTTCATCGACGGGACCTGCACAGGCGGCGCAGACGAGGTGTTCACACGACATCGCGCTCGCCTCCCGCTGTGTCATCTTTCTTGGGTGTCGCTTTGGATGTGGCTGTGGGTGTGGCTGTTGGCACTAGTGTCCCTCTGGTTTCGCCCCTGCGCGAGCCATCGGATGCATTTCGTTCTATGTCATTCGGCAGAATCCGGGCCGACCTTGCGCCGCCGCTGCCCGGCGTCCGGCCCCTTCGTGCCTAGACTGGCAAGCGTGATGATGTCGTGATCAGGTTCGACGACGTGACCAAGGTCTACCCCAAACAGACGCGGCCAGCCCTCGACAACGTGACTCTCGAGGTCGAAAAGGGCGAATTTGTCTTCCTCGTTGGGGCCTCCGGATCGGGCAAATCGACCTTCCTCCGGTTGGTTCTCAAGGAGGAGAAGCCCAGCCATGGCCGGGTGCACGTGGCGGGCAAGGACCTCGGCCGGCTGTCGTCGTGGAAGGTGCCGGGCCTGCGACGCCAGATCGGCACCGTCTTCCAGGACTTCCGGCTGCTGCCGAACAAGACCGTGACGCAGAACGTGGCCTTCGCGCTCGAGGTCATCGGTCGGCCGCAGACCCAGATTCGCAAGATCATCCCCGAGGTGCTCGACCTCGTCGGGCTGGCCGACAAGGCCAACCGGCTGCCGGGGGAGCTGTCGGGCGGTGAGCAACAGCGCGTCGCGATCGCGCGTGCCTTCGCCAACCGGCCGATCATCCTGCTGGCCGACGAGCCGACCGGGAACCTCGACCCCACGACCAGCGTCGGCATCATGAAGCTTCTCGACCGGATCAACCGGACCGGCACCACCGTCGTCATGGCTACGCACGACTCGCAGATCGTCGACTCGATGCGGCGGCGAGTGATCGAGCTCGAGGGCGGCAAGATGATCCGCGATCAGTCCCGCGGGGTGTACGGCTACTCCAACTAGACACGTCCGCAACTGCCCGGTAAGGACCTCATGCGGTTTCGATTTGTGTTCTCAGAGCTGGCTATTGGCCTGCGCAAGAACGTCCTCATGATGTTCTCCGTGGTTGTCATCACAGCGTTCTCGATGATGGCGCTGGGTGTGGCGTTGCTCGTGCAACGGCAGGTCGGCCACATGAAGCATTACTGGTACAACCAGTTGCAGGTCTCTGTGTATTTGTGCTCGGCGCACAGCACAAATCCGAACTGCCCGACTGCGGCGACACAGGCACAGATCACCGATGTGCAGAACGAGCTCCAAGCATTGCAGCCGACCGTGAAGAGCATCGATTTTGTCGATCAGGCAAGGGCTTACGAACTGTTCAAGGAGACATTCAAGGATGCTCCTGATCTGGTGAAGAACACGTCACCTGATGCGTTGCCCGAATCGTTCGTCGTGAAGTTGCAAGACCCGAAGAAGTTCGATGTCGTCAGCAGTGCGTTGTCAGGTAAACCTGGTGTCGATTCAGTGCAAGATGAGCATGCGTTCCTCAACAAGCTCTTCGCGATTCTCAATCAATTGCGTGTTGTCGCCATCGTTATTTCGGCCACCGTCATCATCGCGGCCGTCGTGTTGATCGGCGTCGCGGTGCAGGTCTCTGCCGCAAGTCGAAAGCGCGAGACCGGCATCATGCGGCTTGTCGGCGCATCGAATCTCTACATCCAATTGCCGTTCCTGCTCGAGGGCATCGTCGGCGGATTGCTGGGTGCGGTGGTCGGATTCGCTGCCCTGTCGGCGATCAAGGTGGCGCTCATCGACCACAGCCTGCGAGCGGTCTTCGGGGCGTTCGGATCGCTCGTCGAGTGGAGCGACGTGTTCTACACGCTGCCGTTCATCCTCGGGATTTCCATCCTGATCTCGGGCCTGGCCTCCTTCGTGACCCTGCGGATGTATCTGCGCGACTGACCTATGTGTCAGCTGGCCCGTAGAATCGGCCGGTGCTCCTTTCCCGTACGTCGACCCGAGTGGCCGCGGCGACCTCAGCGATCGTCGTGGCGTTCGGCGCGGGCCTGCTGACCGGCGTGATGGGGTCGCACGACGACGACGCCCCGTCGTCCGCCTCGGATACTTCGTCGGTGACTGCACCCGTGCAGACCGCAACGTCGTCCGGCGGACCGCTTGATCAGGCAGCAAACACGATCCTCGCCAACGCCGCGAACCCGATCACCAAGGCCGAGCTCGACAAGGCTGCCGTTGAAGGAATGCTGCAGGCACTCAACGACAAGTGGTCGAGTTATTACAGCCCTGCAGACTTCACGTCGTACCAAGACGTGATGGACGGTGAATACACCGGCATCGGTCTGTGGGTGCATCGCGACGATTCAGGAATCATCACCGTCGTCAGCGTGCAGACCGGTTCACCCGCGGACGGCGCATTGCGCACCGGCGATGTGATCACGGGCGTCGGTGGTACATCCGTCGCCACTCACACGATCGCCGACGTCGTCGCATTGCTGCGCGGGCAGGCTGGCACGACGGTGACCGTTGCGTTCCGCCGGGGTGGTGTCGCTCACACCCTGAGCCTGCGCCGCACGTCGGTGCCGACCCAGGACGTCACTGCGAAGGTCACCGGCTCCGTGATGATCATCAAGGTGAGTGCGTTCTCGAAGGGCGTCGGCGCGAAGGTCGGCCAGTACGCCGCGACCGCGCGATCCCGGCACTTGACCGGCATCGTCCTCGACCTGCGGGGCAACCCCGGCGGGTTGCTCGACGAGGGCGTCAAGACGGCGTCGGTGTTCCTCGACGGCGGACCGGTCGTGACGTTCCAGAAGCGCGGCTCGCCTGCGCTGTACCTCACCGCCGAACCCGGTGGTGACACGGGCACACCGCTAGCGGTGCTCGTGGACGGCGGGACGGCAAGTGCCGCCGAGGTCGTGACCGCGGCGCTGCAGGACCGTGACCGCGCGGTGGTCGTCGGCAGCCACACGTTCGGCAAGGGCTCGGTGCAGCAGCCGACAGTCCTGTCCGATGGCTCGGCGATCGAGTTCACCGTCGGCAGCTACCTCACGCCGTCTGGCCGATCGCTTGATGGTGTGGGCATCGGCCCCGATGTGACGGTGCCGGTCGGCACGACGCCCGCTGCGGCCGAAGCCCAGGCGGTCGAGGTGTTGAGCGGATTGCTGGCCGACGCCGGCACTGGCGGGCACGGCTGATGCCGAAGGAGACCGGGCACAAACTCATAGCCAGCAACAAGAAAGCCCGCCACGACTACCACATCGATTCGGTATACGAGGCCGGCTTGGTGCTCACGGGCACAGAGGTGAAGTCGCTGCGTCTCGGCCGCGCGTCGCTGGTCGACGGGTACGCCCTAGTGAAGGACGGCGAGGTGTGGCTGCAGGGGGTCCACATCCCTGAGTACACCGAAGGCACCTGGACCAATCACGAACCGCGTCGGTCACGCAAACTCCTGCTGCACAAGATGGAGATTGCGCGGCTGATCAGCAAGACGCGCGAGACCGGCACCACTTTGGTGCCGCTGTCGCTGTACTTCAAGGACGGCAAGGCCAAGGTCGAGATCGCCCTGGCGCACGGCAAGAAGTCCTACGACAAGCGGCAAGTGCTCGCCGAGAGGCAAGCGGGTCGAGACATCCAGCGGGCGCTGGGCCGACGAGCCAAAGGCATGCCCGACTGAGACACGGCCACCCGTCGCCGTCCCGCCCTGCCGCCACCACCGTCGTCCGCGCCACCCGCCGTCCGCGCCACCCGTCGTGCGCGCCACGGCCACCCGCCGTCCGCGCCACCCGCCGTCCGCCCTTGCACTCTTTTTGTCGCCGAGTGAAGGAATTACGTTGCCTCCAAGCAAAAAACACGACGTAGGTCCTTCACTCGGCGCCGGGGAGCGGGGGCGTATTCGCGGATCGACGCCTCGACGGTCGGCCCGCTAGAATGGCATCACAACTGCACAGGGGGTGAACGGTTTCGACTTTGGATGTTAAGGCAGGGGAAGCGGGCCGAGGATTGCAGCGATGATCTCGTTAACCACGCGCTGCAAAAGATAAACGCGAATACAAACCGCGCTGATTTCGCTCTTGCTGCCTAAGTAAGAGAATGAAATCTGTCAGCCCAGGAGCGCCTCCGACTTGGGATCTGGCATCAGCAGGAGGCTCCACCGAGTAACCCGGCTGCGGGGTAACCCGGAAAAACCAACAACAGCTGAGCCCGTCGCGATGGCACGCCTGCGTGACCGTCGGGGCTGAGAAAGGCACAGCAGGCTCCGCCCGGAGAAGCCCTGGCTTAGTACCGAAGGACCCGGGTTCGATTCCCGGCACCTCCACGAACGAATGCTTCGTCCGTGTATCACATAACGTGATACATTTTTCGGATGGCAGCCATCAGCGTCCGTCTCGACGACGAGGCGCTTCGCGCGTTGCGGCAATTGGAAGCCGCCGGCCTCACTCGGTCGGAGGCAATCCGACGGTCGATCATCGACAGTGCAAGCCGGCTTCAGCGGGGCAGGGCGCTGGCAGACGAGGTCGCGGCGCTTGAAGCCGACGAGGCCGACCGACGTGAGATGCGCGATGTAGCGGCGATGATGGAGAGCCTCCGTGCTTCGCGGTGACGTCTACGAGTTGAGACTTCCGCGGCGCGTCGGGCACGAGCAGCAAGGACCGCGCTTCGGCGTCCTAGTCCAAGCAAATGAACTCTTGCCGCGCAGTCTGGTGTTGATAGCGCCGACGTCGAGGAGCGCCCGAGCGGCATCGTTTCGCCCCAAGATCGACGTCGATGGTCAAGCGACCCGCGTTCTGGTCGAGCAGGTGGGCGCGATCGACACAGATCGACTCGGCGATCTCGTCGGGCATATCACCCCCGACCAGCAGTGGGGAATCGATGAAGCATTGCTGACGGTTTTTGGATTGCGCTGATCGACTCGTATTCGGTGACGTCCCGCCGGATTGCAACCGTGGTGCTTACATTGACTCACCTATATAGATGAACGTATGCTTCAACCATGGCAACGCAGAACGACGCTCTTGGCGAGGCGCTGTACACCCTCGCCGCCGGAGTCATCCGCCGCCGGTCCCGGACACTCAGCCTGACGGCCTTGTCGACGCTGGCCACGCTCGAGCAGACCGGGCCGAGGCGGTTGACCGATCTCGCCGTCGCCGAGGAAATCACCCAGCCGTCGATGACGTCGCTGGTGACTCAGCTCGAGCAGCTCGGCTTTGCTGAACGCCGCCGCGACCCGGCCGATGCGCGGGTCGTTCTCGTGGCGATCACGCGCGGTGGGCGACAGCTCATGCGCGAACGTCGCCGAGCCGGCGCGCAGACATTGACGGAGTTGATCGACAAGCTCGACGAGCCGGACGTCGCGGAATTGCACAAGGCGCTTCCGGCGTTGCGACGACTCCTCGAGGTTGTTGCCGCGGGCTAGCTCGAAGTATTCATCCGATGCGTTCAGAAGAGGTGATGGCAATGGCACAAGACGTTGAAGCAGGGCGGCTGCCTCATGCACCTGACCGCAACGACAGCGCACCGCCGGTGATCGTGGTTGGGCTCGACGGTTCGCCAAGTAGTTGGGACGCGTTCTCCTGGGCGGCCGGAGAAGCTGCGCGCAGCAAAGGCAGACTCGTCGCGGTCAACGTGTCTCCGTTCACCGAAGCGGCGGCCTCCTTCGGTGTGCCGTTTGACTACGCCGGCGTCGAGCAAACGCGGCGGGAAATCGCCGACGAGCTACGACGCGACGCGACGGGGCGTGCCAACGAATTGGGCATTGCGCTTACCTTCGTCTGTGAACACGGCGACGCCGCGAACTGTCTGACCGAGGTTGCTCGTCGGTTGCACGCGAACTTCGTGGTGGTCGGCAGGTCGACAAAGGTCTTACATCTTCTTGCCGGCTCGCTCAGCCACCGGCTCACCTCGCGCAACAACGCACCCGTCGTGGTCGTCGTCCCATGACTCACCCCACACCAGCGGCCAATCCGTTCGCGCAGCCCAAGGCGGTATGGGCCGTCGCATTCGCGTGCGTGATCTCGTTCATGGGAATCGGCCTCGTCGATCCGATCCTGCCGTCGCTGGCGGGCAAGCTTCATGCCAGCCAGAGCCAGGTTGAGCTGCTGTTCACCAGCTACCTCGTCGTCACCGCGGTCATGATGCTCGTGACCGGATGGGTCTCGAGTCGGATCGGTGCTAAACGCACGCTCATCACCGGGCTTGTGCTGATCGTCGTCTTCGCCGCGTTGGCCGGCACCGCCGGAAGCATCAACGGCATCATCGAGTTCCGGGCCGGGTGGGGCCTCGGCAATGCGCTCTTCATCGCCACCTCGCTTGCCGTCATCGTCGGTTCGGCCAGTGGCGGCTTCGCGGGCGCGATCGTGCTGTACGAGACGGCGCTCGGTGTCGGCATTGCAACAGGTCCGCTGCTCGGCGGGCTGCTCGGCAACATCAGCTGGCGCGGACCGTTCTTCGGCGTCGCCGTCTTGATGGGCATCTCGCTTGTCGCGACGATCGTCTTGCTGCCCAAGTCGCCGCCACCTACGCGACGCGAAAGCATCACCGAACCGCTACGTGCATTGCGGCACCGCGCGCTTGCGACCACCAGCGTCGTGGGCTTGCTCTACAACTGGGGTTTCTTCACCCTGCTTGGCTACTCACCGTTCCTGATGCACCTGTCGCCGCTGCGACTTGGTGCGGTGTTCTGCGGTTGGGGCGTGCTGGTCGCGCTGTTCGCTGTGTTCGCTGCGCCACGGCTCAAGAGCCGATTCGGTACCGCCCGCACTCTCTACTGCAACTTTGCCCTGCTCGCAGCCGACCTGGCTGTCATCGGAATCTGGCCCGGCAAACCGACCGTCGTCATCGTCGCCGTTATCGTGGCCGGCGCGTTCCTCGGCGTGAACAACACGCTGGTCACCACCGCCGTGATGAGCATCGCCCCGGTTGAACGACCCGTTGCGTCTGCCACCTACGGCTTCGTGCGGTTCATCGGCGGTGGCCTGGCGCCCTATGTCGCGGCGAAGCTCGTCGAGCACACCAATACCCACGTGCCGTTCCTGATCGGTACCGCGACGCTCATCGCAGCGGCGCTTGTACTCACGACCGTGCATCGTGCTCTTGACGCGGCTGACCGCGGCGAAGTCGCCCAACCTGAACTCAATGAACTCGATCGGTTCGAACACGACGAAGCACTAGAGGTAGCAGCAGGTCTTGGCACCGTCGACTGAACCGCTCAGTAAGAAATCATTCCGGCTCGTCGCCGCTCAGTGTGCCTGCCGCCAGGAGCCCGAGTTCGCCGTGCGGGAGTAGCTCGGCGTCGGGGATCGGCGTGCCCATGCGCCGGGTTGACGGAACGAGAAGCGCGGCCGCAGCCGCCGCCACTGCGACGACGGTCAGCATGGCGAAGCCGTGAGAGTAGCCGGCTTCGCGGGGCAGGCCCGATGCCTGCGGGTGAGAGGTGACGATACTGCTCATTACCGCGGCCCCGACCGAACCGCCGATGGTGCGGATGTTGGCGTTCATGCCGCTCGCGACGCCCGTCTGCTCGCGCGGCACGGCTGCAACAACCAGGTTCGACATCGATGCAAATGCCAGGCCGAAGCCGATGCCCTGTATCGCCATCGCCAGCAGGATCTCCCATTGCTGGGCGTGGGCCACCGTCAGCAGGACGAAGGTCGCAATGCTGATCACGCCGCCCGCGCCGAGCAGGGCCTTCGCGCCGAACAACTTCGAGAGCCGACCGGAGAGCATGCCGAAAAGGAACATGAACACGGCGGACGGCAAAATCAGGAGGCCCGACTCGGTGATGCTCGCGCCGAAGCCGTATCCAGCGGACCGCGGCGTCTGCAGAAACTCGGGCAGGAACGCGAACACTGCGTACATGCCGACCCCAAGCAGCAGTGACACGAGATTGGTCGTCCATACCGCGGGAATGCGCATCATCGCCATGTCGATCAGCGGGTGCGACGAGCTGGACTCTGCGATGACCCATGCGACAGCGAGGACGACGGAAGCGATGAGCAGGGCGATCACCTTGACGGAACCCCACCCCCAGGTCGGGCCTTCACTTACACCGAGCAGCAGCGCCACCAGCCACGCCGAGAGCAAAACCGCTCCGGGCCAGCTGAGCTTGCCCGCGGTGCGGACCGGCGACTCCGGCACGATGACTTTGGTGGCGACCGTCGCGACGGCCAAGATGATCATTGGAATCCAAAACAGCCAGTGGTAGTCCAACGCCTCGACGATTGGGCCGGCCACGACGATGCCGAAGCCCGCACCGGCCGCGGCGAGCGCGGCGATGATGCCGATCGCGCCCGGGACTTTTTCGCGGGGAAACTCGTCGCGAATGATGCCGAACGACAGCGGAAGCACACCGCCGCCGACGCCCTGGATGACCCGAGCCACGATCATGACCGAGATCGACCCGGCAAGCGCAGCGAGTAGCGAGCCGATGGCGAGCGCCGCCACAGCTATGACCAGCAGGCGCGCCTTCCCGTGCATGTCGCCGAGCCGCCCCATGATCGGCGTGAAGATCGACGCCGAGAGAAGGTAGGCGGTCAGCACCCAGGTCACCGTGCTCTGGGTGGTGTGCAGGCCGACCTGGACGGTGCTCAGCACCGGGACGACGAGTGACTGGAGCAGCGCATACGCACTCACGGCTGTCGCCAAGACCGCGAATGTCGCCTGATAGTGCGTGCGTGGTGACGCCGTGGTCACGAAGCTCCTTCGGAAAGCACTGCCGCTACCTCGTCAATCTGAAGTCGCCGAACCCGTTTGGGTTGACGCGCGCGAACTCCACGGGTGCGTCGTCGGCCAGCCTTCGGGCGGCCGAGATGCCGCCGTCGTCGGAGACCACAAGGGCCGATGAGGGAGCGTGACTCGCGCAGAATGCGATCGCGGATCGATGCCGTCCACCGCCGAGTTGATCGGACAGGATCGTGCGGCCGGTGCCGTCGGGGCCGTACTCCACCACCGCGATTGGTTCCTTGGGCAGATCGATGAACGTGCCGAAGCCGAGCACCTGTCCATCGCCGGCAACCAGGATCGCCCCGTCGACGCCGGCCAAGTTCCCAATCGAAAATCCCCAGGGCTGACGGTTCTCGTACTTGGGTATCGCATCGAGAAGCTCAGCCTGGACGTCGACCGGGTACCCGACCGTGAGCCCCTCCGACAGCGTTGCACCTGGGGCCACTGCCCACAGCGATCCGCCGTGGCCCTGCTCGGCGATGATCCGCGCGGCGCTGCCGATGAGCAGCCGCAGGCCTTTCGAATCGAAGCAGGTGGTGACCCAATCGGCGGCGGCGTCGGCGCGCAAGCCGGCGCGTGACAAGAGACTCAGTTCGCCACCACGCAAAGTTCCCAGTTGCATCGACGACCAGGAGAACTCAAGCGTCGCCTGAGCCTTCGACACCACATGAAACGCGTGTGGCACAGCGCCGCGGAAGTGGAATACCCCGATACCGACGATCGCCGGGTCGGGCAGAAAGTCCAGGGCCAGAAAGCTGGCCAGCCGGTCGTGGGCGTGCGCGAGCTTGACGAACTTCTTCAGGTTGGCGATGTCGAGCGGTACGGGTTCGCGTAGGCGGTGCATCGCCAGCAGCGTCTCGACCTCAGTGGGCTTGTAGGCAACGCGAAACCGTGTAGGCCGCTGCTCCTCGGTCTCGATCGAAGCCCAAAAGAGCGGGTCGATGATCGATGCGATCTGCGCCTCGGTCGGGAGTGGCGCCGTCTTGACCGACTCGGCCAGCTTCTCGTCGGCGGACATTTCGTGGTCGAGAGTCGGAAAACCGATCGAGGCGGCGAACCCGCGAATCTCCACCATCAGTTCGGCGGCAATGGACGCTGCGCCGATCACCCGATCACCCGATCACCCTAGGGCAACGTGGCACGATTGCGAACGTGAGCAACACATCAGCGCAGGCGCAGCAACTGCGCGACCTGGCGGTGTTGCGTCGCGTCCGCGACCGGATGGACCGGGAGTACGCACAGCCGCTGGACGTCGAGGCGCTCGCGCGAGGTGCGCATATGTCCGCCGGTCACCTCAGCCGCGAGTTCCGACTCGCCTATGGCGAGTCGCCGTACGGCTATCTGATGACGCGGCGCATCGAGCGCGCGATGGCGCTGCTGCGGCGCGGCGACCTCAGCGTCACCGAGGTCTGTTTCGCTGTTGGCTGTTCGTCGCTGGGCACGTTCAGCACCCGCTTCACCGAGCTGGTCGGCGTGCCGCCCAGCACTTACCGCCGTGAGGCAGTCGGTGCTGGGCGCGCCACCGCGGGGATGCCGTCGTGCGTGGTCAAGCAGGTGACCAGACCGGTCAGGAATCGAGAAGCACCGGTCGCGGAGCCGCACCTATCGTGATCACGAAGGTGACCCACGACGTAGGAGCGATCATGACTTCCACCGAAGGAATCAAAACGGTGCTGCATCCGGTGACCGATCTGGCGGCGTCAAAGGCGGTGTATACCGCTCTGCTCGGCGTCCCGCCCTCGAGCGACGCGCCCTACTACGTCGGCTACGAGGTCGAGGGCCAGCAGATCGGGCTGGTGCCGAACGCTTCGGCGCAGGGCATGACCTCGCCGATCGCGTACTGGCACGTCTCGGATATCGAGGCGAAGCTGGCTGAGGTGACTGCGGCCGGTGCCAAAGTGAAGGAGTCCCCGCACGACGTTGGAGGCGGCCGTCTGGTCGCCACGTTCAGCGACCCCTATGGCAATGTCCTCGGGCTGCTCAAGGATCCCAAGTGACGGACATCGACATCACCATTAGCGCGAGCTTCCTGCCGCAGGACGACCCGGACGTGGCCGTGGCCTTCTATCGCGACACTCTCGGCTTCGAGGTGAGAAACGACGTCGGCTACGGCGGCCTACGCTGGATCACCGTCGGCCCGCCGGGCCAGCCAGGGACTTCGATCGTCCTGTACCCGCCGGGCGCCGACCCCGGCATCACCGCCGACGAGCGTCGCACGATCGCCGAGATGATGGCCAAGGGCACCTACGGCATCATCACGTTCGCCACCCACGACCTCGACGACACCTTCGCGAAGCTGCAGGCCGGCGGCGCCGAGGTCGTCCAGGAGCCGACCGAGCAGCCATACGGCATTCGCGACTGCGCGTTCCGGGATCCCGCGGGGAACCTGCTCCGTATCAACCAGCTTCGCTGAGCCCGTGATCTCCGAGGTGCCGACCGTGGATCGCGCCGATTTCGTGGCACTTGTTGCGCGGGCTCGGCAACTGGCAACCTCGCCTGGCCGGCGGATTCTTGGACTAACCGGTGCGCCTGGTTCGGGTAAGTCGCGGCTGGCCGGCGAGATCGTCGACGCCCTTGGTGATGACGCGGTGCTCGTGCCGATGGACGGATTCCATCTCGCCGAAGCGGAGCTGAAGCGCCTCGGCAGCCACGACCGCAAGGGTGCGCTCGACACCTTCGACGCCGGCGGTTTCGTAGCCCTGCTGCGGCGATTGCGTGAATCCACCGAGCCGGCCGTGTACGCACCGACGTTTCGTCGCGACCTCGAGGAAGCGATCGCCGGTGCAATCTGCGTGCCGCGAAATGTGCCGCTCGTCGTCACCGAGGGCAACTACCTGTTAAGCCCGGACGGCGCGTGGTCGGCCGTTCGCGGATTGCTCGACGAGGTCTGGTACTTGGAACCCGACGACGACGACCGGATGGATCGACTGATCAACCGGCACGTGGAGTTCGGTCGTGATGTCGAAACCGCGAACGCACGAGCGCGAGGCAACGATCAACGCAATGCCGAGTTGATTGTGGCGACCAAGATATGGGCCGACCTCGTCATCGTCGGGAGCTAGGCCAACTCGTCCGGGGCAACGTCCGGCGCGACGTAGCGCCCGCCGCGCAACAGCGACGCCACCGCGGCGAGCAGCGAAAGCACGGCGGCCACCGCGAACACGACGACAAGCCCCTGGTGGAACGGCGCCGATATCAGGTTCGGGAAGAACGTGCGGCCAATCAGGTTCTGCTGGTTCGTTGCGGGCAACGTCGCGAGCGTCCCGCTAGGCGCGAGCAGGTGCTGGATCGGATTCACACCGAGAATTGCTGCGAACAAAGAGGAAACGGGCGGCAGGCTGGCGACCTGATGTGCGACCGCGTGTGAGACGCCCTGTTGCTGCAAGCCGTTGGTCAACGTCTTCGGCAGGCTGCTCGCCAGGCCGATGATCATCAGCGAGAAGAAGGCACCGATACTCAACGCCGTCCCAGAATTCTGGAACGTCGACCGCATGCCCGAGGCGACGCCGCGCTGTCGTGCCGGAACGCTGCTCATGATCGCCGACGAGTTCGGTGCGCCGAACATTCCCGAGCCGATGCCATTCGCGGTGATCAGCACCGCGAACGCCCAGTACGGGAAGTCGATCGGCAACACCATCAGCCCGACGAAGCTCCCGCCGAAAACCAACATGCCTGCAGTGGCGAACGCTCGTGCACCGAACCGATCTGACAGGAACCCGGCGACCGGCCCAGATACGAGAAAGCCGACCGTCAACGGCAGCAGGAAAATTCCAGCCCACAAAGGGGTATCGCTGTAGTCGTAGCCGTGCAGCGGCAGCCAGATGCCTTGCAACCAGATGATGAGGACGAACTGCAAACCGCCACGTGCAATGGACGCCGCGAGGCTCGCCGCGTTGCCGGCCGTGAACGCCCGGATCCGGAAAAGACTGAGCTGGAACATCGGATCGCGCACCGACTTCTCGATAACCGCGAAGACCGCGAGCAAGACGAGCCCACCAATAAGCAAGCTGTATACAGCCGGACTCGTCCAGCCCATAGTGTGCCCGTGGTACGGCTGGATGCCGTCGGTGATCGCAACCAGGACGGCGCCGAGGCCCAGAGCGAACGTGATGTTGCCCCACCAGTCGATGCGGCCGGGCTGCCGCTCGCCGTCGTCGCGAAGCTTGCGGTAGGCCCACATCGTTCCGAAAACGCCCACCGGCACGTTGACCCAGAACACTGCCCGCCAGTCCAACACTGCGAGCAGGCCGCCCGCCGTCAGGCCGATGAACTGGCCGGCGAGCGCCGCGACCTGGTTGATGCCGAGCGCGAGGCCGCGCTGGTCGACCGGAAACGCGTCGGTAAGAATCGCGGCGGAATTCGCCGTCAGCATCGAGCCGCCGATCGCCTGCGGCACCCGCCAACCGATGAGCCACAGCGCGCCGTGTCCGCCGTGGTACGGATCGAAGGACAACATGATGGACGACACCGTGAAGACCACGAAGCCGGCGTTGTAGATCTTGACTCGGCCGAACATGTCGCCGAGGCGCCCGACGGTGACGACGAGGACCGCTTGGATGAGCCGGTATCCCATGATCATCCACAGCAAGTAGCTGACGTTGCCCGCTGCCAGGGGATCTAGCCGAATGCCGCGAAAGATGGCGGGCAAGGCGATGAGAACAATCGACCCGTCCAGGGCGGACATGAACACGGCCAACGTCGTGTTCGACAACGCCACCCACTTGTAGCCATCGTCTTTGCCGCGATCCCGCGCTGGGGCGAGTAACCCTGGTTGCCACCGCATCTAGAGGTTGTGCGCCAATCGCTCGATGAGCGGCGCCGCTGTCATCAGCTCGCGGAGCTCCAGATTGGTGAACCCGGCCGAGAGGGCCTGCGCCAACTGCTCGGTGCGCGCCGTGCGCCGGATCCGCAACGCCGCGTTGCCCGCGTCCGTGATCGAGATCACCACCCGCCGTCCATCCGTCGGGTCGGCCTGCCGCTCGACCAGGCCGCGCGTCTCGAGCGCGCCGAGCGTCGCCCCCATCGACTGCGGGCTGATCTGCTCGATCTTGGCGAGAGCGCCCGGAGTCGTTGGGCCGCCGCGGTCGAGGAGAGCGAGGGCAGAAGTCTCGGGCAACGTGAGGTCGTCGTGACCATCGACCTGCGACTGGCGGAGCTGCCGCCGAAGCAGCCTGATGCTCAGCTGCAGCGCCGCGGCGACCTGCTCGACGTCCGGCTCATCCGAAGTCACCTCCCGAACCTAAAGTACTAAGTCCAGACTTACAAGTCTGGACTTACTAACCAGGCGAAGCCGCCAGTTGGCACAACGAAGCTTTGCCATCCGGAGGTACATCCCGGACGTGCGCTGCCGATATACGGACAAATGGCATCCACACCCACCCCCCGGGCCCACAGTTGAACCTCCACCTGCGCAGCTCCGTCCTGCTCGGCGCCACGCTGCTGGTCGCCGGCCTCGCGGCCGCCCCGACGGCGGCACCGCTGGCGCTAGCAGCTGGCGACGGCACCGTCGCGCCTGCCCTCGTCCCGGCCCTCGCGCCCCCCGTTTCCGTCGTCGACCGGATCGCGGGCAACGACCGCTTTGCGACTGCCGTTGCCGCCTCGGTGTCGACGTTCCCGGCCACCGCGTCGGCCGTCGTGTTGGCGAGCGGCGACTCATACCCCGACGCGCTCGTTGGGGTCACGCTCACGGCGGCCCTCAACGCGCCACTGCTGCTGACCTCGGGCGCCACCTTGCCGCCGGCGACCAAGACCGAGATTGTGCGCGTGCTTCCTGCTGGCGGCACCGTCTACCTGCTCGGCGGCACGGCGAGTGTGCCGAACTCGATTGCGGCGCAGCTCACCGCGATGGGCTATCACACCACTCGCGATGCCGGAACTGACCGCTTCGGCACTGCCCTCGCCGTCGCTGCGGCGCTCGGTAACCCGACCACGGTCATGCTGGTCGACGGCTCGACGTTCGCCGATGCGCTAGCCGCGGGTCCCGCCGCAGCGCACGTGCACGCAGCCGTGCTCCTGACGAACGGCCCGAGCCTGCCGGCCGCCGATGCTGCCTACCTCGCCGCGCACCACGGCACTGTGTACGGCATCGGAACTGCAGGGCATGCGGCAGATCCGGCCGCGATCCCGGTGTTCGGCGTGGGCTCGTCGAGCAGCACGAGTGCGGCTGTCGCCGCAAAATTCTTCCCGGCTCCGACCGCGGTCGGCGTCGCTACGAGCGCGTCCTTTCCCGACGCTCTCGCCGGTGGTGCGCAGGTCGCCCACCTCGGCGGACCGTTGCTGCTGAACGCTCCCGGTGCCATCGACAACCAAGTGGTCAGCTACCTCACAGCGCACGCGCCCACCATCACGCTCGCGCGGATCTACGGTGGCACCAGCGGTGTCAGCGCCGCAGTGTCGGACGCCGCGCGGTCAGCCCTTGGCCTTGCCAATCCGCTGGCCAACACGGCCGACCTCGGCAACGCCGCCGCGCGGTGTGCCTATGTGGTCGGCTACCGAGTCAACATCTCCGGGGTCGTTAGTGGCTACGGATCGCCTGACCTGTTCGAACAACAAACAGTGCTCGCCGTCGTCCATGCCGCCGTCGCAGACCTGAGTTCACGCACCGGCCAGACGTACCGCTACGACGGGACGACGTCCTTCGTCCCGACCCTTACCAACTACAGTCACGGGCCCGACGACCTGGTGATCACTGTCGTGTCTCCGACCAGCACGAACTTCTTCGCATCGGCCCCCGCCGGTGAGCAGTACGGCGGGGAC
>DATCDK010000181.1:0-2324 GCA_036510735.1 Acidothermaceae bacterium | reverse complement strand
GCAACCGCGTCTGAGTCGCCCGCGATCGCGAACCGTCGCTCGAGTCGTTCGAGCCGCACCAACAAACTCGCCTCGTCGTCCCCAACGGCAGGCAGTAACACGCGTGCGCAGATGAGCTCGAGCAGCAACCGAGGTGCGGTTGCTCCGCGCATCTCGGTGAGGCCGGTGTTCACGATGTCGGCCGCGCGAGTCAGCTGAACGCGACCCAGTTGCGCCGACTGCCTACTCATCCGCTCGAGCACGTCAACGGGAACATCGAGGAGACCTTTCTCCCCGGCGTCCGGCACTGCATTGAGCACGATGAGATCGCGCAATCGCTCGAGCAAATCTTCGGCGAACCGTCGCGGATCGTGACCCGCCTCGACCACCCGATCGACGATCTCGAGCACCGCACCGCCGTCATGGGCGCCGAACGCATCGACGACGTCGTCGAGCAAGCTCGCATCGGTGTAGCCGAGCAGCGCGACCGCATCGCGGTAGGTGACGCCCTCGGCGGAGGCGCCGGCCACGAGCTGGTCGAGCACGGACTGTGCGTCGCGCACCGATCCAGCACCCGCGCGCACCACCAACCCAAGCGCGGCCGGCTCGATCGTGACCCCTTCAGCCACGCAGATGCGGACCAGGTTCTCGCGCAAAGCGCCCGGTGGCACCAGCCGGAACGGGTAGTGATGGGTGCGTGAGCGAATCGTGCCGATGACCTTCTCGGGCTCGGTCGTCGCGAAGATGAACTTCAGATGCGGCGGCGGCTCCTCGACCAGCTTGAGTAGCGCGTTGAATCCGGCCGTCGTCACCATGTGCGCTTCGTCGATGATGTAGATCTTGAAACGGGCCTGGATCGGTGCATAGAACGAGCGCTCGCGCAGGTCGCGCGCGTCGTCGACTCCGCCGTGCGAGGCCGCATCGATCTCGATCACGTCAATGCTTCCAGGGCCGGACGGCGCAAGTGCGACGCATGACTCGCACACGCCGCATGGGGTCGGCGTAGGGCCCTGCTCACAGTTCAGCGACCGCGCCAGGATCCGTGCAGACGACGTCTTGCCGCACCCGCGCGGCCCGGAGAACAGGTAGGCGTGGTGCACCCTGTTATTACGCAGCGCCTGTTGCAGCGGCTCGGTGACGTGCTCTTGGCCGATGACCTCGGCGAAGGTGCTGGGGCGGTACTTGCGGTAGAGCGCGAGACTCATGCGCCACCTCCGCGGTCACCGAACGAGAACACGAACTCAAAACAGGCGACCCCCCGCGCACCCGCCAGGGCCCGCTTACCCTTGCTGCCTTCCGGCCCTGGGGGGGTTCGTGGGATGGACGCCACGCGAGGGGTCTGCGCCCGAGTGTAATGGCGGACGCCGACACCGCGCGTCGGCCATCCACGGGATAGCCTGCTCCGCGGAGGATTCGCATAGTGGCCGAGTGCGCACGCTTGGAAAGCGTGTAGGGGGCAACTCCTCGCGGGTTCAAATCCCGCATCCTCCGCCGCCAGCTCGCAGTCTTGGTACTACCGGACCCGAGCATCACGAGGTTCGTTTATCCACACCGACATCACCGACGTAGCCGAGCCATTTCAGTTGCTTGCGGCGCTCCGCGTTCGCGCCTCGGCGATGCGCAAACACGCCGTTCCGAAACGTTACGTCCCAGACTGTTCAGGACAGGAAGCCGTAGGTCGGCAACAGGTACTGCTTGCCCGAGTTGCCGCCCGCGAGGTCAGTCGGGTGGGTGCCGATGTTGGCGACGATGCCGTAGCCCGGAAGCACAACTGATCGACGTGGTATCCGGCCTTCGTGAGTTGCTTGAGAGTGCCGCCGCCGTCGGCCGATCGGCCGGTGGCGGTCAAGACCTTGTAACCGTCCTGGACGGCGCGCTTTCGCTTCATGACACCAGCTTGTCCGCGTTATCGGTGAAAGAACCTGAAAGGGCCTATATTATCCAAAGGTTCGCAAACGTGTTGATCGCCGTTCCGCAGCTGGTCACGCGCCCTTCGGCAAGCGCTGCTTCGCCGGTTCTCACGCTCCGGCAGGACGGTCAAGGTGCCCTCAAGGCTTTCCCAAGCCAGCCTCAAGCGGAGCATGATCAGATCACCCGCGACCCATGGTCATGGGCGAATTGACCTGCTACCGTAATCCGCGGTCGAGGTTCCAGGTACGTGTTCTCACGCCCGCGGAACGTCAGCGCGGGTTTTTCCTGAAAACCCCACGCCGGCCCGGTGACCGCGAGGTGCGGGGACCGAATCCTGGTTAGGGAGAGCACGTGACGCAAGGTGTAGTGAAGTGGTTCAACGCTGAGAAGGGCTTCGGCTTCATCGCCGTCGAGGGCGGCGCAGACGTCTTCGT
>DATCDK010000180.1:0-22150 GCA_036510735.1 Acidothermaceae bacterium | reverse complement strand
CTGGCGCGGTCTCCACCATCTTGACGAACCTCAACACCGCGTTGCAGTCACCTGCCGCGCAGCAGTTCTTCGCGTGGCTTGCGGGCGCAGCCGAGCAGGACATTCTCGGGCTCACGAAGGCCTTCGGCGGTTTCGGTGTTGGGATCCTTGACATTTTCCAAGCCTTCGCCCCACTCGAGACCCTTGTGGTCAACGGGCTCGCCGGTATGGGGACCGCGTTCGCGGACTGGGCATCACATCTCGCCGCCTCGCAAGGGTTCCAGCAGTTCCTCGCGTATGTGGCGCAGAACGGGCCGCTGCTGACGAAGACGCTCGGCGATATCGGCCTCGACGTCGGGAAGATACTCGCGGCGCTCACACCGCTGCTGCCACCGCTGCTACAGGTCGTCGACTTCCTTACGAAAGTCATCGGCTACGGCAACGTCCCCGACATTCTCGTTGCGATAGCACTGGGATTCACGGCGATCAAGCTCGCCGCAACTGTCGGCGGCTGGCTCGAGACATTCGGGTCGTCGATCAATGACGTCGTCGTCAAGCTCGGCCTCATGCGCGCGGCGGAGGTTACTGCTGGGGGCACGGTCGACGTTGCACCTGCCGTGACGTCCCTAGGCACCGTGGGGGGGGCCGCTGACGCGGCGACGCTAAGCGTCAAGGGTTTGCTTGGCGCCCTCGGCACGCTCACTGCCGCCGTATTCGTGGTGAAGATCGCCATGGAGATCGACAGCAAGCAGTCCAACCACGTCAGCGCCGTCCCCGATAAAGGTTTCTGGGGGCAACTCGTAAACGCGGGCAATGTCGTGCCCGACTGGATTTCCTCAATGCTGACCCCGAAGAAATCCGCACCTGGGCCGACCATCGGGCAGGCACCGACCGTGGATAACCCGGCATGGGACCTCGCAGTCGGCATCGACTCGTCGGCGGCTGACCTGCAGAACACCTTCAACAGCCAGGTCTCCGGTAGCCCGACCTCGTACTTCGGCAACGTCGGCGCGGCCGGTGGCGCACCCGGTGGCGGCACGAATAACCCGCCCGCGTACTCGATCCCGAACACGGCGACGGGCGCGCAGAACGCAGCTGCAACCGCTGCCGCGAACAACGCCGCTGGCCTAGCTGCGCTGCTGGGCTTGAACCTGATGCAGTCACTCGCGCAGGGCATCACCACGGGCACGAACCCTTTGACGCAAGCCTTCACCAACATCAACCAGAAGCTCACGGGTCCGGCGCAGACTCTCGGGACTGCGCTGCAGACCATCTTCACGAACGCGCTCGCGCTCGGGCAGCAGGCCGCGCAGTCGTTGGCGTTCTCCGTCACATCCGCGCCGACCGTCGGCTCCTACACGTCGGTCTACATGGACGCGCAAGGCCGCTCAACGACGACGACGCAGTCACCGCTCGTCGGTAGTGCCTTCAACGCGCTCATCACTGATCAGAAGTTCGTCGCCGACCTGCAGAAGGCCGCAGCGATGGGGCTTGCACCCTCGCTGCGCGCGCAGTTCGTCGCAGCCGGCCCGTCGTCGTTCCCGACGCTTGACGCGCTGGTGAACTCCGGCCAGGGCGCGGTGTCGACGCTGAACTCGGAGAATGCGGCTATCACTGCGCTCGGTAACAGTTACGGGCTGCAGGTTGCGCAGCAGCAGTTCGGGCCGCAGACGTTGACGACGTTGCAGCAGATCCGCGACCAGCAGGCCCAGCTTCCGGCTGCTATCGGCACCTCGGTCGCCGCTGCGTTGAATCACACGGGCGCGACGGCGAAGGTCGCCGCAGCCAACACCGCGAACAAGGGCGTTTTTGCGAGGGCTCAGTGAGTTCGCTGCTGCTCGGCGGAACACTTGAACTACTCGGCGGCGTTAACGGCCCGTACAACGTGCTCGACGAAACCGGGTCGTTCGGTGACCCGCAAGCAGTTACGACGACTGTCGCCGCGCAGTTGACGATGGGCTCCGCCGTTTCTGGTGCTTTCACCGATAACCGGACGTGCAGCTTTCAGGTGATGATCGCCGCCGACAATGCGCTCGCGTTGGCGCAGGCTGAGTCGGCGTTGCGGAAGCTCGTGAACCAGGTCGCCCCGGATGTGCTGCGTTGGGCACCGGACGGCGGATATCCGGTGTTCTATGACAAGTTCCGCGGGCACGTTTCGACCCCCGCGTTTTCGGGTGGCAGCCCACTCGTGCTCATCGTCACTGTGACGATGGACGCGTTGCCGTTCGCCCGTTCCACCACGCAGCGGATGATTGCTGGTTCGGTGACGTCGGTGCAGTTGGGGAACTTCGCGCAACCCACCGAGTACCTGTATTCGACCCCGGACCAAACGGATACGACACCGTACGGGCTGGACCTGACGCTGGTCCCTTGTCCGCTCGGGGGGATCGTCTACGCGGAGCAGACAACGCCGCCCCCGGTCGATGGCCCTGGCCTGATGCAGTTGTCGCTCGGCGGCTACACCGAGTCGCCGCATATCACCTCGACGTTGGCGAAGGTGGGCCCGGTCACCGGGTTGTGGAATCTGTCAGACGCAACGAACCTGACGGTCGCCATCGCGTCCCTCGATGAGCCCGGCGGGATGACTGTCGTTGTCGGCCTCACCGACTCCACTGGCGCGTCACAGAAGTTCACGGGCAACTGGTACCAGCTAGCGCGTGCGCCCGGTGTGTGGTTCTACACCACACTCGACGTGTCGGGCGCGACGATCGACTTGACGGGCATCGTGTCGTGGACGTTGTGGATGGGGACCCGCGACTGGAACACCGATCAGACCGCCTACTACTACCTGGGGATGTTGCGCGCCTACTCGACACTCGCGGCGTTGGCGGCGACGGCGAACGGGGCGCAGTACAAGCTGTCGGGGATCCTCGGCGACGCACAGGCACCCGCGAGTATCGCGTTCGACCGCGGCGGCGTCACCACCAACCTTCTCCCAACCGCTGATGCGTCTTTCGAGTCCGGTGTCGGGTCATGGGTCGGCACCAACGCCAACCTGTCGACGACGTCATCGGTTGCGGTCGACGGCACGAACTCGCTTCAACTGTCGAGCATCTTCGGCGGTGTGATGTTCGCGGCGAGCAGCAAGTACGCGGTCGCCCCCTCAACCCAGTACACGGCGTCGCTGTCATGCCGCGCGGCGGCGACACCGCAGCTCGCGAATGTGAGCTTGCAGTGGTACGACGCCGCGAACAACTTCATCGGTTCAACTGAGGGAAGCGGCGTCACCGACACGACGACCGGTTGGGTTCGGCCGTTCGTGACGGTCGTATCTCCCGCAACGGCCGTCTCTGCCGAAATCTCACTCATGTACGCAGATTCGGCTGTCAGCGAGCTTCATGACGTCGACGCGGTGATGCTCTGCGTGGGTACCTCGACGGTGTTCGGTGTAGGGGCGTCGACGCCGAAGATCAGCGGCACACTCGCCTACCGGGGCCCGTCGTGGGCGTCGATCAACACCCCGTCCCTGATCGGCGTTGTCGCCGGTCACGCCACCACGACCGCACCCTCACCGTTCTCCGGCACCTACCACGTCATCGCTGTCGACACCGCCCCGATCGCGGGCGGCGCGTCGATGGTTGTCACCCAATACAACGGGACAACGCAGGTCGAGCAGGTCACGTTGACATCGACGGTGGTCGCCGGTGGGACTCGTTGGGGTGACTTCGGTGACCTCACTCTTCCGCTCATCGACATCCCATCGCAGGCGGGGAACACCACTTACGATTTTGCGGTCACCGGCACAGATGTGATCTTGTGCGACACCCGCGGGTTCCTCGTGTGGGTGCCGACGATGACACCCGCGCCTTACGTGTGGATCGATGAGGCGACCGCGTTCGGCATGGGTGGCGTGTTCGCCGGCACCATGCCCGACCGCACCGACGCGGTGTCGCTGCTCGGTGGCCTCGGTGTGCAGCCGTCCGGAGCGATGTCACTCGACCCTGGCGACAACTACCTACTCGTGTACACGTTAGACGGCGCACCGGTGAATGTGACGATCTCCTACTACGACCGCTACCTGGGTCAGCGCACCGCAGCATGAGAACCACCCCGGCACTCGTCTACACCGAAGACCCAGGCG
Source organism: Acidothermaceae bacterium (assembly GCA_036510735.1). GTDB lineage: Bacteria > Actinomycetota > Actinomycetes > Acidothermales > Acidothermaceae > PALSA-607. The sequence continues at coordinate 18,090 of DATCDK010000180.1, read as the reverse complement.
GCGGAAACCGGATCTTCCTCGACCGCCTAGTCCCGAATGAACTTTCGACGGTGACCGGGTTGCAGTGGACAACCACCTACCCCGGTGGGGACTCCAGCTGGTCATGCGGTTTGAACGCGGACCCGAACCTCTCCCACCTGGGGTTGAACCTCGGCAGGCAAGTGACGATCGTCAAAGGCGGCGCGATCCGCTTCCAAGGCAAACTCGCGACCGCTGCGCGTGGGGTTCCGTGGCAGTTGCAGGGCCCCGGCGCGTTCTCGGTGGCGATCACCTCAGCCGGATCGGGTGGGTTCATCGCCGTCGCCCCAACCAGCGGTAACGCCTACAACCTCGACGAGATCATTTCCAACGCGCAGACCCGCGGTTTGCAGTGGACCGTTCCCACCCCACTACCAGGATCACTCTCGATCCCCACCGCCGGGACCGCCGCATCCGGGTCGTGTGACCTCGATACGGCGTTCGGGACTGTCGGGAAAGCTCTCGGGCTGGTCGTGTCCCTGTCGCCGTTGCAGGCCGTCACGATGGCCGCGCCACCCACCACCGCCAGGTACGTCCTACGCCCGCAGCAAGCGTTGACCCCCACGTTGGCCGGGTTCACCCAAGCGGTCGGCCTGTACTCCGGTGGGGTGCTCCTCGCGAGTAACCCGGCGGCGCAAGCCAAGTGGGGCAACTTGGAAGGCGTCTACGACATGACGTCCCTGGAAGGCACCACCCCCCTGGACGCCACCACGGCCGGGAACTATCTGAGCAACTGGCTCACCGCGAACCTCGCATACCCCACGTACACGAGCACGCTGACGGTGCAAACCGGGCAGTTGCGGGTTGTGCACGGGACGGCGATGGGTGGCCCCGTTGACCTCTCCACCGTCCGGGCCGGGCATTTGATCGACGTGTACGACATCAACCCCGACCACTCGCACCTACTCGCCCCGGGGCCGTTGCAGATCCTGACCGGTCAAACGTCGTACGACGACGACACCGACACCCTCACCGTCACACCCGTAGGCGCTATCGGCACAGACCTTCTGGCCGCGCTGTACGCAGGCCAAGGCGGCGCGCTCTAACTCTGTTTCACCTCGTTTCGCCCTCCCATCGAAGGAATCTGCCATGACGGCTGCATGCGCCGAATGCGGCGTGACCGATACCGAACCGAAGCACATCGTCGTCACGCGCCTCGCACCGACGGAAACGGTGACACGCCATCAGACCTGTTGCGCGACGGTCGGCTGCTGGCATGACCTCGACGAGCCGCAGCACTGCGCCAACGTCATCAAGGCAGGTGCGTGATGGGAGCCTTGGATCAGACCTTCGAGAACAGTGTGCTTGACGCGTGTTTCGACCGCGCCGCAGCATCGGTGCGCTTGGTCACGGCCCCGGTGAAGTTGCGGTACATGACCGCCAACGGCACGTCGACCTCAGGCGGCACGCAGCTCGGCACATCCGCCGGGTACACCGCCGGCGGCCAGACGATCACCACGGCTGCGGCTTCCGGTGGCGTTGAGGCGACGAACGCCACCAACACGACAACGAACATGCCCGCGACGACCGTCGTCGGTATCGAGATTTGGGACTCGGCCGGTACACCGAAGCGCGTGTGGTGGGGCGCTCTCACGGTCCCGCAAACCACATCACTCGGTGACACGTTCTCGATTGCGTCCGGTGCTCTGACGGCGAGCTTCGGCTGATGGCGACGTTCCCGGGCGCCGTCGCATCGCTCGACGTCCCAGCTGACACAGACGTCCTCGGTACCGGTGCGTCGATGGGCGGCGGTATCACCCTCGCCGACGTCCTCGACCAATACGCAGGCGAAGTCGTCGCGCTCGAGACGTACCTACGGACGACACCGGTCAACACGAACACATCGTCGGGCACCACGGAGACGATGCCCGACGTCGGCTCGCTCCCGATGACCGCGTTGACATTGACCGCGAACTGCGTGCTGACGTTCCCCACAGCAGTCTCGGGGGGCTTCGTGCTGCAGCTAATCCAGGACGGGACGGGCGGCCGGACGGTGACCTGGCCGGCGAGCTCGATTCTGCAGTGGGCGGGCGGCACGAAACCGACACTGTCTGCCGCTGCGGGCGCTGTCGACATTTTCTCGTTCGTCTGCTTCGGGGGAACTCACTGGTATGGGGGCATTTTCGGTCAGGCGATGGCCTGATGCACCCGGTCCTGGTCGCGGCGGTCGCGGGCTCCGCAGTTAGGCCTGCCGTCATCATCCCCGGTGGTGGCTGGGCTTACGGCGCGAACGGCACCTACCAGCCCCTCGCCGCCACCTCCGGTGTGCCTGCCGGGACGTCGCTGACGACCCATACGGGCGGCTACACGATCACCACGTCTGGGACGTCGATCTCGGGGATGAATGTCACCGGCGGCATCGACATCAAAACAAGCAATGTCACCGTGTCCAGCAGCCGCGTACGCGGGCAGTCACCCAACGCCTCCGGGGCGTGCGTGGACATGCGCTGGACCGGTTGCGTGAACGCTCTCCTGCAGGACTGCGAGGTCGCGCCCGACGTCCCGCAGACATACCTGAACTGCGTGATGGGCCACGACTACACGGCGCAACGGTGCAACGTGCACGCCGGAACTGACGGTTTCCGGGCGTCGACGAACAACAACAACGGCGGCAACATCGGCACCGTCACCAACGTTCACCTGCTCGGCTGCTACAGCCACGGCAACGCCGGTTGGGTTTCCGACCCAGCGCAGGGCAACGGACCCTCACACTCCGACCCGTTGCAGTACGAGGGCGGCAACAACTCCACCGTCATCGGCAACAACTTCGACGGGCGGATTGACCCGACCTTGGGCAATGGGACGGCGACCGCCTCGACGTGGAACGGCGGCCAGCACAGCATCCCCGGCTCGCTGGACGTCTCCCAATGCAACCAGTGGAACCGGAACACCACACCGTCGATCACTAGCGGGATCATCCTGAACAACAACTGGTTCGACTACGCCTACATTGCGATCAACATGGGCTCGCTAGGCGCGGGGAACCACATTGATTCGATCCAGAACAACCTGTTCGGGCACCACACCGCATCGGGTGTGCAGATCAACCTCGTCGGGACCACGGTCGGGACGCTGTCGGGTAACGCGTTCGTCGACGGTGTCGGTTCGATTGTGACGCACGCATGAGCGAGTTGTGCGGCGACCTGTTTCCCGATGAGCCTGCGCCTGATGGCAAGCCGATCACCTGCCACCTTGACCAGAATCACGGCGGCCTGTGGCACTCGTGGTGGCACGAGCTTCACGTCGGGAACGGTGAGTCGTTCGGCGCCGGGAACTTTGCGTGGCCCACCACCCTCGGGTACGCGGCGATGGGCGACGAGCCACTGGCACCCAGCGTTGTGCGGCTCGCGTTGCCGTTCGTGGGTCCGCATGGTTTGGTGACGCACGAGGTTGTGCAGCATCCGAAGATGGCGATGCTGCACGCCAACAAGCCAGCTAAGCCGGTGCGCTGATGGCGATCACCTGGGATAACGGATTCGACCTCGGCACCGACGGCGCGACGGTCACCACGTCGTCGATTGCGAGCTCCGGGTCGGCTTACACGAAGACCGGCACCGGGACGGCGACGTTCACCGCCGCGAACGCGATCGACGGTGCGCGGGCGATCCAACTGGTCCGTGCATCGACGTCGCTGTCGATCAACACGAACTTCGCGATCAATACTGCCGACATCAGCTGGTCGGAGTTCTTCACCTACCTCGGTAACGTGCCGAACGCCCCGGATTACCTTTTCGACACCCGCACTGGGCCGTCGGCGTCCTCGACGTCGCTGGTGCGGCTGCTGTGCACCGCGTCGACCGGTATCCCGTTCCTGCAAATCCTCGGCACGACCGTGTGGACGTCTGGCACAGCGCTGACTGCTGGCACGCAGTACCGGGTCGATTTCCGGGTGCATGTCAGCGCGACAGTCGGCACCGTCAACGTCGACTTCTACACCCCCTACGGCAGCAGCCCACTATTTACCGGCGCCGCGCTCACGAGCCAGAACACTGGCACCGCGAACATCACCGACGTCCGCTGCGGCCCGTCCGGGAACAACACGGTCACCGTCGGAACGTTCGTCCTCGACCGGGTCCGTGGCGACGTCAGCCAGTCGAGCAGCTACCTCGGTGCACCCACCAGCGGCCACACCGGCTCGGCGTCACTCGTATCGACAGCGACGCTCGGAACGGCCGGGTTCGTCGGCCATGCAGCTGCGGCCACTCTCGTATCCACCGCGACGCTTAACGCGAGCCCCACCGGCACCGGAACGGGCGTCACCTACAACGACACCCGGTACACGTACAGCAGCCTGCTGGTCACCTACGCCGGGGTCACCAGCGCCCCAACGGTGTCTCTGCTCGCCCCCGCCACCTTGTCCGCGGTCAACATCGACGCGGCCATCGTGATCCCCGTGCCGGGGATTTGGCGGACGACGATCAGCAAACCGTACAGCGCACTGATCACCATCACAGTCGGCACCTGATGGTCGCGACCGCCGACGCCCCGATACTGCTATACGCCGGCGACGCCCTCACCCTCAACGTTCAACTCGCCGCCGACGGTGTACCAACCGACCTGGCAGATGGGGTCGTGTCCTACGGCATCCCCGCCGCTGGTGCGCCCGTCACGCTGCCACTGTCGGAGCTGACGCACGACGGTGCCGGGGGCTACACGTACACCTTGGACACGACGAACCTCGCTGGGGGCCTTTACGCGGCGCAGATCGTCGCAACAGGCACGGTCGACGTCGAATATTTCATTATCCAAGTCCCGCCCTCACCGTGGGGCGTCATCGTCATTCCCGGCCTTTACACCGACACGTATGGAGACACGTACTAATGGTGGCAACCATCAACGCGCCGGTGCTCCTGTTCGCCGGTGAAGAGCTCCTGTTCACGTTCCAACTCGCAGCAGCCGGTGTGCCGACCGATCCGTCGTCTGGTGCGTTCTCCTACGGTGTCCCCAGTCGGGGCGCGCCTGTCACCGTCGCGCTGTCGGCGCTCACGCATGTCGGTCCGGGTGTTTACACGTACCTGCTGGACACGACGAACCTGGTCGCAGACTTGTATGTGGAGCAGATCATTTCTACTGGCGTGATCGCCGTCGACATCGAATATTTTGTCGTCCAAGCAAGGCCGCTCGGATGACCACTCCACCCGTTCCGGTCATCGCACGACGGCACCGGGCGATCACGACCGCGTTCGTGGTCCTCTCCTGCGTGGTGCTGGCTCTCGCAGTGTTCGGTGCGCTCGTCATAGCCCACCTCGCCGCGAAGCCGTTCGACCCCCTGTATTTCCCCGGCCAGCATGTTGCTTCGGCGACCGTCCACGTCGGGCAGGATGTGACGGTCACCGCGACCCGCTGCAACCGCTCAAGTAAGCCGGTCGTGTACCACGCCGTCAAGGAATGGGTTTCGGTTGACCCACCCGGTTCGACAGTGCCCGTCGGCGATACGTCCGCGACGGAAGCACCGGGCTGCACGAACTTCACGTTCAAGGACCCGATGCCGCCGCTGGTTGTCTCCCGAACCAACGGGCTGCTGTCGACGGGGCTGAAGTCGGTGACATGGCGCATCGCCGCCGTCGACACACCCGAAGGCCACAACCGGCCCGTCACCGTGTCCTGGGCGACGACGCCGATCGTCGTGACCGCGAAATGATGCTGCAGGCGGTCCTAGCCGCCGTCGGCACAAGTTCCGGCCCCTCGGTCGCGGTCCACGGCTGGGTCGCGTGGATCATCATCGTCGGCGCCGTCGTGTTCGCCCTCGGGGTCATCTGGAAGTTCATTTGGCCGATCACGAAAGCCGCGGTGCAGTTCTCCGAACAGTGGGGGCAGATCACCGAAGCTTTGCCGTCGTTGCTGAAGTTGGCGGATGCCGCCGACGCTCTGCTTGAGCTCGCCGACGGATTCGCTGACCTCAAGAAGCGCACCGAGCGTATCGAGAGCAAAGTTGAAGACCTGCTCGCGGCTGGTCGAGCGACCGGACGGCAACCGTGATCGGTCTCGACGCAAGCAACGTCAACGCCGAAGCCCTGTTCCGGCTGCGGTTGCCATTGGTGGACTTCGCGATCCTGAAAGCCACCGAAGGGTTGACGTTCGTCGACCCGTTCCGACCGACCCGCGCCGCACAAGTCCGCGCCCTCGGGAAAGCCCTCGGCTTCTACCATTTCGACCGCTCCAACGACGACGGCATCTCACAAGCCCGGTTCTTCGTCCGTATCGCCGACCCGCAACCCGGCGACACCCTGTGGTTGGACATGGAAACCGCCGACGCTCAGTCCTGGGCGACGGTTGCCGGTCGCGCCGCGGATTTCCTGCGCACCGTGGGCACACTGACGGGCGCCAAATGCGGCCTGTACTCCGACCGCTCCGAGCTCGTCGCTGTCATCGCCGCCGCGGACCCCGTACAACGGACGCTGCTCGAGGCCGCGCCGCTGTGGTTCGCCGACCCGTCCCACGCGCAAGGGCATCCGTCGTGCCCGCTTCCGTGGGCGATCCACCAGTACGGCTCCGCGGGTGGCCTGGACGCCAACGTGACCAACCCTGCGTTTGTGTGGGCGGCGATGGCCGTACCCGGCTCCCACCCTGCACCGACACCCGCGCCTACGCCCATCCCACCCACCCCGCTCCCGACACCTGCACCGTCCGACCCGAAGGAGTCCGCTGTGCTGCTGTTCCAAGACTCGACCGGCATCTACTTCCTCACCGGAGCCGGAACCGTCCACGTCCCGAGCGTCGCCGACGTGGCGCTTCTACGCTCCCTCGGCGTCCCGTTCGCCAACCCCCTATCAGATGCGTTCGGCACATCACTGAGAGGCACCCCGTGACAAAGCTCTGGCTCCAGATTCCCGCGAAGGTCCGCGAGCAGATCACTCGCGCCGGCCGACTGTTCGCGCTCACGTTCGCCGCGCAGTTCCTCGCCGCTGGGGAGCCGGTCGCTTGGAAGGCCATATGCGCGATCATCGTGGCCGCGGCTGAGGTTGTTGTCCGGCAGTTCGTACAGGTCACCCCAACGACCGTCACACCCGCGCTGGCGCCCGCGCCTGTCCCGGCACCCGCTCCGGTCGAGCCGACACCTCCAGCCGCATGAGAGACGCCATCACGGTCCTCGTGGTCGTCATCCTCGTCATCGTCGTACTGAAACTGCTCGGCGTGCTCTAGACCCCGATGAGGGTCGTCATCGGGGCAGCCGTCGCGGCGGTGTACGTCGGACTGCTGGCCGCGCTCTGGTGGGGCAGCAGGAAATGACCTAGCTCGGCCGATACGGCAAGATGGCCCCGCTTCAGCCTTCGGGTTGGAGCGGGGCCGTTTTTGCGTCGTACCGTTGCAGGACTTGATACATGCCGCGCCTCGTCACTCCTGCGGCAGAGGCGACCTGCTCTCCGGTGTGTGAACGCAGAGCCGCGCGCAGGGCCGCCACATAGGCAGCCTGCGCGCGGTCGGCATCCTCTCTGGCCCCGCGAGCGACTCTTGCGGCTCGCTGGACGGCGGCCAGTTCCGGATCGAGACGACTCAGAACGGCCATCCGCCCTCGCGGTGCGATTCGAGCACGCCGAGCATCGTGAACGCCGCATCGGATAGACCGCCGAACGTGTGCCGGTTCGCCCCACCGGACTCCGACTGGCCTGCGCGGTACCCGGCTAGGTTCCAGGTGTAGAGCGGCACCGAAGGCGGCAAGATCGAGCCGACGTCAGGCACGCGGCCACCGATGTAGCCACCGGACCAGGTGTTGTACTGCTCGTCGGTGATGATGATGACCCGGTTGTGTCCGGCGAAGTGCGTCTGCACTGCGGCCATGGTTGCGGTACCGCCGAGGTAGGTAAACCGCTCTGGCATCTTCAGCAACGAATCCGACGTGCGGAACGGCACGGGGATTGACGTCGCACCGAACTGCACGAGGTCCGCGTTGTTCGCGCGCAACGCCAGAGCGGAGCCGAACAGCGCAGCGGCTTCCGCGTTGTCGAGAGTCGACCTGGCCGACAGGCCGGCGCCGAACATCGAACCGGAGCGGTCCACGAGGATCAGCGAGCGCCGGTCCAACCTCGGCACGTTCGCCAGTGACAGATTTACGGCCTGCTCAAGTGCCCACGCCCATCGCAGCGACGGCGCGGCCTTGTACGCCGAGACGAACCGCAACGGCAACTGCCGGGACTTCGCGACCTGCTCGGGATCGGCGAGCTTCGCGCAGACCGTCTGAGCGACGGCATCAGAGACCTTCGCGTCGTCGAAGTTGCGTAGGTTCCGCAGGAGCGCCATGTAGCCCATCGACGGGATCATCGCTTCCCACGCTTCGCGGTCCATCGGACCCCGAAGCCAACCGGCCAGGGATTCCCACGTCATGCCGCCGTCCGAGAGCCGCGTCGAATCACCGAGCACGGAACGCCGACGCTCGACAGGAACGGCCATCAACGCAGCGCGCGAACGCAGCACCGCCAGCGATTCGGGGATCTCGTTCCCGCGGCCGTGCCGCTCGCCGAGCATGTGCTTGTAGAGGTCGCCCTGCCACGCAGCCTTTGCGCTCGGGTGAACGAGCTCGACCACGTCGGCCATCCGCACCGCGCGGGCGTCCGAATCCCATTTCAGGTAGTTGTACTCGGTGAAGAGTCTTTCGACCGCGTCCGCGACACCCTTCTTGATCGGCAACGGAAGCTTCCGGCCGTACCGGTTCAGGCAGTAGGCCAGCAACTCGCCGGGCTCGTCGGCGCGGGAAATGGCAGCGTCGACAATCTGGCGGCCACCGGGGATCTTCGCGTCCCGCAGGGCGTAGGCAGCCTCAGCCGCAGCGACGATGGACCCGGTGCGCATGTTCGCCGAGTTCCGCAGCCAGCCGATGAGTCGGCGCGTCCAGTCCGGGTCGTCGACGGCGACGGAGCGCACGAGGTCGCGGAACCGCTTGTCGCGCTCGCTCTTACCTTCGTAGAAGGTGTCTTCGCCGACCATGTTCGAGACGGCGAGCAGGAACAGTTCGGACTTGGCATCGCGGATGTACCCGACGCCGCCCTGCTGGGTCGTGGTGACTTCACCGGTCGACGTGACGGCTGAGTGCGGGGTCTGGATCGTGTTGAGCTTCGACACGTAGTGCCTCCTAGATCGGGGTCGGCTAAGGCGTTCTTATTTGCAGGAAGTAGCCCTGGCCTGCGCAACGGAGACGAACAAAAGGTGGGGCGCCTAGATCAAGTCGATGAGGGTGACGTAGCTGCTCTGTCCTGAGCTACAGCCGCAAGCGGCTGGCGGGGACTCGCACCCCGCGACCTGCTCCTTAGCATGGAAGTAACCCTCGTCTGCGCATCGGTGCCCGGCAAGTTCAGAGCCCTAGGTCGAGAGTGACCCCGGCGTCTCTACCAAAGAAGTAGCCGGAACCTTCGCATCGGGCAAGACGTAGTGAACACCTGAACACACGCGATGTCAAGCAGGCTAGATGCGTCCCTTGCACCGCAACGCCGCACCCTGGGACCGGTGCCGGATCGAGCAGCCTTGATGGGTCCAAGCGGGCGCGCGACGATACCTACGCCGCCGGCGGCGCACCAACGGGACGTAGAACCGCAACGGGCCGAACCCGAACCGCAAACCGATACCCACTACTTGCTCACGTCGCAACCGAATCCGGGATTCGTCGAGCACGGCAGGGCGGTCGGTGGAGCGCTGAACTGCTGCAAGGTCGTGCCCAGCTTGTTCAGGTCGTTGGTGATCTCGTCGCGCCGAAGCGTCATCTGGTGGCTGACGTAGACCACATTGGCGATACAGAACGCGGCGACCACCCAGGTGAGCACGCGCACGCCACCTGACAGCTTCATGACGGTGGCGAGGACCAGGGCACCGGCCACGAGAGCAAGCCCGACATACAGCGTCCCTTCCCCAGTCAGCAGGCTCACCGGCTGCAACTCGACTATCGCACCAACGACCAGCAAGACCAGCGTGAGCGCCAGAAACCCGCGTTTCACCATGTCCGGCGGCGCAGGCGCCTCGGTCGGCGGCTCGGTCATGGCGTCCCTCTCGTTGGTCGCATGGTAGAGCCGCGACCGGTCGCCGTGATACAGCCGAACGGCCAGAATCAGGCCGAGAGCTGCGAGGCGGCCATGACAGCGGCGAGGCCGACCGCTGCAGCGGGGGACGTGTAGATCTGCGTCGAGGTGATCGAAGCGTGCCCCATAAGTCCCTGAACCGCCCGAATGTCCTGGCATGCGCGGTACGTGGTCGTCCCGAACCGGTGGCGAGCCTGATGCAACGTCTCGTCGATGCCCATGGCGTGCAGGTAACGATTCGATATGCCCGAGATCGCGCTCGGGCTGTTCTCCCGCCGCGAACCGTCCCCGCGGGGGATCACTGGCCCATTGGCGCGAGGGAGCGCGTGCAGTAGGTCGGCGAGCGCCGGGGACAGCGGCACGAGGCGACTGTGGCCGCCCTTGCCGTCGGAGATCCGGATCATCGGCGGTTCGTCACGGAATCCGACCTCGGCCCAGTCGAGGCGCGCGATCTCACCCGCCCGTAGGCCGGCGAACGCCGCGAGCCCGATGATGGCCGCCACCTTCGGCTCGGCCCGGGCGATGGCCTCGGCTATGTCACGGTCAGCGATCGGCCGGGGGAGCCGCCTAGGGGCGCGGGGCATCGAGCACTCGATCGTGGGGTCGGAGTCGATGAGGTGCTGCTTGACGGCCCACAGGAAGAACTGCCGCACCGACGACAACTCGGCAGCCCGGGCGGCCGGGCTGATCTGGTCGGAGCGCTCATCCTCCCACCGGAGCATCTGCTCACCGGTGAGGTACAGGATCGGCCCATCGGCCCAGCGGGCGAGGCGAGCGAGGGAGCGGCGCCGGTTGTAGATCGTCTGTGCCCGACAGTTGCGCGTGTGGAGGTGGCGCAGGTGCAGCAGTACCGCACCCTCGGGCGGGATGTGATCGGTCATCCCGCTATCTTTCCTGAACGTCCATCCACCCGTTATCACCTTTGCGTCCATAACTAGGCCGCCCGCTCAGCCCAGCGCGTCGGCGCGTTCGGAGCAATCCGCCGTATACGCTCAAGCTGTGCAGCACTTTTTCTGCAATCAGAGTTGAAATCTATACGCCGATCGGGTGAGTTGCCGGCTGGCACGCCGGTCCGCAGCCAGTCGAGATCGACCTGGCACGCGAGGGCCCACGAAAGCAGGATCGGGCGCTTCGGCGGCGTCTTGCCTACCTCGTAGTTACTGACAGTGGTGCGCTTGACGCCGATGAGTTTGGCGATCTCAAGCTGACTTAGGCGGATCGACTCGCGGGCCTTCCGCATCCGGTCGCCTACGGTCCACTCGGGAACCCGTCCCGACACACTCGTAATGGTCATGTGCCTATGTTAGGGCGCTGGCCCATTCCGTCAAGGGGCCAATCCAAGAAATCTTGGCTAGGTGCTTGACGTAGTATGGGCATATGCCTAAGTTGGGCACATGCCCGAATATCCGCACCTGATCAGCAGCGCCCAAGTGGCCGCAAAGCTGGGCAAAGACATCCGTTCGGTACACAGGATGGTCGCGCGAGGCGAGATCCCGACGGCAGGCAAGATGCCCGGCGTCCGCGGCGCCTACCTATTCGACGCCGAAGCCATCGACCGGATGCTCGAACCCACACAGGCAACCGCATGACCGCCGATCTCGTGCCCGTCGACAACATGACGGCCCTCGAAGCACTCGAACCGCAGGCCCGCGAACTCGCGATCACCAACATGCTCACCGAGGCGCGCGGGTGGCTCGCGCACGCCGTCGAGGCCACCGAGCCGCGCGCTATCGCCGATTTCAAGGCGCAGATGGCAGCGGTTGCGGAGATCTCCCGTCAGTTGAATCTGTCGAAGGAAATCCAGTTGGACGCGACCGAGATGGTCCGCCGCGCCGAGCGCGGTGTTGGCGTGGCGATCCGTGAAGGGCAAAGTGCGGGCGAGATCCGCAAGCACGGCCAGCGCAAGGGAGTCTTCACTGAAAGTGAAGACTCCCCTAGAGCGAGGCCCGAAGATTTTGCGGGCAAGACGGAACTCTACGGCAACGGCGCTGGCATCTATGACCTGATCGACGACGTCTCCGACGAGCGATTCGAAGAAGCGCTCACGGAAGCCAAAAACGAGGGCAACATGTCCCGCGCGAACGTCGTCCGCCACGTCAAAAAGCAGCCTGGTCCGACATCGCGTGACCAGCGCGCCGACACGATCCGCGACCTTGCGCAGCAGGGCTACTCGTCACGACAGATGCCCGGCAAGGTCGGCGTCACCGAGGAAACAGTGCGCGCTATCGCTCGCGACTTCGACATCGAGATTCCCGCCGACAAGGTGATCGGCAAGACACGCCGCCACGACTCGACACGCATCGTCGGCGCCATCGTCAGCGAACTATCCGGCCTGCGTCTGTCGCTCGATCTCGTGGACTACGAGGACCTCGACCCCATGCAGGCACAGGAATGGGCCACCTCCCTCGACGAGTCCTTCAAGACCCTGACCGGCTTCCGCAAGCAGATCAATCGAATAGCAGAAAAGGTGGCCCATGACCAACCCCAAGAGTAGCAACAGGCTCGAGCAAGAGAAACACCTCAAGTGGGTTCCTCTCGTGAAAATGCGCGTGTCCGAAGTTGCACAGCGAGATTTCAGGCAGTACCGCGCCGATCACCTCGCGGCCGACATGGATCTCGAACAACTCGGCAACCCCACCGTCAACGAACGCGACGGCCATTTCTTCGTCATGGACGGCCAACATCGGGTCGCCGCGTACAAGCAGTGGATCGGCGACTCGTGGATCACTCAAGAACTGCAGTGCTGGGCGTATGTCGGGCTCACGGAGCAGGAAGAGGCCGAATACTTCCTGAAGCTCAACGACACGCTCGGCGTCAAAGCCATGGAGAAGTTCCGAGTCAGCGTGCGCGCCGGTCGCGAAATCGAGACGGACATTGACCGCATCGTCCGCGCACAGGGACTGCACATTGCGAGTGACAAGAACGAAGGATCAGTCGGAGCTGTCGGCACGCTTCGACGCGTCTACTCCCGCAGCGGTGCGGGAGTGCTCGCCAGAACACTCGGAATCATTCGCGACGCATACGGTACGCCCGGACTCGATGCCCCAGTTATCGAGGGAATCGGCTACCTGTGCGGCCGGTACAACGGGCAACTTGATGCCTCGGTAGCGGTGCAAAAACTCGGTGGCGTGCAGGGCGGCGTCAACGGGTTGCTGGGTCTGGCAGAACAGCAGCGTGCGCGAACGCGCGCACCTCGGGGCCAGTGCGTGGCGGCAGCCGCCGTCGACATCATCAACCGCGGCAGGGGCACCAAGAAGCTTCCCTCTTGGTGGGCGGACGACACCCAGTGAACGCCCGCTGTGTTCGTTGTGGCCACACCCAAGCGACCCACACACATCTGCGGTGGGGTAAGGACTGCGGGCTGTGCGCCTGCCGCCGGTACCGCAGAACCCGCTGGTTCCACCGCACCTGAAACGTGAGCGGCGCCCCGGTTAGAGCCCGAGACGCCGCAGAGGTCACGCAAGTCCAAATCTACAGGAGGTCACACGCAATGCACGCTTACCACGATGGTCTGGTCGACTTCCACCCTGATCAGATCCTGCATGACGGTTGCGGCGAGTGCGAGGAACGCGGCGAGAATGTCGCGTTTGCCATTGGCGCACTCGACACCGGCAACTTCGAGCGCGCATGGAAACGCGCCTGCGACTGGTCGCGCCCTATCGGCTCCGACATTCACGTCAGCGACGTCGAGCGTCCGCTACTGCGCGTCCTGTGGGCGATCCAAGTCCAGCTAGAGCGGCGCTCCGTCCGTCTCGGTGACTGCCCAGGCGTTACGCCGATGTCGCTCACGAGGTCACTGTGACCGCCCCCACGTTGCCGCAGAAGATGGCCCGCGGGATCGCATTAGGCCACTGCTTCAACTGCTCAGCGACCACCTACGTGGTTGCGGTTCGGATGCGCCGCCACGACGACAAACCGTTGTGTTCGGTGTGCATTGAGACGCACCTAGAGACCCAAAACCGCGAACGACGGGCGGTCCAACGATGAGCGCCGAAACTGTCGCCAAGGTCGAAGTCGGCTCGGTCAACCTGCTCGATGTGCTCACCGAAGGCCGGAAGCTGCCGAAAGGCTGCACGCATTGGGCGATCAAGAGCGTGCGCCCGGACGGACTCACGTCGCACGGGTTCGTGTGGCCGTTGACGAAGAAAACCGTCGTCGCGGCTGGCCCGATGAAGCCGCACAAGGATGCGTGCCCGCAAGCCGACGGCGACGGCCTTTGCCTCGCAGTCAGCTGGCGCGGAATGTCATCCGGAAGGCCCTCGATTCCGGCGATCACCCTGCTACTCATCGCGTACAACGCGGCGAACGTGCACGGCGTCGACACTGATGCCGGAAAGCTACGCGTCTCGGAGTGTGTCGTTGTCGAGGTCGTTGACGGTCAGCGTTTGCTCGTAGAGAAGGGGTTAGGCGCGAATCTCAGGGGCGCGAATCTCAGGGGCGCGGATCTCGGGGGCGCGAATCTCAGGGACGTGAATCTCAGGGGCGCGAATCTCGGGGACGCGAATCTCAGGTACGCGGATCTCGGGTACGTGAATCTCGGGTACGCGGATCTCAGGTACGCGGATCTCAGGGGCGCGAATCTCAGGGGCGCGAATCTCAGGGGCGCGAATCTCAGGGACGTGAATCTCAGGGGCGCGAATCTCGGGGACGCGTTCGTTTACACCACAACGACGCTGCCAGCCGGGTACGACGCCAAGGCTAACGGCGTCACGGTGCGGCCGTGAACGCCGAAACCCGCGCTGCTGCCCTCCGGCGCAAGCGTGTCGCGGTAGCGAAGCAACGGCGCGCTGAGCGCCCCACCATCGTGCCCGTACCACCGCTGCCGCGCACCTCCCCGGTGAGCAGCGCACAACCAGCAGGCGACTGGGGAGTCGCCGAGCGATCCGCTGGACGGGCAACGCAGGGCGGTGCCGTCGGACTTGGGGAAGCACCGACGGCACCGTCTTGGCCCCCTACGGCCCTTGACGCTTTCACAGCCATCACCCAACAAGCGATGAACGAAGCACGGATCATCTCCCAAGTGTTGGCACGGCTGGAGGCAACACAGTGAGCGAGGACCCGCAGGTAGGGACTGCGCGGACGATCGCGATCTTCGCCGATCAGATTAAGCCGGGCATGGTCATTGAGCACCCTGGCTCAGGCTTCCCCGAGAGGTTCGGCGGCAAGGTGCTCGTCACCCAGCACCGCATTGAGGAAGCCCGCAACGGCGGCATCTTCGGCGATATGGGCGCAACGGTGTTCATCCTCGGCGAGCGCGTTGAGGATGGCTCGGCATACCACTACTGTGCCGGTCGGTCGATGGTCTGGCTCTGTCACGAGGCGGCGCTGTGACCGCCGAACCTCTCGCGGCCCCAACACCGTGGCGCGACCACTCGGGGCACCACGTCACCCACGTCCTGCTCTGCGAACACGAAGATGACGCCGGGGATTTGATCACCTACGAGACACCCATCGGTGACGCGGCGTTCCTGTCCGGGTTCTACCGGTGGGCCTGTCCCTTCGGCGACTTCCACGAGGCCGAACAGTGACCGCCGCACTGGCCGAGCGGACGGCCACGACCGAACCCGCGTGGGGCTGCACGGTCCTCCGCGACGAAGAGACCCGATGCGGCGCGTTCGTCATCGCGCAGATGGTCGCCGCCTGCGTGCATGAGCACGTCGTCGCGGAAGAGATGTGCTCATACGACCTCTATCTGGCGAAGCGCGGCGAGTTGATGTGCTCGGCCTGTTGGCTGGGCGACGGGCACAAGTGCTCGCAGACGTACCGGGTCGCGCCATGAGCCTCTTCCGCTACGGCGTCATCGTGTTCGTTGTCGTCGGCGTGCTGTTGGTCGTGGTGCTATGAGCATCCGCGAACAAGACCTGATCGAGGTCTGCGCTCACTGCCGTCATACGGACGTTGAGGTGCCCACTCACATGGAGTGGCGCGCGGATGGCCCCGAGGACGGCGTTCAGGTCTGCGAATGGGCTTGCGGGCACCTGGCACGCCGCGATGACCGCTGGTGCGTCTACTGCTCGATAACCCCCGGCCTGCAGACACAGATCGCGAACGACCCATGGGGAGAGGCGCCGTTCTGATGACCCGGGAATGCGTGTTCTGTGACGTGTCGCTAGTCGACCTTGAGCCGCTGTACCCCGTAGGTGAGGACGGCTCAACGATCTGCGGAAAGAACGAGATCGGTGGCCCGTACGATTCCGCGTTCGGCCCTCACCGGCTATGACCATCACCCTCGCCATCGGCGCCGCGTTCGTCGTCGGCGCATTGGTTTCTGCCGTCCTGGACCGTATCGAAGCTCACCTGCAAAGACGCCGCGACGACAAGGCGTTCAGCGAGTTTTGGCGGGACCACATTGTTCAGCCTTACGACGTGGGAGGACCACGATGACCGAGCTCGACGATAGGGAACTAACGGCGGCGCCTGGACGCCTTAGCTTGTTCGGGCGCCCCGATGTCTTCCAGGCGTTGCAGTCCGTGATGCGCGACGTGAAAGCGATCGGGAAGACCAGCGTCAACAAAGAGCAGGGCTATTCGTTCCGCGGTATCGACGCGGTTATGTCGACGCTTCACCCGATGCTCGCCGAACACGGCATCATCTTCGCGCCGACCGTCGAAGAGCGGCTGCCCGAGATGCGCAAAACCCGCAAGGGCGACGACATGAACGTCGTGCACCTTCGCGTCCGGTACACGTTCTACGGCCCCGACGGTTCGAGCATCGAAGCGACGACGTGGGGCGAAGGCGCCGACATGGCCGACAAAGCCACGAACAAAGCGATGACCGCCGCACTGAAGTACGCGCTCGTGCAGGTGTTTTGCATCGCTACTGCTGACATGGAAGACGCCGACTCGACCACGGAGGAAGCGTCCCGCGCATCCGATCCGGCGACGTTGGAAGAGTTGGACGCCATCATCGACGGCTGCACGACGGCCCCCGAGTTCAAGAACGCCTACCGGGCGATCACGACAGCGCACCGCGAAGGAAAGATCACGATGGAGGACCGGACCGTTCGACAAGAGCCGATCCTGCTCAAGGTCAAGGAACTCGAAGGGCTCGACGAAAGTGTGCGCGTGCTGGGCGAACTGCCGCGCAACCAGGACGGCAAAATCTCGCGCTCGCAAACCACCGACGAAGAAAAGGCAGCGGCCGGGGTGATGACGGCGGCGCAGCAGGCGGAGCACTCGAAGCTCGCCAACGTGAAGGACCCGAAGAAAGCCGAGCGCACATCCGAGCCCGTCGAAGACGAATGGACCCAGCCCGATTTCTGCGCAACGTGGGACGCCGATTTGGCGATGCTGGTCGACGAGGCCGCGATCGAACGCCACCTCGAAACAGCCCGCAAAGCCTACGAAGACAAGACCATCGACCGGGGCCAGCTCGGGACGCTTGTCGCTGCAGCCAGTGCACGCACACGAGAACTCAGCGAGGTCGTCGCGTGAAGTTCTGTCAGCCGCATTGGGATGCGCTGCGAGCGGAGATCGCCGACCGTGGCCTCGGCCAGTTCGTCGCATCAGGTGGCCACGACGCCGCGCGCCGCATGAAAGCCGAACTCATGGAAGCGTCGGCTGCATCGAACTTTGAGCCGCTGATGGGTGCCCACTGGGCGATCCTGAAGAACCTCACGGCGAGTAGAGGCTTCGCGATCATGCTCATCGACGGATGTCCACTGTGTGCGGCGAATGAGCAGCATCTCGCGGAATGCACCGACGCGGAATGTGGCCAGCCTGCGTACTACGACAAGTGGCTAGGTCGCGCCGCCGACGACCAACTGCAGATCGCTCGCGACATGGGGCTACTCGCGTGACGGCCCCTATCGCAGCTATCGGCGCCGCACGAAACGAGTGCGACAAAATCGGCTACACCACACGCAGCGCCGCGAAGCAGTCGGAGAAACGCGGCCGGAAGTTGGGCCGCGACCACATGGGCGTCTATTTGCACGACGTTTGCGGGCGTTGGCATGTCGGGCACGCTTTGCGCATCGGCCGCCCGCTCCCAGCCCAGTCAGCGAAACGCAAAGTGGAGCAGCGGGAGCGGACCAAGATGATCGCCCGCCGCTGGCCCGACGGGCCGCCGA
>DATCDK010000179.1:0-21081 GCA_036510735.1 Acidothermaceae bacterium | reverse complement strand
CGAGCGGATCGCTGGCCGATTGCCCGATCCGCCGCCGGTGATCGAGCTCGACGTCACGAACGTCGATGACCTGGCCGCTTTGCCCTCACGTGTGGGCGAGCACGTTGATGGCCTCGACGGGGTCGTACACGCGATCGCGTTCGCGCCGGGCGACGCCCTCGGCGGCAACTTCCTCAACACCGGCTGGGACGACGTCGCAACAGCGCTGCACGTGTCTGCCTATTCGCTGAAGGCGCTGACGATGGCTGCCTTGCCGATGATGACCGGGGGCGGGTCAGTCGTCGGACTCGACTTCGACGCGAAAGTGGCGTGGCCGCTCTACGACTGGATGGGCGTCGCCAAAGCTGCCCTCGAATCGACGTCGCGCTACCTAGCTCGCGACCTCGGCAAGCAGAACATCCGGGTGAACCTGGTCTCCGCGGGACCGATCAGAACCATGGCGGCCAAAGGGATTCCCGGGTTCGACGAGTTGGCCGCGATCTGGGAGACCCGAGCGCCGATGACCTGGGACGTCAGCGATGCCGAGCCGGCCGCACGGGCAATCGTTGCGCTGCTCTCGGACTGGTTCCCCAAGACCACCGGCGAGATCATCCACGTCGATGGCGGCGTCCACGCCATGGGCAGCTGATCGCCGTCCGGCTGCACCACACTTCGGCGTCCCGCCTGCACCACACTTCGGCGTCCCGCCTGAGTTCAGGCGTACCGTTAATCACGTGAGCACCACGCAGAGCAGGAACATCCGCCGCCAGCAGCGGCTGGTGATTGCCATCGTGCTCAACATTGCCGTCGTCGTGGCACAGATCGTCTGGGGACTGCTCGCTCATTCCCTCGGGCTGCTTGCCGATGCAGGGCACAACCTGGCGGACGTCGCGGGGCTGGCCATCGCGGTCATCGCATTGCGCTACTCACTTCGCAGCGCCACGATGGCGCGCTCGTTCGGCCATCACCGCGCGACCATCCTCGCGGCGCTGGCGAATGGCGGCCTGCTGCTTGCGGTCACCGGGTTTGTGGCCGTCGATGCGGTGCTCAGGCTCGTGCATCCACGGCCCGTGCACGGCGGCATCGTGGCGCTGGTTGCCCTGGGAGCTGCTGCGTTGAACGGGGTCGGCGCGACGCTGGTGCACGAACGCCGCGCCAAGCCAGGTGCACACCCCGATCTGAACATGTCGGCCGCGACGTTGCACCTTGTCTCAGATGCGGCTGTCTCGCTCGCGGTCGCCGGGGCCGGTCTCGTCATCCTGCTCAGTCACGGCACCTACTGGATAGACCCCGCGGTGTCGCTGCTGGTGTGCGTGGCTATCACGAGCCAGGCCGTACGGCTCCTGCACCGAAGTGCGGATGTCTTGCTGGAGTCGACACCCAAGGCGATCAACCCCGAGGCAGTGCTCGCGGCTGTGCGCGACGTCCCGACCGTGGTCGATGTTCACGACCTGCATGTGTGGAGCCTGTCGAGTGACTTGCACGCGATGTCCGCGCATGTGGCGGTCTCGGGTCACCCAACGCTCGAGCAGGCGCAGGCAACGGGGGAGCGGATTAAGGACATGGTCGCTGTCGACTTCGATATTGCGCACGCCACGATCGAGATGGAATGCGAAGCCTGTCCCGAGCCCGACCCGTGTGCTCTAGAAACCCTCGACTCGGTCAGGGTGTCGGGACAACATCACTGACGGGGTCCCAGCCACTCTGGGCTATGTGGTCGCGAACGCGCTCGATGTCTGCGGCTGAGGGTTCCTCGTGGGTGAGGGCTTCGATCGCAACGGAAATCGAGACGGGATCCTCATCACCGCTGCCAGCGATCTCGCGAGCCACCGCGACAAGTTCGTCGTCAGTCATCCGTCGCTTAAGGAGCGCAAGCAGCGGGATGTAGTCCTGCCTCGGTATGCCGTCGGGATATCCCTTGCGCACCCAGGCGACGATCGACTCAAGCAATGTGGAAAGGGCCATCGGCTCTTCTCATTCGGCTGCGTGTCATTTGAAGTCGCTCGACTCAGCCCGCGCGGACGATGAGGTAGATCCCGTACCCGCTAGCCGCCAACACCACCGCGAAGCACAATCCCGCGATGGCGATGCCAGTACGGGTGGCGCCGATCACCTGTTCGCCCGCCACATCGTCGGTGGCGGCATCCGAACCACTCCCGAGCGCGCGCACGCCGACGGCAAAGATCGCGGGCAGCCCGGCCCCAGCGAGCAGGCCGATACCAACAATCCGCCACAAGGCGCTGAGATTGATCCAGTTGTTCATCGGCTCTACACCGAAACCGGAGTCTTTGTCTTTGTCTTCGGCGCCACCGGGACGATGGCGCCGCCCCACGCGTCGTTCACGTTCTTGGCACTCACCGCGTTCTTGCGCGACCGCCAGTAGAACGCAGCGCTGCCCGCGCCAACGAGAACGAACATCACCAGGACGCCCGCGGAGCCGCCGATTCCGTGGGTTGCAAAGTAGGCCAGCGCACCGACCGTGCCGGCCGCGGGGAGCGTGAGCACCCACGCCGTGGCCATGCGCCCGGCCACGCTCCACCGCACCTCAGCGCCAGCCTTTCCGACGCCCGATCCGAGAATCGATCCGGTTGCGACGTGGGTGGTCGACAACGAGTAGCCGAAGTGGCTCGAGAGCAAGATGACCGCAGCGGACGACGACTCGGCCGCCATTCCTTGTGGCGCATCGATCTCGATCAAGCCTTTTCCGAGCGTCCGGATCACCCGCCAGCCGCCCGCGCAGGTACCCAAGGCGATGGCCAGCGCGCAACTGAGAACCACCCAGAACGGAGCCTTGGCGCCGCTGGCGAGCGTGTGATTCGAAATCAGCGCGAGGGTAATGATGCCCATCGTTTTTTGGGCGTCGTTGGTCCCGTGCGCGAGCGAGACCATCGACGCGGAGCCGATCTGGCCGATCCGAAATCCGCGCGTGCGCGCCTGTCGGTTGACACCGCGGGTGACGCGATACACGAGGTAGGTGCCGATCGCGGCGATTCCCAACGCGATGATCGGCGACAGCACCGCGGGGATGATGACCTTTTGCACGAGACCGTGCCACTTGACGCCGTGTGCGCCTGCCGCGGCCAGCGTCGAGCCGATCACCCCGCCGATCAAGGCGTGCGACGAACTCGACGGGATGCCGAGAAACCACGTGGTCAAGTTCCACAGGATCCCGCCCGTGAGACCGGCGAACACGACCGTCAGCGTGACGAGGTTGGTCTGCACCAGGCCGCTCGCGATGGTTGCTGCGACACTCAGGGAAAGGAATGCGCCGATCAGATTCAGGACGCCGGCCACCGAAACGGCAACTCTCGGCGGTAGGGCCCTGGTGGCGATGGACGTCGCCATGGCGTTGCCCGCGTCGTTGAATCCGTTGGTGAAGTCGAACGCCAGCGCGGTAACGACCACCAGTACGAGAACGAAGTCGTTGCCCACGTGGGGAATGTATGCCGTGACGGCCGTTGTCGACAGAGGAATCGATCTACTTCACCCATCGTTCATGATCAACACGCCCGGGGTGTAGTTGCGAACCGTCCGAATACGGCAGATTCTCAGGGCTTGCGATCGGGAAGGAACCGACACATGGCATCGACGCGGGCCAAACCTGGGACGAAAACGCAGTCACCGCGGCGGGAGCGCCGCAAGGTCGCCTGGGCGAGTGTGCAACTTACCGAGGACCTGGACGCCTTGACCCTTGAGGCTGACAACGAGGACCTCGACGACCCGATCCTGGTAGGCGCCGACGGCAAGCGTGTCGACACGTGGCGGGAGAACTACCCCTACGAGGAGCGACTCGAGCGCGGCGAGTACGAGCGGCAGAAGCGGGCGCTTCAGGTCGAGCTGCTGAAGATGCAGGAGTCGATCCAGGACAACGGCCAGCGCGTGTGCGTCCTGTTCGAGGGCCGCGACGCGGCAGGCAAGGGCGGCACGATCAAGAGGTTCATGGAGCATCTCGACCCGCGGGCAGCGCGGATCGTTGCGCTTGGCAAACCGACCGAGCGGGAGCTCGGTCAGTGGTATTTCCAGCGCTACATCGCCCAGCTGCCGAGCGCCGGCGAGATCGTGTTGTTCGACCGGTCTTGGTACAACCGGGCGGGAGTCGAACGAGTGATGGGTTGGACGACTGACGAGAAATACCAGCTATTTCTGAAGCAGGCGCCAGTCTTCGAGAGATTGCAAACCGACGACGGGCTGATCCTCATCAAACTGTGGTTCTCGGTTTCTCGTGGCGAGCAACGCACCCGGTTCATCATCCGTCGCATCGATCCGGTGCGGCAGTGGAAGTTGAGTCCGACGGATCTCGCACTGATCGACCGCTGGGACGACTTCACTGAGGCAAAAGCAGCGATGTTCGAGGCCACCGATACAGACAACGCGCCGTGGATCGTCATCCGCAGCAACGACAAACGACGAGCGCGGGTAGCTGCCATGCGTCAGGTCCTAAGCCGAGTGCCGTATGCGGACAAGGATCTGGAAGTTGTCGGTAAACCGGATTCGCACATTGTCGGTCCGCCATGGCGCATTTATGAACACGACGAGCGCAAGATCGCTCGTCCGCCCGGCAGGACGTCGGCGAAGATGCCAGAGCCACCGCCTGTTGACGCCACGCGCTAGGAACTGCCGCGCCGACTGAAGGAATTACGGCCCCTCAAGGCACGAAATTTGGCGCAGAATTCCTTCACTCGACGATGAAGTGCCCGCCTACGCCCGCACGTCGGCGTCCGCTGCATCGATCTCGTCGCGGGTGATGCCGAGCAGGTACAGGATCGCGTCGAGGTACGGCACGTTCAACGCGGTGTCAGCAGCTTCGCGCACAACTGGTTTGGCGTTGAACGCGACGCCGAGGCCGGCCCGCCCGAGCATGTCGAGATCGTTGGCGCCGTCGCCGATCGCGATCGTCTGCGTGAGTGGCACACCTGCAGATGCGGCGAAACGTTCGAGTGCCGCGGCTTTTCCCGGCCGGTCGACGATAGGCCCGACAAGTTTGCCGGTGAGCAGCCCGTCGACAACGTCGAGCGTATTTGCGGCCGCAAAGTCGAGGCCGAGTTCGTCGACGAGCCCGTCGGTGATCTGGCTGAATCCGCCACTGACGATCGCGACCAAATACCCGAGGCGCTTCAGCGTGCGTACCAGGGTTCGCGCCCCTGGCGTCAGCACGAGCGAATCACGCACCTCGGCCAACACCGACTCGGGCAATCCCTTGAGCAGCGCTACCCGCTCGCGCAGCGACTGTTCGAAGTCCAGCTCGCCGCGCATCGCGGCTTGCGTAATCGTGGCCACCTGCTCGGCACAGCCTGCGCGTTCGGCGAGCATCTCGATGACCTCACCGCGCACGAGTGTCGAGTCGACATCCATGACGACGAGCCGCTTTGCTCGGCGATACAACCCACTGCGCTGGACAGCCACATCGACGTGGAGTAACGCGGCTTGCGCGTTCAGTTCGGCACGCAAGAGATCCGGGTTCGCACCGGACACGTCCATCTCGATGCATGTCACCGGGTGACTCGCGAGCCGCACGATGCGGTCGATATTTGCGCCGTGGCTAGCAATACAGCCGGCTACACCGGCCATGGCGGCCGGCAGCAGTGGATGGCCCAAAACCGTGACGTGCAAGGGGCCCGGCAGTGCGGCGGCATCGAGCTGCGGTCCGACCGCCATTTCGATCTCGAGCCCGAGGTCACGCGCGGCGTGCGAGAGTCCATCGCGCAACGCGAGTTCACCGGCCGCGTCGGTGCCGGCGAGGTCGGCGAGCACACCGAGGATCAAGCGGCCGCGCAACACGATCTGCTCGGTGTCGAGAACGAGCAGCGGAAACTTCGCCAATTCGTCGAACAGGCGCGAGGTCACGCCGGGACGATCGCGGCCGGTCAGCGTAACCAGCAACGTGCGGTCGACAGTCATCGAAGGTCGGGCTCGACCGCTCCGGCGGGCCGAATCGCTGGTAGGGCGAGCAGCGGCACGTTGTAGGCCACCATTGCGGCCTCTCGCACGGCGTGAGACAGCGCGCTCAGGGCTTGCGTTCGAGCTTGACTGCCGGACGCCGAGATGGCGCCGGCATCTGCGCGAGCAGCGCGCACGATCCGCCACAGCAAGAGTGAACGTTCGGCGAGAGCGCGCGCGGGCGGCGGCCAGCCCGGTGGAAATCGTTGCCCAGCAGCACGCAATGCCGCCTCGGCTTCCTTGCGCCCGGCGGCGACCTCGGGTCGCCATTGTGCGAGGTCGAGGGCCGCGAGCTCGTTGGTGGCCGCTCGCAACGCACGGCCGAGCGCGCGGTCGGCCTGCTCGACCACGTGCAGTGGATCTGGGGCCGGCAGGTTGCCAATCGGTGCGAAGGCAGCGGCTGGGCTCGGCGGTTCATCGAGCACGGCGATCTCCAGTGGATCGACCACTTCACGCGCTTCGATCAGCACGTGCCAGCGCCAACCCCGGTACGACGACCCTCGCTTGTCCGGCGTGGGGATGAGCCCGATCCGCGCCTGGTCAGTGACGAGGAGGACGCCGCATTCGGCCTCGAGCGCGGCCGCTGAGAACGGGCCGGCTCCGGTCAGCCCGAGCGGGTCTCCTGCCACCGGGAGTACCAGCCACACTTCGCGCACGCCGACCTGCAACAACCGCCCGACGACGTCGGCGAGGGCGAACTCGACCGCGACGGCGCCGACGTCAGGCACTCGCGTGACCAGCTCCATGCCGTCGCCACCGTCGATGTCGACCCGCCAGTCGGGCCAGCCCGTGACGACGTGGCCGTCGCTCCCGGCTTCGATCGCCGTGAGCGCGGCGTCCGCATCGACCCGATTGCCGAGCGCGGCCGCGAACCACGCGGCGAACCGACCACACAGTTCAGGGTCGGCAAGAGGCTCACGCGGCAGGTCCTCTTCGGGCGTTGGCACGACACCACCCTAAGCAACGGCGACCGCGGGTCGACGTCCCGGTGACTTTGCCTGCCGGTAAGTTTCGTGCGTGCAGGCATCCGGCGACGTCATTGCGATGCAGGGCCTCGGTGTGGTTCGCGACGGTGCCACGCTGCTCGACTACGTCGACTGGGCGGTCGATCAGGATCAGCGATGGGTCGTGCTCGGTCCGAACGGTGCAGGCAAGACGACGTTGCTACGGATCGCCTCCACGAGGCTCTTCCCAACGCGCGGGACGGTCGACATCCTCGGCGAGCGACTGGGTCGAGTCGACGTGTTCGAGCTTCGGCCGCGAATCGGACTGTCGAGTGCGGCCTTGGGGGAGCGCATCCCGACTCGCGAGAAGGTCAGAGACGTCGTCCTGACCGCCTCGTACGGCATGGTCGGGCGGTGGCGCGAGCGCTACGACATCCACGACGAGGTGCGCGCCGAGCACGTTCTAAAGCAGGTCGGGTGCGCACACCTTGCCGATCGCACCTACGGCACGTTGTCCGAGGGTGAACGCAAGCGCGCACAGATCGCGCGGGCATTGATGACCGACCCGGAGATGCTGCTGCTCGACGAGCCGGCCGCGGGGCTCGACCTCGGCGGGCGCGAGGACCTCGTCGCTCGGCTCGCCGCCATCGCTGCGGATCCTGGCGCGCCGACGACCGTGCTCGTGACACACCATGTCGAGGAGATCCCGGTCGGCTTCACGCACGCCTTGCTGTTGCGCGGCGGTCAGGTGGTCGCGGCCGGACCGTTGCACGAGTCGATGACCGAGCACTCGTTGTCGGACACCTTCGGCATCCGGTTGCGTCTGGACTATCGCGACGGCCGCTTCGCCGCCCGCGCGGTGTGAAATACCGGCCTATGATCGAGTTATGTCCGCTTGGCTGGTTTGGACGATCGTGGCGGCCGCCTGTGCCGCCGCAGAGGCCCTGACCCTGACGCTGGTCCTCGGCTTCGTCTCGCTTGCCGCGGTGGTCGCGCTCGTCGTTGCGGTGGTCGGCGGTCCCGTTCCGCTGCAACTCGG
Source organism: Acidothermaceae bacterium (assembly GCA_036510735.1). Taxonomy (GTDB): domain Bacteria; phylum Actinomycetota; class Actinomycetes; order Acidothermales; family Acidothermaceae; genus PALSA-607. Next base: position 13,182 of record DATCDK010000179.1, on the reverse strand, counting down.
CGCCTTTATCGCCGGATCTATCGGGCTCGTCGGCGTGGCCAGGCCGATCGCGAAGTCGCACCTGCGGACGCCGATCGAACTGAAGAGCGGCATCGACGCGCTCGTGGGCAAGAGCGCGCTGGTTCTCGAGCAGGTAGATGCCCACCACGGTCAGGTCAAGATCGGTGGCGAGATCTGGTCCGCCCGCGCCTACATGGAAGACCAGGTTCTCGAACCTGGGACGTCGGTCGACGTCGTGAAGATCCAGGGCGCTACCGCCCTGGTCTATGGAACGGAGTAGTTCATGGGCCCCGAGGCCATTGCGCTCATCATCGTCGCGATCTTCGTGCTGCTCGTGATCGGGCGCACGGTGCGAATCGTTCCGCAGGCGCGCGCCGGCATCGTCGAGCGTTTCGGCCGCTACCACAAGACACTCACACCAGGCCTCAACTTGGTGTACCCCTTCGTCGATCGCTTGCGCCCGATGCTCGACTTGCGCGAACAGGTCATCTCGTTCCCCCCACAGCCGGTCATCACCGAAGACAACTTGGTGGTCGGCATTGACACGGTTCTGTACTTCCAGGTCACCGATGCACGTGCTGCCACGTATGAGATTGCGAACTACATCCAGGCCATCGAGCAGCTCACCGTGACGACACTTCGTAACGTCGCCGGCGGCATGGACCTCGAAAAGACGCTGACCTCACGTGAGGAAATCAACTCGCAGCTGCGCGTCGTGCTCGACGAGGCAACCGGTAAGTGGGGCATCAAGGTCAACCGCGTCGAGCTCAAGTCGATCGATCCACCGGCGTCCATCAAGGACTCGATGGAAAAGCAGATGCGCGCCGACCGTGACAAGCGGGCCGCGATCCTGACCGCCGAGGGGTTCAAGCAGTCGCAGATTCTCACCGCTGAAGGAGAAAAGCAGTCAGCCATCCTCAAGGCCGAGGGTCAGGCGCAGGCGGCCGTGACCCAGGCGACTGCTGACGCCAAGGCGCAAGCACTGCGGGCAGAGGGTCAAGCCAAGGCCATCGGCACGGTCTTCCAAGCGATTCACGAGGGCAAGCCGGACGCCGAGTTGCTGGCCTATCAGTACCTGCAGATGCTCCCGCAGATCGCTCAGGGCACGGCGAACAAACTGTGGATCGTCCCCAGTGAGATGGGGAAGGCGCTCGAGGGCCTCGGCAGCATCGTGGGGGGCCTGACCGGTGGCGGGTCGAACGGCGCTGCCCCTGACACGGGCGCGACGAAGCCCGTGCCACCCAAGCCCGCTGCGATTGAGCCGCCGGCACCTACTAGCTGATTTTTGCGGCTAGCGATTCGACGAGCTGGACGTACCACTCCGCGTGGTTGTAGTTCCAGATCGCGGTCGAGAGGGACGCCGCTTGCCCGGCGCCATTCGCGCAGAGGTAGGCGGCTGCCGTGTAGACGGCGTCGGCGGGATCCATGATGTCGGCCTTGCCGTCGTGGTCGCCGTCGCGGGCATATTCGGCGAACGTCGCCGGCAGGAACTGCATCGGCCCGAGCGCGCCTGCCGATGACACCATGCCGCCGGTTCCGTCATGGGTCTCGACCTGGCCGATAGCGGCCAGTACGGTCCACGAAAGGCCGGGGCAGGTCGCCGCCGCTCCCTGGAACAACGCCCGGTAATTCGCCGGCGCGGCATCGGCCTGTGCGCTCGCCGCGGCCTGTGCGGCAGCTGCGGCCGCAGCTGCTTGCGAAGCGGCCAGCGCCGCAGCCGCGTCCTTCAGCGCCTGCAGGTTCTTGGCCCGCGACGACGCCTCGTTGAGGAGGGCCTGTTGCTGGCCGAGCAGACTCTGGAGGTCGGCAAGTCGCGTGTTCACGGCGTCCGTATTCGAAAGGCCGTTGTCGATCTGGTTCTGGGTAGCGTCGAGCGTCGCCTTCGCCGACGCGGCGACGGCCAGCGCACTGGCGGCGCTGTCGGTGTCGGAGGTGACGATGCCGTTGAGGTAGGGCACCTGACGCAAGCTGGCCGGATCGCCGGACCGCAAGGCGCTGGCATAGAGGGCAAGCGACCCGCCGGCCTTGTAGAGCGCGACGATGTGCGAGTCCCGTTGTGCGACCAGGGTGTCGGCCTCCTCGAGCAGCGACGAATAGACCCGGCCCGCGGCAACGTTCATCGACACGGCCTGTCCCAGAGCAGTCAGCGATGTGTCGTAGGCGGCCAGCGCGGCCACGACCTGAGGCTGCAGCTTGCTGATCTGGGCGGCCAGCTGCTGGGCCTGGGCGTTGGCTTGGTCCAGGCTGTCGGCCTGCGCCGACGCACTCGCCCCGAGGATGATCGCCATCGAGCTCCCCGCAACCACCAGCAGCTGAAGTCGCCCGCGCCAAGGTCGGTGGCGTAGCCGGGGGGAGTTCACCAAGGTTTAGTCGACCGCTAGCGACCGTCTCTTGACCTTTTGGGGCTTTCGTGACGGAGGTCTCCCTGCCAACCGGGCCGCTACCATCGCAGGCGTGCCGGTGCTGAACCCGTGGGAGATCGCCGGCGTCTTCGGCGCCGGCGTCGTCGCCGGCACCGTCAACACGGTCGTCGGCTCGGGTTCGTTGCTCACATTTCCGACGTTGGTCGCGTTCGGGTACTCACCACTGGTCGCGAACGTCTCGAACACGCTCGGGCTGGTCCCGGGAGGGGTCAGCGGCGCGGTCGGCTATCGACGCGAACTGGTCGGCCAACGGACCCGGATTCGCCGTCTCGGAGCGATCTCGATCGTCGGCGGCCTGCTCGGCGCCGGGCTGCTGCTCGCCCTGCCGAGCACCTCGTTCGAGCGCGTCGTGCCCTATCTGGTGCTGGTTGCCTGCGCGCTGGTGATCGTCCAGCCACGACTGTCCGCGCGGGTGATTCGTCAGGCCGCGCTGCGCCCACCGCGCTCGCGGCCACACCGTGGGCTCGACGTCGGTGCGTTCCTGACCGGGATCTATGGCGGCTATTTCGGAGCGGCGCAAGGCGTGATCCTGATGGCGCTGCTCGGCATCTTCCTTGACGACCATGTGCAGCGGCTGAACGCCCTGAAGAACGTGGTGATCGCCATGGTCAACGCGTCGGCGGCCCTGCTGTTCATCTTCTTTGCGCCGGTGGCCTACCTGCCTGCCGCCCTGCTTGCCGTCGGGTCGGCGATCGGAGGGCAGATCGGAGCTACAGTCGGCCGCCGACTGGCACCCAACCTGCTGCGGCTGCTGATCGTTGTGGTCGGGACAGGGGTCGCGATCAAGCTGTTCGTGTCGCCCTGAGGGCTGCCCGCATGCTCAGGGGCGGCGGCGCGTGACCATGACCTTGATCGCGAATCCGAGCACGATCAGCACGGCCGCGATGATGATCAGCGCGTGGATCAGCGCGTGAAAGATCAGTGCCACCACTAGTCCGGCGACGAACCCGGTGCCGAACAACGCAGCGCTTGCCCGCACGATGCGCATCACCGACCCCCGACTGCGGCTGCCGATGACTTGCAGGTCGTCCATGGAACCCAGCTCCCCTTAACTCACTGCGGATCAACGTGTGTGATCAACGACTCCACGGTACGCCAGCTTTCGGCGTCCGGGATGATGCTTGCCGTGGCCCGCACAGTGTTCCTGGACGGCGTGTTCATCGACGGCGTAACCAACCCTGAGCTCGCCGATTACCGCGCGCTGACCGACGTCGAGCTGCGCCGTCGCTCCGAGCCCGCGGACGGCATCTTCATCGCCGAAGGGGAGCTGGTGATCCGGCGCGCCTTGCGGGCCGGATATCCGGTGCGGTCGGCGCTGATGACCCAGCGGTGGCTCGCGTCGGTTGCGGATCTCGTCGCGGACGTCGATGTGCCGCTGTACGTCGGATCCGAGGAACTGCTGGAGTCGGTCACCGGCTTCCACGTTCATCGCGGAGCCCTCGCAGCGATGGGACGGTTGCCGCTGAAGAGCGTTGCCGACCTACTACCGCGCAGTTCGCGGCTCGTGGTGTTGGAAGAAGTGAACAGCCACACCAACCTCGGCGCGATCTTTCGAAGTGCAGCGGGTCTCGGCATGGACGCCGTGTTGCTGAGCTCGACCTGCGCCGATCCGCTCTATCGGCGCTCGGTGCGTGTCTCGATGGGCGAGGTCTTCTCGATTCCCTACGCCCGTATCGAGTCGTGGCCCAGCGGCCTGACCGAGCTTCGCGAGGCGGGCTTCCGGGTGCTTGCGCTCACGCCTGATTCGCGAGCCGAATCGATCGACGAGATCGAGGTGCGGGACGACGAGTTGCTGGCGTTGCTCCTCGGCGCGGAGGGTCCCGGCCTGTCGAAGAACGCCCTGGAGGCTGCGACCAGCCAGGTGCGCATCCCGATGGGCAATGGGGTCGACTCGTTGAACGTCGCCGCCGCTACTGCCGTGGCCTGCTACGCGATAACTCACAGGACATCGCGCCACATATCGCGCCAGACATGAGGCAAGCCGCCGGGTCGGTGGGGGGTTCGATCCGGCGGCTCGCGGTCTCAGTGGCCCGGCGGTCGTTATTGGCCGGGCGGGTGGTCTACCACCAGTGCTGGTCGCGCATTGCGTTCCTCCAAGTCCTGTCGAGACGAGGGGTCCCGCGAGGCATCGGCGATGGCTGACTCCTCGGCACCCTTTGCTGGAAACTTGAACGCGTATATCAAAACACCCGAACCGGTCAAATCGCACTACTGGTGCGCATTGATCACACTGCGCGTAGAGTTCGTGACTACAGCGGGTGATCATCCGACGGACCTTCCGCTCGCTCTGCACACCGGGGGGTGACCGTCATCGCAGTCAGCCGGAACGGTGCCGTGCCCTCAGGCGGGTGGCTTCGTCCGCTCTGGGCGCTGCCGCGCCGAGCACGTCCTTTCGTGATTGCCGTGAACGCGCTTTATCTCGGGTCGCTCGCGGTCGGTGTGGCGACGACGCGTCCAAAGATGTCCGACGTCTTGACGTTCGCAGTGCTGGTGGCCTGCGCCGTCCTTTCCATCGAAGGATCGTTGCGGCTGGTCTGGCGCGGCCCGAAACCTGGCCGGACGACGAACGACATGCTGGCCGTGTGGACGATCCCCGTCGTGTTGTTGCTGCCGCCCCTGTACGGGGCGCTCGTCGTGCTCCCGGTGTTTGCGTTCCTGCAAATTCGGGTCGGCAGACGTCCACTGGTGAAGCTCGCCTTCAGCGTGTCAGCTGCCGGCGTGGCGAACTTCGTGGCATCGACGTTGCACGGAGCACTTGTCGGAGGACAGTGGCACGTCGCCCAGTCGAGCTGGGACGTGCACGCACTGGTCGGTACACCTGGCGTTCTCGCGGCGACAGTGACCTGCGTGGTGGTGCGACACGCGATCAACATGGGCCTTGTTGCCGAAGTCATGACATTGACTTCGACGTCGGCTCGGCTCCGCGACAGCTTCGTCGACCCTGAGGCCTGGGTCGGGATTGCTGCGGAGTCGTGCACCGGGATACTCGTCGCGCTCGCTTGCGCTGCGTCGCCGTACGCGGTGTTGTTTGCGCTGGCGCCTGTGCTGGTGTTGCAGCGCACGCTGCTGCTTGCTGAATTCCGCGACGCAGCAAGGACGGATCCGAAGACCGGACTCGCGAACTCGAGCTATTGGCGAGAAGTCGCCGAACGTGAGATCCAGCGTGCGCGCGGGGGCGGCGAACCGCTTGCAGTGCTGCTGGTCGACATCGACAACTTCAAGGCAGTCAACGACAGGTACGGCCACCTCACCGGTGACGACGTGCTTCGAGGTGTGGCGACCGGGCTGACTGAAGGCCTGCGTCCGCGCGACTTTGTCGGCCGGTTCGGCGGCGAGGAGTTCGTCATCCTGCTCGCCGGTTCCGACCTCGAACAGGCACGCCACACTGCCGAACGCGTCAGGGCTCAAGTCGCGGAAGTCGCCGTCGCATCGGCCAATCGGCGCGAACAGGTGAGCGTCACCGTCTCCGTTGGAGTCGCCGCGTTCCGCGACAGCGGTCACTCCGTCCATGAGTTGCTCGATGCTGCCGATACTGCGCTCTATGCCGCGAAGCACGCCGGGCGCAACTGCGTGCGGGTGGCTGAAGGCGCTCGCCAGCAGGTGCTCGATCTCAGCGCGGACGGTCGACGCTTCATCGACTTGCGCGCACAGCGCGAATCCGTCGAGTAACTACCTATGCTGGACGTGTGACTCGCCGTCCGCGTGACAACGACGTTGCTGCGCGTTCCAATTCAGAGCGCGCATTGGCCGACGCGAGAAGCGCGTTGTTCGTCATGGCCGGCGTGCTCGCGGTGCTCTGGGCAGTGCAGATCGCCAACTCGATCGACCACTACGGGCTGAGCAAGCACTTCGGCATAGTCGCTCGTGAACCGTCGCGGTTGCCCGACATCTTCAGCGCGCCCTTGCTGCACTGGAGCTTTTCGCATATCGAAGCCAACTCCGCACCGCTGTTCTTTCTGGGCTTCTTCGCCGCCTATCGAGGGATTCGACGCTTCATCGCGGTGACCGTCTTCATTGTGGTGACGAGCGGTCTTGGCAGCTGGTTGTTCTCGTCGACCCATGCTGTCGAGGTCGGAGCGAGTGGAGTTGTCTTCGGCTACTTCGGCTACGTGGTCGTGCGCGGGATCGTTGAACGGCACTTCCTCGATGTCATCGTGGGCATTGTCGTTGCCCTGTCGTACTGGTCGATCCTGCAAGGCGTACTCCCCAACGATCCGCACATCAGCTGGCAGGCACATCTGTTCGGCCTCCTCGGCGGTATCGCTGCGGCGTTGCTGTTGAGGCAGCGCCCGCCCAGCAGACCCAAGGCAGAGCCACGGCCACGCAAGCCCGCCGCTGCCCCGAGCGGCGATTCGTCACGGGCAGCGCTGCACAAGGAACTCGACGACATGGGATTGGGGTAGCTACGTCCCGGGAATGTGTGTTTCATGGGATATGAGCAGGGAGCCACGGTTCAGCTGGAGGCGCCTGCCCGGCCTCAGGTCCGGCACGCCGTGAAGAAGACCGTGTCGGGGCCGACCGCCTTATGCGGCGCCGGCCCGATCAAGATCCGCCTCCTCGGGAGCTTCGACAGCACCTCTGGGAGCGCGTGTCCGGAGTGCGCGCAGCTGTTAGCAGCTATTTAAGCGCCGAATACTTCTCGGAGCGCAGTCTGCGCCGCGAGTTCGCCGCATCGCCCATGCACACCGGCACCTGGGGGAGTCGACGCGGAGCACAGGTACACGCCTGGAATGCCGGTGCGATAAGGATTCCAGCGCAACGCGGGCCGGGCGAAGGTCTGCCACAGGGTTTGCGCGCCCGAAGCGATGTCTCCACCGGGGTAGTTCGGGTTGTGCTCCTCCTCCTGTGCGGCCGTACGCACCGCTTTCGCGAGCACCAGGTCGCGAAAGCCCGGCGCGAACCGTTCGATCTGCGCCTCGATCCGCGCGCTCATGTCGATGGTGGAACCGGCGGGGACATGGCAGTAGGTCCACAACGTGTGCTGCCCAGCCGGTGCACGGGTCGGGTCCACGACCCCGGCCTGGACGACGAGCACGTAGGGCCGCTCGGGGTGGCGTCCCGACGCCACGTCGTCCTCGCTTTGCGCGACCTCCTCGAACGTGCCGCCGAGGTGTACGGTCCCCGCACGCAGGCACGGCTCCGCCGTCCACGGCACTGGCGCCGACAAGGCGAAGTCGACCTTGCACACTCCTGCGCCGTAGCGGAAATTCCGAAGCGCCCGCCGGTACGCCGACGACAAGCGGTCGCCGCCGAGGTCGAGGAGCGACCGCGGGGTGATATCGAGCAGCACGGCACGCGAGGGCGGCAACTCGTCAAGCGACGTAACCCATTGATCGGTGACGACAGCGCCACCGGCGTCCTCGATGGCTCTGACCATCGCTGCGATCAAGTTGCTCGATCCACCCTCGATGACCGGCCAGCCGACCGAGTGTCCGAGGGTTGTCAGCAGCAGTGCGACAGCGCCGCTCGGCGGGCGGCTCAGCTTCAACATCGAGTGCGCGGCCACACCGGCGAGCAGGCCGCGCGCTTCGTCAGTGCCAAAGTGCCGTGCCATGAGGGACGCCGGCTGCAACGCCGCCAGCCCGAACCCGGCGACCCGCAGGGGATGCCGTGGTGGGCGGCGCAGGTTGGACAACACTGTCTCGACGACATCATCGGCGTTGTGCACCGAGCGGGCGCACCAGCGCCGATATGCGGCCGCGTCGGCACCCAGAGCGTCGGCGGTTTCGTCGACCGAACGCACCACATAACCCGCCCGACCGCCGTCGAGTGGGTGCGCAAACTGCACGTCAGGCTCGAGTATCCGGACGCCGCGCGACTGCAGGTTGAATCGACGAAAGAACGGTGAAGCCAGTGCTAGCGGGTGTGCCGCCGAGCACACGTCATGACGAAATCCAGGGAGTGTCAGTTCTTCCGTTCGTGCGCCGCCGCCGGGCGCAGCCGCACCCTCGTAGACGTGCACCCGCAGGCCCGCGTCGGCAAGGGTGACAGCTGCGGCGAGGCCGTTCGGCCCCGACCCGACGACGATCGCGTCCGGAGCATCACCCATGCGGTTTGGCGCGCAACCGCCGGAACGGTGCTGTCACGATGCGTGCTCCCGATTGGAACAGACTGCGGATTGCAGCGTTGTGCCACACGTTAGTCCAGTGCCGCCACTGTCGGCTGCTGTCGACACACACGACGTGAGCCTCGACCACTGGGTCCGCGACTGCGAGGTGCCGTGCCACCGACGTGAGTGTCTGTTCCCAGAACTTGTTCTCCTTGCGATGGCCGCCGAAGATCAACGCGAGCTCGTAGATCGGATCGTTTGCCCGCAGCAATACCTGCGCCTGCAGATTCGTCGTGCCCGTCGCCGTCCGCTCGGCACTGAAGGTAATCCAGCCGGCGAACATGTGACCTTGAGGGGTCATGAACGTGAACGACTGCTCATCGGCATAGAGCACCATCACACCGGTGGACAGACGAGGCGCGCCCGGCGCAAGGGACATGTCGATCAGAGCCACGTCGCCGGGATTAAGACCGGCCATGCCTCCCGCGAAACGGTTTCCTTTGGGCCAGAAGTCGGCGAAGTGCGCACGCCACTCGCTGATCGCGTGCTCCGGAGACACGTCACGTCCAAGCGACGTCACGTAGGTCTTCTGCCACATCTTCCCGAAGCCCTGGATCGGGCCGGTGAGCCGGCGGCCAGCGACATTCGTGCCGCGGACGCCGTCGCGCTTCTCGACACTGAGCCGCTGTACGTTGGCCGCCCAGTTCTGGTGGTCGCTCCTCGGAGCGAGTGCACTTGCGGCCGGCGTTGATTCGACGGGGGTGCCCTTGTCGTCGGCGGGCTTGAGGTCTGGCCTTTGCGTGTTCATGTCTTCCTCTTCACCTGGTGGTGAGGGCCGCGAGTGCAGCCGTTTCGTCGTCGAAGATGGTGATGGCCTCGTCGAGCCGGGTCAGCTCGAAGATCTGCCTGTAGTGCGGCGACAAGCCGTACGCCGATAGTTGCTGCCGTTGCCGGTTGGTGCGTACGAGCAACGTCACGAGCATCCCGATACCACCGCTGTTCATGTATTCGAGGTCGGTGAAGTTGAGCACGACACGTTGCGTGTCGTTGTCACTGACCTGCTGGTACGCCGACATCAGAATCGGCTCGCACGCGGCGGTCACCTCACCGGCAATGTCGACTACCGCAGTGCCGGTCGCTATGTGACGTACATCCATGCTCACTGTTGGTGCGTCCATGGTTTTTCCCCTCACGACGGAGACCGTCAAGTGCCGTTGATTAAGTGGTGATGGCGATGGCGTCGTCGACGTCTGCGAACATTTGGATGAAGTCGGACAGCCGAGTGATCTCGAAGATCTGGCGATAGTGCTCGGACAGTCCACTGGCAGCTACCGTGCGGTGTTCAGCGCGGGCCTGCGCAAGGATGCCCACGATCAAGGCGATGCCGGTCGAGTTCATGTAGTCGACCGCGGTGAAGTCAAGGACGACGCGAGTTGCCATGTCAGGTCCGAGAGTCCCTGCGTACGCAGACCGCAGTGGCTGCGATGCGCTTGAATCGATCTCGCCGCGGATCGCCAGCACGACGGTGCCTGGAAGCCGTCGAACATCTACTTCACAGTTGCTCGGCATGTTGTTCTCCTTCGTCGCCATCTCCACCGGTGCGCATCGTCAGCCGCACGGTGTGCAAGGCGCCGTGCGTCGACACCTCCATGCCGTCGACCATGTTCTGCAAGAGGAACAAGCCCCAACCGCGTGGTCGTTGCTCGCCGCGCAACTTCAACTCGATGTCGGGCATCTCGCGTTCGACATGGTCGGCGCGATCCCCGCCCCTGTCGGTGATCGTGACCGCGACGGCGTCGAGCGTTCGCATCACGGAGATGTCGACCGGAATCTCTGCGCGGTTCTCGTTGCCGTGCTCGATTGCGTTCATCGTTGCTTCGGCGACGGCGGTCTTGAGCCGCTCCATCTGATCGGTCGTCAAGCCGCAAGCCGCTGCTGCGGCAGCGACTTCGCGCAGCGCTACCCGCTCGTTTCCAGGCTCGCTCGCCACGGTGAATGCGGCGAGCAGCTGCGGTGTCTCCTCCGCCCGGTTGCTGGTCATGATCGACCTCCGAGATCGACGAACCGCGAGCCGCCGGTGCGCTGAAGGCTGACCAGCGTGATGTCGTCCTCTTGCTCGTGATCTGGCCCGGTGAACCGGTCGAGCTCCGACAGGCACAGATCGATGAGCGCCTCACCTGAGAGCCCGCGGCCGACCACTTCACCGACGCGGGGAAAGCCGAACATCTCCCGGCTAGGACTGTGCGCCTCTGCAAGCCCGTCGCTGTGCAGCAACAGGCAGTCGCCGGTCTGCAGCTCGGCGGTCTTCTGCTCGTACTCCATGCCGGTCATCAGACCCAGCGGCATGCCCCGCGCCTTGAGCTCCACCACGCCGTCCGCCGTCCGCAGGAACGGCAAGTCGTGGCCGGCGTTGGCGTATTCGATCGCGCCACTCAGGGGATCGAGAAGTAACGCCAGGCACGTCACAAACATCGCGTTCGGCATGTCGTGGCAGAGCAGGTCATTCACATGGGCCAACACCGCCCCCGGCGAGGTCAGCTCGGGCGCAGTCGATCTGAGCAGTGAGTGAGTGCTCGCCATGACGAGCGCGGCAGGGACGCCCTTGTCGGTGACGTCCCCGACCACGACCATGACCCGGCCGTCGCGCAACGTGATGAAGTCGTAGAAGTCGCCACCGACCTGGCGGGCAGGTCGGTAGAACGCAGCCACGGTCCAGCTCGGCAGGTCGGGCAGTTCCTTGGGCAGGAACTGCTGCTGAATGAGTTGCGCGACCTTGAGTTCTTGCTCGATGCGCTCGCGCTGGCGGGCTTCGGCCTGCTGCTCAAGCACGAGTTGGCCGACCCGGATCGCTGGCGCCGCGTGCCCGGCGAGGGAGTCGAGGAGGTGCCGGTCGTCGGTGGAGTAGTCACGCTCGGAAAGCCGCGGCCCCAGGTGAAGCAGCCCGATCAATTCGCCGGAGGAGACGAGCGGGACCACGAGGACGACGCCGGCTGCCCGCATGGCCGAAAGGCCGGGGGAGTCGAGGACCAGATCGGTGATGTCGACCGGGCCGTCTGCGCTCTGGCAGTAGCCGAGGATCGGGTCGTTTTGGGCGATCTCGAACGAAGGCCCAGCGTGGACCGGCGCGACGGCATCGGGCAGCGGCACTGCTCCGGTGCGCCGCCGCAGGCGGGCCAGCCGAGAACGTCGGGCGTCCTGGTCAGGAAGCGCGTCGGGCGCGCCCATGACGCTGACCTCGGTGAAGTCACCCGCGGTGTCGGGCGCGGCGTGGTGCGACAGCAGGGACTCGGCCATCAGAACCCCACTCTGAAATTGCAGGTGGCGAATCTGCAGGTGGAAGGCAGCACGGAAGGCGACCAGCGTAGGACCGTGGGCGGCACATCTGCGCAGATCGGCTCCATCAATTCCTCCCCCGGCTGGGTGGCTTCTCGGTCGCCGAGCCGGTGCGTCTTCTCGGCTCGTCGAGGACCACTTTGGCGGCGCAGCGTTCCGAAAGCGTTACGGTCATCGCGAGATTGCGGATTACCGTCACAGTCAGCCGTTGAAGACCTCGGAGGGCGCCAGGTGCTGAGCGTGGCCCTGCTCGGGCCGCCACACATCGAGTACGACGGCCGACCGGTCCATTTCGACACGCGGAAGGCCGTCGCTCTCCTCGCGCTTGTCTCGATGGCCGAGCAGCCACTCAGCCGGGATCGGTTAGCGGTGATGCTTTGGCCGGACTCCGATGACGAGCGGGCGCGGGGCGCGTTGCGGCGCACCGTCTCGGTGACGGCTGCGGGCGTCGGCGACGCACTCGTCGTCACCCGCACCACGATCGCCTTGGACGAAAGCTTGGCAAGCGTCGACGCCGTGGAGTTTCGGCGGCTCCTCACAGCTGGTGACGTCGGTGCTTTGGGCAAGGCGTGTGCGCTGTACCGCGGCGACTTTCTGACCGGGTTCGCCGTGCGCGACAGCCCGGACTTCGACGACTGGCAGGACTCAACGGCCGATGATTTGAGACAGCGGCTGAGCACGGCGCTCGACGTACTCGTCGGGGCACGGGTCGCCGACGGCGAACTGGACGAGGCGCTCGAACTCGCTCGTCGATGGGTGGCGCTCGACGTGCTTCACGAGCCTGCTCAGCAGGCGACTATTCGAGTTCTCGCGATGACCGGTCAACGGTCGGCGGCACTCCGCCAGTACCGCGAGTGTGTGCGCGCCCTCGCGGACGAGCTCGGGGTGGCACCGCTGCGCGAGACCACCGCTCTGTACGACGACATCCGCTCAGGTCGCCTCGCCAGTCTCACTCGACCGGCACCCCTCGCCGTCCGGCCTGCTGTTGTTGCCTTGCCGCCGCCTGACGTGGCCGACGACTTCGTCGGAAGGGCTGCTCAGCTGGTGGCGCTCGAGACTGCGCTGTTGACCCAAGGCGCGAAGGGTCGGCTCATTGCGCTCGTCGGCGAAACGGGCTCGGGGAAGACGCGCCTTGTCGCCGAGCTGTCTGCGCGAGCAAGCCGAGTCGACACGAGCGCGTTCGTGGTTCGCGCACACCAGGGCGAGACAAACTTGCCGTTCACCGTGCTCACGGACCTTCTTATGCAGGTCCTTCGTCGCCAGCCGGCAATCGCCGACAGCGTCCCGCCGCACGTCGCGCTCGAGATCGCGCGGCTGGTTCCGGGCTTCTCGTCAGTGGCACCGGATCCAGCGGAGGCTGTCACGAGTACGGCCGGC
>DATCDK010000178.1:0-9829 GCA_036510735.1 Acidothermaceae bacterium | reverse complement strand
TTGCCCTCCGAGCCGACAACAAGAACAAGAGGCTCTGTCGCAGCTTCCAAATCCATCAGATCGAGCGAGCCCTTACCTGCAAGCCCGACCACAAGCAGACCGCGCTCGGCATACGCCGTCAGAGCCCGCGTCAGGTTTGTCGCGCGTGCTACATGCACTCGCGCGGCCGCACCCGCCGATGCTTTCCACGCACCCGCCGTCATGCCGGCCGATCGCCGTTCGGGCACCAGCACACCGTGTCCGCCGAACGCGCCGACCGAACGCACGACTGCTCCGAGATTGCGCGGATCAGTCACGCCGTCCAATGCAACAAGCAAGGGGACGCCGGAGGAGAACGCACGATCGAGCAACTCGTCCGGATGTAAGTAATCGAACGGCGGCACCTGCAAGACAAGTCCCTGATGCACCGCACCCTGCGCGTAACGATCGAGTTCCATCCGCTCTGCATCAAGCAGCGGAATGCGCAAGTCGTTCGCCAGTTTGATGGCCTCGCGCACTCGCTCATCGAGCTCGATGCCAGTGGCGACGTACAACGCACTCGCCGGGATGCTCGCGCGCAATGCTTCGACTACCGGGTTGCGGCCGGCGACAACCTCTGGCGCATTCGGGTCGGGCCGAGTACTTCGGGTCGGACGGCGGGTGGTGGTCGGCCGTCCGCCCGCTGCGGGTCGTGCCGCCGATGAACGGCCAGCGGCAGGGCGGCCCGCACCCGCAGATCGACCCGCGGCAGGACGGCCAGCAGCTGCACTTCGGCCAGTTGCGGTAGGACGGCCAGCAGCGGCGGGACGACCACCAGAAGCCGGACGGCCGGCCGCGGCAGGGCGACCCGATGCGGCAGGACGACCAGCACGACCAACCGGAGCTCCAGCTGCATCCGCGCGACGCGCCTGCTGTGCCGCTGCGTGACCCTTGCGTTCGGAGGCAGGCGGCGTCGGTCCGCGACCTTCAAGGCCCTTGCGCTTCTGACCGCCTGAGCCGACCGATGCGCCCTTGCGATGCGAGCCCGGCTTGGCGCCGCGCCCGCCCTGGCCACCGCGCTTTCCACCCGCCATGACGTCAATCCCTCCGCAGTTGCCAGCGGGCTCCCGCGGCGGTGTCTTCGACGATGATGCCTGCCCGGGCTAGCTGATCGCGAATCGCGTCGGCCGCCGCGTAGTCCTTTCGCTCGCGCGCAGCGGTGCGCTGCTCGATCGCGAGTGCCACCAAAGCGTCGATCGTGCCGCGCATGTCGCTGCCGCCCCCAGCGACAGAACCGTCGCCGACCGGGTCGAGGCCGAGCACTGACAGCATCGCGATGGCATGCCGCAGATACGCACCGACGCGCACCTTGTCGCCGTCCGCCAGAGCAGCGTTTCCCTCGCGCACCGTGTTGTGCAAGACCGCCAAACCCTGCGGTACGCCGATGTCGTCGTTCATCGCGTCGACGAACGCGGGAGGGAACGATGCCAACGTTAGCGGTGCCGGAATTCCCACGCCCGCAAGCTCTACTGCCCGCGTGACGAAGCCTTCGACACGGCGATATGCCGTGGCCGCTTCATCGAGCGATGCGGCGGTGAAGTCGACACTCGATCGGTAGTGCGGCGCCGCCAAGTAGTAGCGCAGCTCGGCCGGGCGAACTTGTTCGAGCAGATTCTCGACCGACAACGTGTTGCCAAGCGACTTGCTCATCTTGTCGCCGCCGAGAGTCACCAGGCCGTTGTGCATCCAGAAGTTGGCGAACCCGTCGCCTACCGACCGCGACTGTGCCTGCTCGTTCTCGTGGTGCGGAAATACGAGGTCGAGCCCTCCGCCATGAATGTCGAAGCGCGCGCCCAGATACTTGGTGGCCATCGCCGAGCATTCGAGATGCCAACCCGGTCGCCCGTTGCCCCAGGGCGTCTCCCAGTACGGCTCCCCTGGCTTGGCCCGCTTCCACAGCGCGAAGTCGACGGGGTCGCGCTTGCTCTCGACATCCGACTCGCCCTGCTGCAGATTGCGCGGATCCTGACCGGAAAGCGCGCCATACGCGGCGAACGACTGCACCGAGAAATACACGTCACCGTCGACCGCGTATGCGTGCCCCGACTCGATGAGCCGGCGCATCAGCACGATCATCTCGGGCACGTGTCCGGT
This sequence comes from Acidothermaceae bacterium, assembly GCA_036510735.1. GTDB lineage: Bacteria > Actinomycetota > Actinomycetes > Acidothermales > Acidothermaceae > PALSA-607. Next base: position 7,717 of record DATCDK010000178.1, on the reverse strand, counting down.
CGCGCGCGGCTCGACCGTCGGCAGCAGGCATCCGAGCGCAGCGTATGCATCGGCGAACAGGCGCTGATTACGTTCGGAGATCTCCCACCACGGCACCCCCGCGGCGCCCGCCACAGCCAGGATCTTGTCGTCGATATCCGTCACATTGCGGCAAAGGGTGACGCGAAACCCGCTCGCAGAAAACCATCGAGACGCGACGTCGAAAGCAACCGCCGAACGGACGTGACCGATGTGCGGCGGTGCCTGCACGGTCGCGCCGCACAGGTACAGGGAGACGCGGCCAGGCTCGATCGATTCGAACTCGCGCGTCTGGCGGCTGGCGGTGTCGTAAAGGCGCAACGTCACGTGGCAAGACTAGGGCGAGCTGCGCGCGGATAGATCAATGCGGTGGCCATCGCGGCCAGTCCCTCGCCGCGGCCGGTGAAGCCGAGCCGGTCGGTCGTGGTCGCCGAGAGCGACACCACGCCGCCGACTGCGGTCGAGAGCACATCCTGGGCTTCGTCGCGACGTGGGCCGAGGCGCGGCACGTTCCCGATCAACTGGACGGCGACGTTGCCGACCTCGTAGCCGCGTTCGCGCACCCGCCGCATGGTCTCGCCGAGCAACGCCGCACCGGATGCTCCCGCCCATGCGGGATCATCAGTGCCGAACTGGGTACCGAGATCGCCAAGTGCGGCGGCCGACAGCAGTGCGGCGCAGCACGCGTGGGCAACGACATCGGCATCAGAGTGACCGGCAAGGCCGGTCTCACCGGGCCAGTGCAAACCGGCAACCCACAAGGGACGACCAACTTCAAAGGCGTGGACGTCGATACCGAGGCCGACACGCGGCGTCCCGGTCGCGACGCTGCCAGTCTCAGCCGACACCGCGACCTCGCCGTTCGCGCAGCACCGCTTCGGCGATGAGCAAATCGATCGGGCGGGTGATCTTGAACGCGTCGGCCGATCCTGCGACGACGACGACGGGGAGTCCGAGTCGCTCGACCAGACCGGCGTCGTCGGTCGCGGTGTCCTCGGCCGCCGCGTGTGCCTTCGTCAGCACCGCGCGATCGAAGCCCTGCGGAGTTTGGATGCAGCGCAGATCGCTTCGCGCCACCGTCTCGAGCACCTGCTCGGTCGGCCGCCCCTCGCCGTCCGCCCCGGTATTAGAGAGCGCCACGCGCTTGACGGTGTCTGTCATCGCGAGGCCCGGGACGACTGCGCCGTGACCGGCCAGCACCGCACTGGCCACCGCGTCGACGAGCTCGCTCGGCGCGAGGGGTCGAGCTGCATCGTGGACCAGCACCACGTCGACCTCGGGCGGCAGCGCCTCGAGCGCCCGCGCCACCGAATCTTGGCGTTGCTCACCGCCGGCAACGACCAGCACCGGCGCACCGATGTCGTGCGATGCGAGCAACGCTTCGACTTCGGCAACGCCGTTCGGCGGCGCGGCGACAACGACCAGCTCGACGAGACGGGCGCGAGCTAGTGCTTGCACGGCATAAACGAGCATCGGGACGCCGTCGAGCGTGCGCAGGGCCTTGGGCTGACCGGGACCGAGCCGCTCGCCGCGACCGGCCGCCGGCACGATGGCCGCGACGGTCACAACGATCGACCGAGCGGATGGCTCGGTGGGCCAGGTCGGGCCGACTCCACCCGCAACGGGTCTGCATCGTGCGTGGCTGACGTGGCTCCGTTGGGAGCCTGCGGTGTGGCCACCGGCTGGCCGAAGACCATCCGTCCGTTGGCTGTCGTCAGCACGCTCGTGACATGGATCGCGATCTCGTCACCGATGTGATCGCGAGAACGCTCGGCCACCACCATCGTGCCGTCGTCGAGATAGCCGACAGCTTGGCCAGCCTCCTTGCCAGGACGCAGCAGATGCACGATGACGTCCTCTCCGGCGGAGACCGGCGGACGCAGCGCGAGTGCGAGCCCGTGCAGGTTCATGACGTGGACGCCGGCGAGCGAAGCAGCCTTCGCCAGATTGGTGTCGAGGGTCAGCAGCGGAAGTCCGCGATCGAGGCAGATCCGCACCAGCTTGGCGTCGACTTCTGGCACCGCCGGCAGATCCTCGTCGAGTACCTCGAGGTTGACCCCCGGCTCACGCTTTAACGCTTCGAGATTCTGCAACCCGCGACGTCCCTTCGAACGACGCAGGTCATCGCCCGCATCGGCGAGCCCTTGGAGCTCGGCAAGCACCGGGCTCGGAATCAAGAACGTGCCGTCGAGGAAGCCGGCCTGCACGACGTCGAGGATGCGGCCGTCGATGGCAACCGACGTGTCGACGACGCGAGGCAGGTTCGACGTTGACTGATGCCGTGGGCCCATACCCGCGCGACCGGCAAACATCGAAAGCATTTCCTCGCGACGATTGGTGCCGAGGCGGTACCCGAGATAACCAATCACGAGGACCACGAATCCGAACAACGGAAACGCGAGAAATGGCTGCAGCAGCAGGAATATCCACCATGCGATACCCGCGCCGACGAGCACGCCGATGACGCCACCGAACGAGCCGGCGACGAGTTCTTCGGCGGATGTCTTGCGGAGGCTGTGTTCAGTGCGGCCGACCGCCGTGACGGTGGTGCGACCGAGCACGCCGCCGAGGACGTACCCCAGGCCAGAGCCGATGATGATGCCGACCATGACACCGTTGAGCGGACCCAGTGCGAAGGCGCCGGAACTGAAGCGCTTCGAGACCTCGTAGCCGAGCCCCGCGAAGAACACGACGACGAGCAGGCGCAGCACGTCGACCACGCCGCTGGGCGCGCGCTTCTTGATGGTCATGACCCTCCAGGGGTGGCCGGACGCCCGGCGCTAACCCATGTTAGGAGGCGAGGACCTCGTCAAGGATCGCTTCGGCCTTGTCCTCGTTCGTGCCTTCGGCGAGGGCCAGTTCGCTCACCAGAATCTGACGCGCCTTCGCGAGCATCCGCTTCTCGCCTGCGGACAGCCCGCGCTCGCGATCGCGGCGCCACAAGTCGCGAACGACTTCTGCCACCTTGTTGACGTCGCCAGACGCCAGCTTCTCGAGGTTCGCCTTGTACCGGCGCGACCAGTTGGTGGGCTCTTCGGTGTGCGGCGCGCGAAGCACCTCGAACACCCGATCAAGGCCCTCTTGGCCCACGACGTCGCGGACACCGACAAACTCGGCGTTGTCAGCGGGAACCCGAACCGTGAGGTCACCCTGAGCTACTTTAAGGACGAGGTAAATGCGCTCCTCGCCATTGATTACACGACTCTCGATGGCTTCGATCAGTGCAGCCCCGTGATGGGGGTAGACAACTGTCTCGCCGACGTTGAACGACATGTGGCACTAGTCCCTTCAGCTGACCCCATGCTACCACGCAAAACAGGCCCGCGTGAACGTCGGTCTGCGCATCTGCGCAGGTCAGAGCCATGGTGACAGCCAAAGCAAGATCAACAACCCCCGATTCAGGTCTTGACAAAACCGGGGTAGTTGTGCGCCGCGAGGGCGCTTCACAAGCTTTATCCACGCCCCATCTGCACGCGGCGGCGCCACGTGCTCATACTGGGTCCGTGGAGCCGGGTGTGGGCGGCAGCGAAGACAAACCGGGCGGGATACCGGCCGGCGCGCACGTCGTCGTCCCGGATGACGCCCGAGAGCTCGCCCGCGACATCGCCGCGTGGCGACGCGAGGAACGGTGGAAGCGCCGCCGCCGCGTCTTCGAGCGGATGCTCGGTGGCGGAGCCACCTCGACGCACGGTGGCGGAGCCACCTCGACGCACGGTGGCCGAACGACTCGCGCGTTGTCCGCGCCGATCATCATCACGCTCATGATCGCGGCCGCGCTGCTCGGCGCGACGCTCATCTTTCCCGGCCGCACGCCGGAGCATCAGCCAACTGCGCCGGTACCCCTCGTACTTGCCGCCCCGACTGCTGCGCCGGGCACCGTCGGCGGCCTCGTCCCCGACGACGCACTTGTCGGGCAGACCGGCGCCACCACCGCCCGCGCGCTGCGGCCCGCGCTGTTGGCGGTCACGCAGCACGAGTGCGCGTGCGCCGCCGCGCTGACGCGCCTCGCGGCGGAAGCAGCCGACAACGGTCTGACGATCTACCTGATCGGAAGCCAGGCGCAGCAGTCAGAGTTGAACGCGCTCGCCGGCAACATGAGTGTCGCGGTGCGCGTGATGGTCGACAAGGATTCGGCAATCACGGCGGCGTTCGCCAAGGGCACGCTGACGGTCGTGGCCGTCCACGCCGACGGGGTCATCGAGCAGATCGTCAACGACTTCACCCGCACCACATCGCTCGACGCGGTGCTTCCCGAGCTCAAGCAACCGGCACACGCCGGGGCGTGACCCCGGGGTGTGACCGGGGTGTGAAAGGGCGTCCTGCGGGGCTCGTTAGGCTACGGCGCAGACCGGCAGCCGAAGGGGACAGGTCGTGAGCAGCACCCAGGTCAGCACGAGGGTTCAGAGCTTGACTCGCCGCCGCGTGCGCACGGCCATCGTGGTCGGAGTGTGCGCGCCGATCCTTGCCGCATGTTCTGCCACCGGGTTCGGCTCGCCGGTCCGCCACGCGGTCGCCAACCTGCAGGCGGCTACCGCGAAGATCGGCACGAACCTCGAAGTCCAGGGCGTGATTATCGCGCTACCGAGTGGGGTCATCTCGCCCAAGGGCGGCCTCGCTTACCTGCAGTTCAACGCGATCAACTTCGCTACCCAGCCCGACGCACTGATCGACGTGTCCGTCGAACCGGTGCCGCCCTCCGGCGCCGACGCGACCGCCTCCGTGCCGCCGGCCGCCGAGCAGCTGCAGGCTGCGACGGACGCATCCGTTCCTGCTGCCACCGGAAGCGGCCCCGGAACCACGCGCATCAGCGTGTTGCTGCGCAACCTGACCGCACCGCTTCAGCAGGGTGACTCGGTGATGGTCAGCCTGACCTTCGGGAACAGCGGTTCGGTCACCGGCCTGCTGGTGCCTGTACAGAGCTCGGCAGCCGTCGGAACGTTCCTGCCGACCGCGCCCCCACCGCCCCCGCCGTCGTCGCCGGTTGCGTCACCCGTCGCGTCGCCGGTTGCGTCACCCGTCGCTTCACCCGTTGGGTCGCCCGCAGTTGGGTCATCAGCGCCAGCTAGTGCACCTGCGGGCTCGGCGCCAGCTAGCGCACCTGCGTCGCCGTCCGCCGCCACGTCGAGCTAGCACCGGCCGCCACTTGCCCGCCGTCCCGCTTGGGTATTGGCGCTCAGCGGCTGTTCTTGCGACCGCTGAACACCAATAGTCGCCGGCCGGCCGCCACCTAACCGCCGTCCCGCTTGGGTGTTGATGCTCATTGCGCGTAAGAACACGCGCTGGACAACAGCACTCGCGGTGACAGGCGACACGCGCGCTAGCGACCCTGATTCGCTACGGCCGCGGCTGCCTGTGCTGCAGCGTCGGCGTCGAGGTATTCGCCGCCGCGCACGATCGGGACGAGATCGTCGTCGAGGCTGTACATCAACGGGATCCCGGTCGGGATGTTGAGCGCAGCGATGTCATCGTCGGAGATCGCATCGAGGTGTTTTACCAACGCGCGCAATGAGTTTCCGTGCGCGACAACGAGCACCGTCTTACCCACGTACAGATCCGGCACGATCGCGTCGTACCAGTACGGCAGCATCCGGTGCACGACGTCCTTCAAGCACTCGGTGTTCGGCCGAAGCTCGGGCGGCAGCGTTGCGTAGCGCGGGTCGGCGCTTTGTGAGTACTCGCTGTCTGTAGCGAGCGGCGGCGGCGCCACGTCGTATGAGCGGCGCCACAACATGAACTGCTCTTCACCGAACTCGTCGAGTGTCGCCTTCTTGTCCTTGCCCTGCAGTGCCCCGTAGTGGCGTTCGTTCAATCGCCACGAACGCTGCACCGGGAGCCACGACAAGTCGGCTGTGTCGAGGGCGATGTTGGCGGTGCGGATCGCGCGGCGCAGCAGCGACGTGTGCACGACCTCGGGTGTGACGCCGCGCTCGGCCAGTAGTCGGCCGCCGTTGGCAGCCTCGGCCTCGCCCTTCGCGGACAAGTCGACGTCGACCCAGCCGGTAAAGAGATTCTTCGCGTTCCACTGGCTCTCGCCATGGCGCAGCAGGATGAGCGTTCGCGCGGACATACCGCTAGTTTCCCAGACCTCGCTTCGCGAGCGACCAACGGGTCAAACTCCGAGGGCGGCCTGCGCCAACGGCCCCCGACTCCTCAGAGATTCACGGCCGCTCCTCACACATTCAGGTTCTGCGCACAAGAAGACCTGAATGTGTGAGGAGTGCGGGAGTGCGACGATGCGGCCGGGGCAATCGCTACGTCGTGCCGCGCCGATGCCTGCCGTGACTATCAACCGCTGGATCGCGCGCACCAGTGGCTGCCGGATCGGCAAACCGAGCGAACGCGCGCAGGTTCTCAACGGACTCATTGCGCGACGCCCGCCATTCCCACTCGCGACGGATGCTCTCCGCGAACCCGATCTGCAGCGCAACATCGAACGTCTCGTCGGAGTACGTGAGCACGCACCCGAGCAGCCGGTCGATCTCGTCGGGGGTCACTGCAAGCAACGGCAGTCGGCCCATCAAGTAGACGTCGCCCTTCGCATCGATCGCGAAATGAACGCCGTACATGTGGCCATTTCGCTCCAGCAGGAAGCGGTAGAACTCCTGCGCGTTCTCGTCGGGCCGCCGCACGAAGAACGCCTCGATAAGCAGGCTCTGGTCGCCGACGACAAGACGCACAGCCGTCACTAAACGATGAGTTCCCATGAGCCGCACAACGAACGCCGACTCGCCGACCTGATCGAACAGGATCTCGCGTTCTTCGAGCGTCGCCCGGATGACGGCATCGATTTCCTCGCGCGCAAGCCAGCTCACGAGGCACTCACCGCCATACGGCGACGGGCAGCCCTTCGACGTTGCGGCCCGCGACACCACGCAGTGCGTCGGCATAGACATCGATCACGCCATCGACAGTGCGATCCCAGTCGAAGCCGGCGGCGTGGGCGATCGCGCCCGTCGCCAAGGAGCGCCGCAATTCGGCGTCCGATAAAAGCTTGGTCAGCACGTCGGCATATGACGTCGGCTCGTGTCCATCGACGAGCAACCCGGAAACGCCGTCGCTGACAGTCGTGACGAGTCCGCCGACCCGCGCGGCGACGACCGGCGTCCCGCACGCCTGCGACTCGAGTGCGACGAGACCGAACGATTCGCTGTACGACGGAACGACGGTGACGCTCGCGGCGCGGTAGAAATCGGCAAGGCGATCACTGGGGGCGGGCGGTTCGAAGCGCACCAAGTCGGCGACTCCGAGTTGGTCGGCGAGGCGGGCGAGGTGGTCGGGCTCCGCGACCCCGGATCCGCTGACACCGCCGACGATCACGGCCATCAGCCGATCACGCAACGACGGCGTGCGATCGACCATGACGGCGAGCGCGCGGATCAACAGGTCGGGCGCCTTGAGCGGCTGGATCCGGCCAACGAACAGCAACACGTCACGGTTTCCCGGCAGGCCGAGACGCGCGCGAGCGGCGGCACGTGATCCGGGCCGGTACAACGAGAGATCGACACCGGGCGGGACGACGGAAACTGCGGCTGGGTCCGCGTCGTAGAGGTCGATGAGCTGACGGGCCTCTGCTGCGGTGTTCGCGATGAGTCGGTCGGCCGCGTCAACCACCTGTGCCTCGCCGATCGCGCGCATGGACGGCTCCGGCGCATCGCCTTCTGCGAGCGCGGCGTTCTTGACCCGCGCGAGTGTGTGCATG
>DATCDK010000177.1:0-13432 GCA_036510735.1 Acidothermaceae bacterium | reverse complement strand
GCGATGCCGAAGTCCATGACCTTCACCTCGCCCGACCGCGTCAGCATGACGTTGGCGGGTTTGATGTCGCGATGGATGATGCCGTTGCGGTGGCTGTAATCGAGCGCCTTGAGGATCTCCGCGGTGATCTCGAGTGCGCGGGTTGGCATGATGTGCCGCTCGCTCTTGAGCAGATCGCGCAGCGTTCTGCCGTCGACGTACTCCATGACGATGTAGGGCACCTGAACGCCATCGAGCGTGCTTTCGCCGGTGTCGTAGACAGCGACGATCGACGGGTGATTGAGCGATGCCGCGGACTGTGCTTCGCGACGGAATCGGGCCTGGAACGATGGCTCTCGAGCGAGATCGACACGAAGGGTCTTGACTGCGACGTCGCGGCCGAGCCGGATGTCGCGCCCGCGGAGCACCTCGGCCATGCCTCCGTAGCCGAGCACTTCGCCCAGCTCGTAGCGGTCGCCGAGCCGCCGTGGCTCAGTCATGGTGGAACCCCTTCGTTGGCCTGTTACTACTCGGATGCCTCATGGTTGCTTCTTCAGTTCGGCCTGAATAACGGCCTTCGCGATCGGCGCTGCGACGGCGCCGCCCGTTGCGTCATTGTTGCCGCCGCCGTTTTCGACGAGAACGGCGATCGCGATCGTCGGTTGGACTGCTGGTGCGAACGCAACGAACCAGGCGTGCGGCGCTGCTCCTACCGCATTCTGCGCGGTGCCCGTCTTGCCGGCCACTGTGACACCCTTGATCTGAGCACTCGTCCCGGTGCCGTGCTGCACCACGCTCTCCATCATCTGGGTGAGGTCGGCCGCCACCTGGGTTGATACGGCTCGCCGCAACTCGGTGGGCTTCGTCTGATCGATGATCCGCAGATCGGGCCCGACCAGCTCGTCGACCAGGTAGGGCTTCATTTCCACGCCGCCGTTGGCAATGGCGGCGGCGACCATTGCCATCTGGAGCGGGGTCGCCCGCACGTCGTACTGGCCGATCGCGGATTGGATCGTGTTCGCGTCAGACAGGTCGGTCGGGAACACGCTCTGCGCCGACTTCATCGGCACGGAGTACGTCGAGTCAAAGCCGAAGGCATCGGCCTGAGCTTGCAGAGCAGTCTGACCAATCGTCAGGCCCAGTTGGCCGAAGGCGGTGTTGCACGAGATTGTCAGCGCTTGGATGAGCGTCGCCTGCCCGCCGCAGCTCTCGCCTGCGAAGTTGTGCAAGACGCTGGTCGATTGGGGCAGCGGTAGCGTCGTGGGGGCGGGAATCACCGTGGTGGGCGTGTACTGGCCCGTCGACAGCGCCGCGGCAGCGGTGATGAGCTTGAAGGTCGACCCAGGCGGATAGGTCTGGCTGAGCGCACGGTCGAGCATCGGGTTCGTCGGATCTGCAATCAGCTTCTCCCAATCCTGCGTGATCGATGCCTGGTTGTGCGACGACAGCACGTTCGGGTCGTAGGACGGCGACGTGACCATCGCCAGGATCGCGCCGGTACTCGGATCGACCGCAACCACCGCTCCCTTGCGTCCGGCCAACGCCGTGTAGGCAACCTGCTGCAGGACCGGATCGATGGTGAGGACGACGTTGCCACCCTCGGGTGTCCGTCCGGTGATGAGGTTCGACAGTTGCTGCACACCGAAGAGCCGATCGTCGGTGCCGGCGAGGATCGAGTTGTCGGCACTCTCGACCTGCGACCCGCCATAGATGATCGAGTAGAACCCGGTGACGGGTGCGAACAACGGTCCGTTCGCATACGTGCGTAGGTACTTCAGCGTGTCGTTCGTCGGAACAGAGCTGGCAATAGTGACGCCGGTAGCGGTCACGATGTCGCCCCGCTTGCGGTCGTACTGCTGGAACAGCAACCGCGTATTGCCCGGCTTGTCGCGAAGCGTCTTGGCGTTCGCGTATTGCACCACGTTGTCGTTGACCAGGAGGATCGCGAACAGCAGCAGGCAGGCGATCGCTACGCGGCGAATGGGCTTGTTCATAGCGGGATCACCTGCGTCATTGCGTCGTCAGGTCGAGGCGGTGGCGCGGGTGCCGGACGGCGGCCGGCATCACTGATGCGCACGAGCAGCGCAAGCAGTATCCAGTTCGACACCAGCGACGAGCCGCCGTAGGACAGGAACGGGGTCGTGATGCCGGTCAGCGGGATGAGCCGCATGACACCGCCGACGACGACGAACACCTGGACGGCGAGGCAGACCGACAGCCCGGCCGCGAGTAGTTTGCCGAACGAGTCGCGCACCGACAGCGACGCACGAAGGCCGCGCGACACGATCACGACATACACCAGCAGGATCGCCATCAATCCCGTGAGGCCGAGCTCCTCGCCGACTGTTGCCATGATGAAGTCGCTATTCGCGAACGGCACCAGATCGGGACGGCCGTTGCCAAGTCCGGTACCCATGAGGCCACCGGTCGCGAAACCGTAGAGAGCTTGCACGAGCTGGTAGCCGGACCCTTGCGCATGGGCGAACGGATGCAGCCAGATCTCGAACCGCTCTCGTACGTGTCCGAACAAGTGATACGCGACGTAGGTGCCACCGGCGAACAGCAAGGTGCCGATCAAGAGCCACGACAATCGTTCCGTGGCGATGTAGAGCATCAGGATGAAGAAACCGAAGAACAGCATCGACATGCCGAGGTCGCGCCCGCGCACGAGCAGCGCAACACTCACCAGCCAGGCGAGTACGACCGGGCCGAGATCACGGCCGCGGGGTAGGTCGATGCCGGCGAACCGGCGACCCGCCAGTGCCAGCGCATCGCGCTTCGCCACCAGGAAGCCAGCCACGAAGATGACGAGCAGAACTTTGGCGAATTCCCCAGGCTGAATGGAAAATCCGGCGAACCGGATCCAGTTGCGCGCGCCGTTGACCTCGCTGAATCGGGCAGGCAGTACGGAAGGAATAGCCAGCAGGATGAGGCCGAGCAACATCGATGTGTAGGTGAACCGCTGCAACCGGCGATGGTCGCGCACAATCACCAGCACCGCGATGAAGCCGACGACTCCGATGGCGCTCCACGCCAACTGCAGGGTGGCATCGGAACGTGCCGCCTTCGGCGCGACTAGGTCGAGCCGGTGAATCAGCACGAGACCGAGACCGTTGAGCAGGGCGGCGCACGGCAACAACAACGGATCTGCGTATGCAGCAAACCTGCGAATGGCGATGTGCGCGAGCAGCACCAGAGCGCCGAGTCCGAGGCCGTAGGTCAAGATGTCGGGCGGCACATGTTGAGAACGCGTCAGACCGACGTCGGCGTAGGCAGCGAGCGCGATGATGACGGCGAACACCAACATCGCGAGCTCGACCGAACGCCTCGTGCGTGGGCGACGAGGCTTGATCGCCTTCACCAGGCCGGTCGCACCGGCGGCTGCACTTGTCACGGTGAACTCACCGCGCTCGGCGGGCCACTGACACCTGGCGCGAACGACGACGGCACGGACGACGGTGGGCCCGAGGAGGGTACATCGGACGGCTCGGTCGACGGCGACGGTTGTGGCGTTGGTGCGACTGTCGGGACGGAATGTAGCTGACCGACGATTCGATCGGCGTCCGCCCTGTTGCGCGCACCGATGCCGTCAGAGACGCGCTCGCGTTCGAACGCTGGCAACGACGTCAGCGCGATGCCGGTGTGCTCGATGGGTTTCGAGAAGTTGAGGCCGAGCACCGATCCATCGATGCCCTTGTAGACCACGACTTGCTGACCGTCGCTACCGACGTAGAACTGGTGCTGCGAGTACCACCAGGTACCGCCGAACAATCCGCCGGCGACAACCAGTAGCAACACGACGACAAGCGCGGGTCCGCGCCAACGCCGTCGAGTTGGTTCAACGTCGGTGGCGCGGTGGGCCGCCGGCCGACGATGAATTCGCAAGGCTGCTGCGCGACCCGCGGCGGTATCGGGCTGGCGCATCCGCACGTCTTCGCCATCGGCGATGGAGCCGCCGATCACCGGCGAGCCGGCTGCGGAGTTGCCGGCCTCGACGACGTCGCACACCACGCACGTCACGTTGTCGGGTGCGCCGCCGCGTAACGCCAGGTCGACGAGGGAGTCGACCACTTGCTCGGGCTCGCCGAGCGCGAGTGCTTCGCGCAAGGTCTCCTTGCTGACAACGCCGGATAAGCCATCGCTGCACAACAAGTAGCGATCGCCAGCGCGCGCTTCGCGGATAGACAGATCCGCCTCGGCGTCCGGCCTGCCGTTGAGCACCCGCAGGATCACCGATCGCTGCGGGTGGGTCGGCACATCGGCTTCGTCGAGTTGACCGAGGTCGACCATGTGTTGCACGAGAGTGTGGTCGCGGGTGATCTGGGTCAGTTCGCCATCACGAAACAGGTACGCGCGCGAGTCGCCTATGTGCGCGAGCGCGAGGCGGGTGCCGCCCCACAGCAGCGCCGTCAGCGTGGTGCCCATGCCGTCGAGTTCGGCGTCGGAATCCATCATCTGGCGAAGCTGGTCGTTCGCCTGCCGGATGGATTGTTCGAGGACGCCGAGCAAATCGGACGGCGGGTCGTCGTCGTCGAGGGGGGCCAGCGTCGCAATCGTCACCGCGCTTGCTACGTCCCCCGCGGCATGACCGCCCATGCCGTCGGCGACCGCGACCAATCGCGGGCCGGCATAAACGGCGTCCTCGTTGTTCGTGCGGATCAGCCCGACGTCCGACCTCGCAGCGAATCGCAGCATGAGGCTCATCGCGAACTCATCTGCGCAGCTCGAGAACGGTCTTGCCGATTCTGATCGGCGTGCCGGCGGCGACTGGCGTGGGTTGGACGACTTTGGCTCGGTCGAGGAAGGTGCCGTTGGTTGATCCGAGGTCCTCGACCAACCACTGGCCGTCGCGCTGGAATACGCGGGCGTGCCGTGTCGATGCGTAGTCGTCGGTGAGTACGAGGGTCGAGTCGTTCGCCCGCCCAATCGTGACCGGCGCGTCGCCGAGGTTGATCGACGTGCCGGCCAACGTGCCCGCAACGACAACCAGCTTGCGAGGGGCCTTGCGCGAGCTGGGCTTCTTCACCTGCTTCTTGGGTTGCGGCCGGACGACGCGTGGTTGCGCCCCACCGGACAGGTCGGATCGCACGATGCCGAAGGCGACGATGACGAAAACCCACAGCAAGGCAACGAATCCCGCCCGCAATAAGAAGAGCGAGAGCTCTGACATTCGCGGTACTCAGCCCCGAGGGCCCGGGTTGGGGAGGCTGGGCAGCCCGGGCAGTGCGGCACCTTGAGGTGCATCGGCGGGTGCGCGGTAGGTGAGTACCGTCTCGCCGATCCGGATCTCGTCGCCGTCCGACAATGCTGTTGTCGTGACGGTGACGCCATTTACGGTGGTGCCGTTGGTCGATTGCAGGTCGTTCAACATGGTCGCGCCGTTGACGATCCGGATCTCAGCGTGGCGGCGCGATACTGCCTGATCGGTGAGCCGGATGTCGGCGTCGGTGCCGCGTCCGATCACGGTGATCTTGTGCCGAATCTCGAAGTCGTACGACGCTCCCTTGCCCTCGCGAACGTGGATCTGGCCGAGGTTGGGTGCGGCCGGCGCGCGGGGGATCGCGGTCGTCAGGTTGGTGTCGCCGGCGTTGAACGGCGCCTCCTCGCGAGCCGGCGATGGTGCTGGCACCGGCCGGGGCGGCTGCGGTGGGATCGACGCCAGATCCGGCATGCCTTCGCGCCCGGGCGCGACCTCGCTGCGGATCCGGAACAGACCAGTCTCGAGTGCGGGTACGAGCAGCAGCTGCACCTGCACAGGGCCGACGAAGCTGTAGCGCTGGTCGACGGCGTGCTCGCGAACCATCGCCGCGAGCTCGTCGCTCAGCGGCTTCTCATAGGGCGCCAGCCGGTCGTAGTCGTGGTGGCCGAGTTCGACGACGAACTGGTTGGGGACCAGCGTGCGGTCGCGGCCGACGACGGCGGCCTGGTCGTCGAGTTCGCGCTGGAGAGCGGCTGCTACCTCGACCGGCTGGACCTCGGATTTGAAGGCGCGGGCGAAGATTCCTTCGACGACGCCGCCGATCCGTCGCTCGAAGCGCTGGAGTACACCCACTGACCCTCCTTCCGTCGTCCGTGTCTGCTGCCCTGTCTGGTGCCCAGATGGTGCCGATATCGATCGTATCTAGGACGCTTCGGGGGCTGCCTACGTTCGCAGTGGGGTCGCGTCGGCCGCTGCTAGGCTGAGCGCTCCACTCGGGCGAGTGGCGGAATGGCAGACGCGCACGGTTCAGGTCCGTGTGTCCGTGAGGACGTGGGGGTTCAAGTCCCCCCTCGCCCACCGCTAGGCGCGTAGCGAGGCTTCGTCCACTTGGAGACCGACGACCTGCGCGACACGGTCGAGGTCGACATCGTGGGAGAGCAGGGTGGCTCCCCGGCGCCAGGCAACGGCGGCAATCATGCAGTCGATCATCCCGCGCGGGGTCACGCCGCCGCCGCGGCAACGTCGATAGATGCGGGCGGCAGCGTCGAAGTCGGTTGTGGCGTCGAAATGAAGGAGTCCAGCTCGCTGCAGAAGGCGCCGAAGATCACGTTCCCGTACGTCGGTGCGCGCCCCGGCCAGTACCTCCATGATTACCGGTTCCGTGACCACGAGCGGGCCGCTATGGCTGATGAGTTCAGTCAGGCGATCGTCAACCGAACTCCCGCTCGCTCGGTCGTACTCGACCCAGGCTGAGGTGTCGGCCAAGATCATGCAGTAACCCGAGAAGCGCTGCCACGTGGAGCAGCGTCTGCGGGCGGCTCAGCGATCGCGTGTGCGCCACGCATCGACAACGCTTCTTCGCGGGTCATCGGCTGACCGGCCAAGTGGCGCAGCGCGAGCTCGACTGCCTCGGTCTTCGTTCGAACGCCGTAGCGGTCCATGATCACCTGGACGTACTCGTCCTCAATCTCGATATTCGTACGGACCTTGGCCATACACGTAGCGTACACCTAACGTGTAGAACACGTGTATCGCGCCTGATACGACGGTCAGTCAGTTGGGAGCGAGATCAGCCGCTGGGGACGCGGTCTAGACCACCTGACGGAACGACGCGCGACGGGTGATGGTACGAATCTCCCATGACCCAGCCAGATGTCACGGCGCTAGCTCCTGTCACCGTTGTTTCGCCGCATCTCGACGACGCGGTACTCAGCTGCGCGGGATTGATCGCCGGTGCTTCCGCGACCACCGTGCTGACCGTGTTCGCCGGCTTGCCGCCGGCCCGCGACGCGGCGACGCCGGCCGAATTTCTTCCTGGGTCGACATCGTGGGACCAGGCCAGCGGATTTGTCGCGGGCGACGACGTCGTAGGCCTGCGCCGTGCGGAGGATCGTGCCGCGCTCGCGCAGCTTGGTGCCGTTCCCCGGTGGCTCGACTTTCTCGACAGCCAGTACGTGCTTGAGCCGGGTGAGTCGGCTGAGCCAACAGATATCGCTGCCGCCATCCGCGAAGCGATCGGAGATCTTCGGCCTGCGACGATCGCCTTCCCGCTTGGCCTCGAACACACCGACCACAAGCGGACTCACGAGGCGTGTTTCCTTCTCCTCAAGGAATCTCCCGAGCTAGCAACCAACTGGGTCGCGTTCGTCGACGTCCCGTATCGGGCTATGTACCGCGCGCAAGCAGATCTTCGACTCGCTCGCCTGCGCGAGCTGGGCTACGAACTCGAACCATTGAGTTTCGATCTCGGTGGGCGGAAAATCGCGGCGTTGGACGAGTACCCGAGCCAGCTGAAGGCGCTGGCGGAGTCGACTGCGAACGCCGAATTGCCTGAGGAGTGCTTCCTACTTCGCCGCTAGGGGTGTGCCATGACCGAGGTACCGCCGACGACATTCGACCTGATCGTGCAAGGCATCGACGCGTTCGGCGACAAGGTCAGGGCGGTGCCCGCGGATCGCTGGGCAGCACCGACGCCCTGCACGGATTGGTCCGTTCGCGACTTGGTGAATCACGTCACGGGTGAGCACCTGTGGGCACCGCATTTGCTCGACGGCGAGACCATCGCGCAGGTCGGTGACCGATACGACGGCGACGTGCTTGGGGATTCGCCAGTCAAGGCGTGGGAGCGGGCGGCCGAGGCGTCGCGGGGCGCGTGGCTGAGCGCATCGCCGGACGCCGTGGTGCACCTGTCGTTCGGAGACAATCCGGCGCTGGAGTACGGCCAACAGATGCTGTCCGACCTGCTTATTCACGGGTGGGATCTCGCGCGCGGGGCGGGTCTCGACGAGACGATGGATTCCGCCGCCGTGGCCATGGTGCTGGTCTATATGGAGGCCAACGCAAAGTCGTGGGAGGCGGCGGGCATTTTTGCGCCGCCGGTGCACATCGACTCCGACGACCCGGCGAAGCGCTTGGTTGCGTTGTCGGGGCGCCAGCCGTAGCACTACTTCAACGCGTCAACACCCGCGCTGCAGGGTTTCGGCTTTGGCTGTGGCGGCGGTTTCGTACGGGACTGCGCGCATCCGCGAGTAGATGCTCGAGTTCGATCGCACCATAGTCAGGTCGCCGGCCCAGCAGCGGGAGAACCGCAACCGCGCCCGCCAGACTTGGTCGGCAGTCGTGACGACCTCCATCGACTTCCAGCCGTACTTCGCCGCGAGCTTCGACGCGGTGCGCGCCTCGCCCTGCGTCGTGCTCGGGCTCGGGCTGAAGCAGAGGATGGCGGATGCCCCGGCAGGTTGCGGAGGGCACGCTATTCCGCCGGGAATCGAGACCACGACGACCGAGCCCGGGAACTTCGCGAGCATCACGTCGGCAGTCTGCAGGCGCGCCTTGTATTCCTGGCCGCCGAGCACCACCACCGCGTCGACGGGCCCGGCGCCATCAGATGCGGGGACGACGTAAAGCCGGACCTCGACGACTGCCGTCACGACAATCACCAAGGCGACCGCGAGGTTGAGCCACCGCCGCCAGGCCGATCGCGGGGGCATTACTCGTCCGTGCGGCGAATGCTTCGCAGAAACTCGTCGTCGTCGTCCGGATTCGCCCCAGCCGAAGGCATCGTCGGTCGCGCCATCTTCGAGCCCGGGGCACGGGAGGTCGCTGCCTGGTGGGTCGTTCGTTGCTGCCATGACTGTCTGCGCCCCCCGGGCCATGGCTGGCGCAGCCCCCTTGGCCGACCAGCGATCAGCCACAGAACGGAACCAATGTCGGGCAGCATGAGCACGATGAGCAGCCAAAGCAGCTTGGGCAGGTTGCGGCATTCATCCTCTTTCGACACGATCACGTCGACAAGGCAGAAGATCCAGAGCGCAACAACCAGCAGCAGTCCAAAGCCTTCGTAGACCAGCACGCCCCCACCCTTCGTTGCGATGAGATTACTAGGCTCGCTACGTGAGCTATCGCCAGTCGCCGCTGCGAACAACCGGCCGAGGGGGTCGCGGCAGGCGCGGACCCGGCGTCGGGCTGATCCTCCTTCTCGTGCTCATCCTGGCCGGCGCGGCCATTGGAGCCTTCTACCTGTATCCCCGCTCGTCGCACGGACATGCGGCCGGAGCCACGCCCCCGTCGTCCTCTTCGTCGCCGTCAGCGATCGTGTCTCCGGCCAACCCGGCGGACGCGCTGGCGCTGGAGTTCGCGGAAGCGTGGACGAAGGGCGACCTGACGGCGGTCCCCTACCTCGGCGGTCTGAGCGGCGCCGATGTGCAAACCGCCTACAAGACGATCGTCGCGCAGCTGCAGGCGGTATCGGTCGACGTCACGGCGCAACCGACCCAACCCACGGCTGACGCCAGCATCTTCTCGTCGACGCTCAACGTCACCTGGCACTTACCCGGCGCCCAGACGTGGACGTATCAGTCGACCGTTGACGTCAACAACGTCGCGGGCAGCTGGCAGCTGGCCTGGAAGCCGTCCGTCGTGCAGTCGTCGCTCGGTGCTGGTGACACGCTGCAATACACCCGACTCGCCCCGACGCGGGCCACGATTTTGGACGGCGCGGGGCAGCCGATCGTCGAAGCGCGGCCGGTCGTCGACATCGGCCTGGAAGCCGGGAAGGTCCTCGATCCGACATCGACGGCTAACCAGATGTCGCAGATCCTGGGCGTGGACGCGCCGTCACTGGTGACGCGTATTAAGGGCTCGACCTCCGATGAGTTCGTCGACGTCATCACCTTGCGAGAGCCGGACTACGAGAAGGTTGCCGCGCAGCTCGCTCCGATCCCCGGCCTGGTACTGCGCGACCTCAACGAACAGCTCAGTCCTTCGCACGACTTTGCGCGATCGCTCATCGGCAGCGTTGGCCCGGTGACGAAGGAGATCGTCGACGCCTCGAATGGTCGCTACATCTCCGGAGATGTCGGAGGTCTCGGCGGTCTTGAGAAGGACTTCGACGCGACACTCTCCGGCAGTCCGGGCTTCCAGATCACCGCGCTCCATCAGGCGGCCTCGCCCACTGTGGTCTACACACAGCCGCCTGTGCAGGGCACACCGCTACGCACAACGCTCGATCAAACCGTGCAGGCCGCAGCAGACGCGGCGTTGTCAACGGTCACGAATCAACCGAGCGCCCTCGTGGCGGTTCGGGTGTCGACTGGGCAGGTCGTCGCCGTCGCCAACGGCCCGGCGGGCGGCGGCTTCGATGCTGCACTGCTTGGCCAGATCGTGCCCGGGTCAGCGTTCAAGATCGTGACGACGACTGCACTGCTCGAGCAGGGCTTCAACGTCAACACGGCAGTGCCGTGCGTGCCGCAGATCGTCGTGTTCGGAAAGACGTTCCACAACTACGAGGGCGAGCAACTCGGCAGCGTGCCCTTCCACACGGACTTCGCCAAGTCGTGCAACACGGCATTCATCAGCTTGGCGCCGAAGGTGCCCGGGCTGACGTTGTCGAACACCGCACAGTCACTTGGGATCGGCGCCTGTTGGTCGCTCGGAACGCCGGCATTTCGCGGGTCGGTTTCGCCGCCAAAGGACGCAACCGACCTGGCAGCGACGTCGTTCGGGCAGGGCTCGACGTTGGTCAGCCCGGTGAGTCTCGCGGTGGCCGTTGCGACAGTCGCGCGCGGGCACTACATACCGCCGCAGCTGGTGATTACCGGTAAGCCCGCCGACTGCTCGTCGGGCAGCTCCGCGTCGGCTTCGGCGGGCGCCTCGCCATCAGCGCCGGCGCCAACGGCTCCTGCCCCAACGCCTGGGCCGAACTTCCCGGCCAACGTCATCACCCAACTGCATTCCTTGATGCGCGAGGTCGTGACCGTCGGCACCGGGTCGGCACTCATCAATGCGCCGGGCGGCCCGGTGATGGGGAAGACGGGTACCGCGGAGTACGGGCCGGGCGCCACCCCCAAGACACACGCCTGGTTCGTTGGCTACCAGGGCGACATCGCGTTCGCGGTCTACGTCCAGGACGGTCAAAGCGGTGGCACGGTGGCCGCACCGGTCGCGCTCTCGTTCCTGCAGAACCTGGCAGGGGTCGCGCCGACCGAAACCCCGACCGCGAAGTCGACGGCCTCTGCGAAGTCGACGGCCTCCCCGCCCGCGAAGTCGACAATCACTCCGACCTCTACACCGTCGGGCACCCCGAGCTATAACCCGTCTACGACCCCGAGCTCTAAGCCGTCTGCCACCCCTACCCACTAGGCATTCTGAAGCTGCTAGCGGCAGCGATGTACGATCCTCAACAGTTGAACGTGCATCTAATCGCAGGCGTCAGAACTCCGTTAGTGGGTACGAGCAGACCATGAAACTCAGCCACATTCCGCCCCGCCTCGCGACCGGCGCCTTCATCGTCAACGCAGGCATCGGCAAGTTGTCCGCCGACGAAACGACGGCCGGCGCGCTGCATGGCACGGCGGTCGGCACGTATCCGTTTCTCGCGAAGATCGAGCCACCCAAGTTCGTCAGGATGCTCGCCATCAGCGAGATAGGGGTCGGATCGGTACTGCTTGCGCCGATCGTGCCTGCATGGCTCGCCGGCGCTGTCCTCACCGGCTTTTCGGGATCGCTCTTGAGGATGTATTTGAAGACGCCTGGCATGACGAAGCCGGACGGCATCCGGCCCACCCAGCAGGGGACGGCGGTCTCGAAGGACGTCTGGATGCTGGGATCGGGCCTGAGCCTGCTTATCGACGGCCTCGGAGATCGGCGCAAGAAGGCGCGGCGGGCAAAGAAGCGTGCAGCGCGGGTGGCGAGACTGGAAGGCGCGTACGCGGCCAGACTGCACGGAGCGCACGCTGCTTGATTGTCGGGCGCGGAGCGCCCGAGCAGCCTAACCGTCGGGCATTATCGACGCTGTGCCCGAGCTCCCCGAAGTCGAAGCGTTGGCGACGTTTCTGACCACGCATGTGGTCGGCCGCCGCATCGACCGTGTCGATGTCGGCTCGTTCCAGGTGTTGAAGACTTTCGATCCGCCGGTGTCGGCGTTGGTCGGCACCACCATCACCGGCGCCAGCCGGCGCGGGAAATTCCTTGATGTCGCGACGACTGGCCCGCACCTCGTCGTCCATCTTGCTCGTGCTGGTTGGCTGCGATGGCGGGCCGAGCTTGCCGCGACACCGATCCGGCCAGGCAAGAGTCCGATCGCACTACGAGTGAAACTCGATGACGGCTCGGGCTTTGATCTGACCGAGGCCGGAACCCAGAAACGCCTTGCTGCGTATGTGGTTCTCGACCCCGCGACCATCGAAGGCGTTGCGCGACTAGGTCCCGAACCGCTCGATCCTGCGTTCGATGTCGACGCTCTGGCGGCGCTGTTGCATGGCCGACGCATGCAGATCAAGGGACTGCTGCGTGACCAGTCGGTGATCGCGGGAATCGGCAACGCCTACAGCGACGAGATCCTGCATGTCGCCAAGATGTCGCCCTTCAAGATCGCCGACAGCTTCACCCCTGACGACGTGGCGGTTCTCTATGAGGCCATGCAAACGACATTGCGGGACGCCGTGGGGCGGGCCGCCGATCTCGACGCGGGCGAGCTGAAGGCGGAGAAGAAGGCCAACCTTCGGGTGCACGGCCGGACCGGCCTGCCCTGCCCGATCTGCGGTGACACCGTGCGTGAGGTCTCCTTCGCCGACTCGTCGCTGCAGTACTGCCCGACCTGCCAAACCGGCGGTAAGCCACTCGCCGACCGCCGGCTGTCGAGGCTGCTCAAGTAGCGGGCCGAGTGCGCGGGCTCTTTCCCCGCCCACTGAAGGAGTTCTGCGCGAAATTCTGTGCCTTGGGACGACGTAATTCCTTCGCTCGAGGCTCGAACCACGGCGACATGCGGGACGGCGAGTGGCTCCGGCGAGGCGAGAGCTTGCCGGCCCTGAGGAGACACTGGGCCAAATGGCGCAACACTGCGCCGTCCGGGCCTCATGCTGGCGCATCGATGCGCCGAGAGATCAAGGGTGAGTGCGCACCCGCTCGATACCGCGACGCAGGCGCCGCCGCGACCGTTGCGGCCGCTCTCCACCGGACCTGCGGCGCGGGCGTCGTGGCAGCGCAGGTACACCGCGGTGCTGGTGGTCCTCGACGCCGTACTGCTCTTCGGCG
>DATCDK010000176.1:0-5543 GCA_036510735.1 Acidothermaceae bacterium | reverse complement strand
TCTAGCGTGACGAAGTGTGAGCAGCCTGATCGTCCTTGGCATCGTGGGGATTTGGATCCTGGTGCTCGTCCCGATGTGGCTCAACCGGCACGACGCCGACAGTGCAAGCCGCTCGATGGACACCTTCTCGACAGCGATGCGCGTGCTCTCGCGCCGCGGCCCGTCGCGCACCCGTTTTGGTCGCGCGGACCGCTCTGATCGCACCGCTGACGGTCAATACCTCGTGCTGCCACGCGACGATTGGGGAGTCACCGTGGACAACCAGATTGAGACATCAACGACCCGCCGACGGCTTCGGGTCCCGCTGCATCTGCCGTCGCGCCGACAGTCGTACGCGACGAGCGGCCGAGCACAGTTGATCGCCCGCCGACGTCGAATCGCGGTCGGCTTCGCGGTGCTCGTCATCGGACTCGCCCTCTCGGCGGAGTTCGTGCACACGTCGTGGTGGTTCGAACTGGGCGCCGGCCTGGCGCTCGCGGGCTACCTGATCCACCTGCGCACCGAGGCCATCCGCACGTCGGAGATGCGCCGCCGCCGGCTCGCTCGCGCAGCGAGAGCTGCAGCGCCATACCCAACAGCGCGGACGGCGGGGGGCGAGCGTTACTACGCCGCTCGCGTCCGGCACGACGACGCGGACGTCAAGCCGGTAGCCGCCGCTGAAGCGGTCAGCACCTCGGGAACAGTTAGCGCTTTTGGAACAGTCAGTGCCTCTGGAACAGAAGATGGATCGCGATGGGAACCCATCGCCGTCCCGTTGCCGACTTATGTTTCGAAGCCTGTCGTCTCGCGTCCGGCTACAGCTGCACCGCGCGCAGACGTTGCGTCGGGGCCGCTGATCGATCTCACGCAGCCCGGAAAGTGGATCGATTCGCAGGTCGACGTCCGGCATCTGTTGCTTGACGACGAGGCGCCAGAGGCCGACGAACTTGACGTGATCCTCGCGCGGCGGCGGGCCGTCAACCACTAGAGCGTGGCTGGCGCCCGGATCCTGGGTGATAACCTGACGAGTCCCGTTTGGGGCTGTGGCGCAGCCTGGTAGCGCACCTCGTTCGCATCGAGGGGGTCAGGGGTTCGAATCCCCTCAGCTCCACCCTGTGATGTCTCGAGACATCGCTTGCACCTGTCTCGCGACATAGTTCACACCCTCGGGGCTTGTGGTTGGTAGTCGCGGGTCGGGTCGAGGGTGAGTTCTCGGATGAGTTCGCCGGTGTCTTCGGTGATGATTCGGATGTCGAGTTCGCGGATGAGCATCAGGATCGGGGTGCCGGCCCAGCGGTGGCCGATCCCGATGTGGTGCAGTCGGCTGCCGTGGCGCACGGTGAGTTTTCCGTCTTTGTCGACGCGGTCTTTGCGGACGCGGAACTGTTCGCTGATGTGGATGCCTTGTCGTGTTGGGGTGGCGCGGGGCCGGGCGGCCCAGGCGGTGGCCGGGGTGCGGCGGCCGATGCCGCGGTGCGGTCGGTGGTGGTTGTAGTACTCCACGAAGGTGTCGAGCTGGGTTTGCAGCTCGGCGACGGTTTCCGCGGCGGGTTGCTTGGCGAGCCATTTCTTCAGCGTCTGATGGAAGCGTTCGACTTTCCCGCAGGTTTGGGGGTGGTAGGGCTTGGAGTGATGCAGCCCGATGCCGAGCGCGACAAGTTCACGTTCCAAGGCGACCCAGCCGCGGCCGCGATACTTCCCGGTGAACACGGCACCGTTGTCGGTGAGCATCCGTTCGGGGCGGCCGTAGCGGGCCATCGCGGCGCTCACATCGGTGACCACGTCACCGGCTTTGAACACCGACCGGGCGGTTGATCCGGGAACCAGTCGGGAGTTGTCGTCGATGATGTCGAGGATCTCCACCTCACGTCCGCTTGCCAGTGGCCAGTGGGTGATGTCGGCTTGCCAGACCTGGTTGGGCAGATCTGCTTCGAACCGGTGCCAGCTTGATCGTGGCCGCTTGTGCGGCTGGGGGGTGACGAAGCCGCGCCGGCACAGCGTCCGCCAGATGGTGGCCACCGATGGACACCGGTGCCCGCGATCGGTCAGGTGCCAGGCGATCGTTTCCGCGCCGGCATAATGCCCGGCATCATCAAGTTCCTTACGCAGCGCCACGATGCGGTCCTCGGTCTGGGTATCGACGACCCGCCGCGGGTTGGTGTGCGGTCGACGTGACCGAGGCTCGAAAGCGGCGTCGCCCTCAGCCAGATAGCGCTTGACCAGCTTCTGCACCCACACCCGCGACACCCCGTAGTCGCGGGCGACTTCGCTCTTGGAGCGGTGTTCCACGACAACCGCGGTGATCACGACCCGAGCCATCGACATCGCCGGTTACCACCCTTCTCAGGGTGCTAACGATGACGCGAGACACCTGCTAACTATGTCGTGGACTTAGACACCCTCAGCTCCACCCAGCACGAAGACTCTCGCGGCGCCGTTAGCGATCCGGGTGCGACAGCCTTAGCGATCCGGGTGCGACAGAGTCTGCAATCCGCGGTCGATGAGGTCGACCATCCAGGTGAAGCTCTCATCGATGTCCGTGTCGAACTGAAAGCCTCCTGTCGCTTCGATAGTCGCGAATCCGTGCAGGATGCTGCGCAGCATCCGTAGGGCGTGTATCTCGTCGCTCGGTTCCAGCTGGTACCCGCGCAGTACCGCCGAAAGGGAGCCAAGCAACCTGTTAGCAGCAGGGATGAGCGGGTCGTCGGGTCCGGTCGGCTGGGCGCCGTTGCCCGCCGCGTACCGACCGGGGTGTTCCTTGACGTAGGCGCGCATCGCTTGTGCGGCGGCGGCGAGGGCGTCGCCGCCGGCTCGGCCCTGGGTGGCATCGCGCAGTGCGTCGCCGAGTTCGATCATGGCGAGGATGGCGATCCGATGGTTGAGGTCGGCCAGGTTGTCGACGTGTTTGTACAGCGAGGGCGTCTTGACCCCGAGGCGTTCGGCAAGCAGTCCCATGCTGAGTTGATCGAACCCAACCTCGTCGGCGAGTGCGGCACCGGCTTCCGTGACCGATGCCGCAGCGAGTCCGGCCCTAGGCACGTGGGAGGGCCCTCGTCAGGAACGGCACGGATAGCGCGATGACCTCATTAGGTGTCTGGGCGTGCGGGTAGTGACCGGCGCCGTCGATGACAGCCAGCTCACCGAGACCGACCGGCAGGTCGGCGATGATTCCGTCGCCCTCGGCGCGTGGGTCGGCCCAGTCAGGGTCGGCGCTGCCCTCAATGATCAGGACGGGACAGCGGACGTTGGCCAGTTGGGCGCCTGCGTCGGTGGGCTTTGACTTGCACATCGTCTGCAGTGCCTTCATCCGGCCGGGCTCGCTTAGCTTCGCTTCGATGCGTGTCAGTTCGGTGTCCCAGTCAGCGGGCTTGCTCGGGTAGGCCAGGTCGAGGTACTTCTTCCAGGCTGGCAGGCTGCCCATCAGGAAGGTCCGCGTCAAGAGCATGGATCCGCGCCGGTAACGCTTGACCCGCAGCATGGCGCCGAGCGGGACCGACTGTGCGCGGGTGAACGGTGCGAGTTCGATGACACCGGCTATCAGGTCGGGCGCCGTAGCAGCGGCGATGGTTGCGGCGCCGCCGCTGATCGACTGGCCCATGATGAGGGCCGGGGCGCCGAGATGGCGCACGACGGCGACCAAATCACCCGCGATGTCGGTACGGCTGTAGCCGTCCCAGCCAAGGCTTGAGTCGCCGCAGCCGCGGATGTCGACGTTGGCGACCCGGTACCCGGCAGCTACCAGGGCTGGGGCGATGAAGCGGTAAGAGTGCCGGCTGTCGCCCATGCCGTGCGCGAGAACGACGAGTGGGCCCTTCCCGGTCACGTCGAACGTGATGGTGTTGCCGCCGATGGTCAAGCGGCCAGTCATAGCTTCCTCCGAGTCGGCTTAGTCCCTTAGGCAAAAGCTAATGTACTTAGCCAAGCGTGTCAAGCCTCCTACACTCGCGTACTGAACCATGAGTGAGACGAGGAGGAGGCAATGGCCGCTGCCAAGGCCGTCGCTCGCAAGGCCACCACGTATCGGTAGGCGCGATCATCCTGGCCGAGTGCGATCCGGTGATTGCCGAGCTTGTCGCTCAAACCGGTCTCCCGAAGGTGCCGCCTGCGGGCGAGAGCCATTTCGCGACGCTCGTACGCTCGATCGTGTACCAACAGCTCGCCGGAGCCGCTGCACGCGCGATCCATGGCCGGCTCATCGCGGCGCTTGGTGATGACGTCTCGCCAGAAGCGGTGCTCCGCACGCCTACCGAGACGCTTCGAGCCGTCGGCCTTTCCGGACGCAAGGTTGAGTCGCTCCGGGACCTCGCTGCGAAAACCCTCGACGGCACTGTCGTCATCGACCCGCGCGGCGCCGCTCGTCTTGCCGACGAGGAGTTGATTGACCGGTTGTCGACCGTGAAAGGCATCGGGAGATGGTCGGCGCAGATGTTCTTGATGTTCCAGCTTCGCCGCCTCGACGTCTGGCCAGTCGGCGACCTCGCCGTCCGCAAGGGATACGGACTCGCGTGGAAAGTCCCGACTCCTACGCCCAAGCAGCTTGAGTTGCTCGGCGAATCCTTCCGGCCGTACCGCAGCGTCGCCGCGTGGTACTGCTGGCAAGCCGTGCGGCTGTACGCCGGGGTTACTCCGATCGTTCCGACCGCGAGCAGCGCACCCACCAGCTGACCAATCACAATGTGATCGTGTCGACGCCGTCGGGTGCACTAGAGCGGCGTCTCGGCCTCGGTGATGCCGTAGTCATCGGGCTCGGCTCGATGATCGGTGCCGGGGTGTTCGCCGCTTTCGCTCCGGCGGCGAAGGCTGCGGGAGCCGGTCTGCTGATCGGTCTGGCCGTCGCCGCGATCGTGGCGTACTGCAACGCGACGTCCTCGGCCCGGCTCGCTGCGCTCTACCCGGAGTCGGGCGGCACTTATGTCTATGGCCGTCGCCGGCTCGGTGACTTCTGGGGCTATCAGGCTGGCTGGGCGTTCGTCGTCGGGAAGTCCGCAAGCTGCGCGGCGATGGCTTTGACGTTCGCCTCGTACGCCGCCCCCGCTCATGTCAGGGCGGTCGCTGTGGTCGCTGTCATCGCACTCACTGCCGTGAACTACTTCGGTGTGCAAAGGTCGGCGTGGCTGACCAGGCTCATCGTTACCTTCACGCTGCTCACCTTGGCAGTGGTGGTCGTCGCCTGCCTTGCTGGCGGCCACGCCACCGTCCATCACCTCACGCCGTTTCCGGGCACTGGTGTGCGCGGGGTGCTGCAGGCCGGTGGGTTGTTGTTCTTCGCGTTCGCGGGCTACGCCCGCGTCGCCACCCTCGGTGAGGAGGTCTGCGACCCGGCACGCACGATTCCGAAAGCGGTCACGGTTGCACTCCTCATCACGTTGGTCATCTACGCGGTCGTCGGGGTATCGGCACTGATGGCGGTGGGACCGAGCGGGCTCGCCGCGACGACTGCACCGCTTCGCGCGGCAGTCGATGTCGGGCGGCTGCACGCGGTCGCTCCGCTCGTGCAGATCGGCGGGGCAATCGCTGCGCTCGGGTCGCTTCTTGCGCTCATCCTCGGCGTCTCGCGCACCACG
>DATCDK010000175.1:0-21976 GCA_036510735.1 Acidothermaceae bacterium | reverse complement strand
ACCAGCGCCTCATCGACCGAGTTGTCGATGATCTCCCACACGCAATGCATGAGCCCGCGACTGTCGGTCGAGCCGATGTACATGCCCGGGCGCTTGCGAACGGCCTCGAGACCCTCGAGCACCAGCAGATGCCGTGCCGTGTAGTCGGAGCCTTGCCCGCCGGTGAGCAGCGAGCCTGCAGCACCCCCTCGTCCTGCAGGGCCGTTCAGTTGGGTCAAAGCCGTCACGCGGTGGATCCTGCGCTTTCTCGCGGGGTGCGTGTGCAGGCTACCGGGCACCCCCGACGGCGGAGGCCCTGGCGCGCCGATCAGTTGGCTGCGACCCGGACGGCGTCGGTCACCCGGAATTGCAAGGCCTGGAGTGCCGTGATCGCAGCGGTCTTCGGTGCGCCGCACTGATCCGTCGGGAGCGCCACGTCGATGGGGGCACCTGCCGAGTCGACAAGCTCGAACCACGGCACCAAGATCCGAAAGTCCGGACACATGATGCCGCTCGGCATGGCATCTGAGGGCGCCCGCAGGTCGGCCAGGAAGGGTCCAAGACCGGAATCGGCGACCTCTGCAAGCTGAACCGACCAGCTGCCCAGACCCGGATAGCTTCGCTGGACCGTCTCGCAGCGCACGACCGCCTTGATCGCGAGGCTCGGTGGGAGCGGTTTCCGAGACGGCGATGTCGCCTGCCCGGGAGACCCGGGAGACCCGGGAGACCCGGGGTCCGGGCAAGCCAGCCCTGCCACCATCGTCGTGGCGTGACTTCCGCGCGGCGGCACGCTCGTGCTGGCGGTCGGCGATGGCGTTGGTGCTGACGTTGGCGGTGACGTGACGGGTGGGGCGGAGGTGACAGACGGCGACCCGCTGATCAGGTCTGACGGCATCGCCGAGGCCGAGCTTTCCGGCGCGGACGGCGCACTGCTGAGCCCCGTGCTCGCCGGTGCGGATGGCGATCCCGAGGGCACAGCACCGGCCTGACTGCGGTGGCTGGAGCAGCCTGCCGCGGTCGCCGCCAACACCACGGTCACTGCCGCGATCACGCTCCGCGACGTCGTCCGCATCACGCTCTACCCCCTGTACGCCGCTAAACCCGCCCCCAGGCTTTACCTTGTCGGTGTTGCACCCGACCTTCATAGTGAACCGCCGACTCCGGCCGCGCGAATCTTAGGGTGTGATGCACCACAGTTTTCGAGCCCGCGCACCAGATTGTTCGAGCCCGATTCGCGCCTAACAGCCCGAATCGTGGGGGTGAACTTTGGTCCCGAGGCACTGATTGGCTCGCCACTAACGGCGAGTTACCAGCGCCGAGGGAAGTTCTGTGGTGGGCTAGTGGTTGCATGGGGTAGTAAGTGCTGACGAGAGGGACGTGAAATTGACTCCGCTATTGGCCGAGACACCGCTTTCGGCTACTGACCGATGCGACCGCTGTGGCGCCCGTGCCTACCTACGTGCCGTGCTCCCGTCCGGAAGCGAACTACTCTTTTGTGCCCACCACGCGCGCGAGCACGCTGCGGCGTTGAAGACCGTCGCCGTGGAGTTCGACGACCAAACCGACCACCTCGAAGAGATCCCGCTGACCGCCCCTGACGAGGAGCGCTAAGACAGCAAGCGTTCCCAGAACGCATAGAAAGACGGCCCCAGTCATTTCGACTGGGGCCGTTTCTTTGTCTGTTCGTTGCCGGCTCTGCCGGGCGTTGTAGTCCAGCGCGCGCTCTTGCGCGCGCTGGACTACAACGGTCCCCCCGCAGGCGGTCAGACGCCGGCCGACTCGAGTTCGAGCAGCTCCTCGTCGTCCGCGGTCATCGCTACCGGACGCGGCGATCGCATACTCGCGACCAAGCCCACCGCGATCAGTACCAGCATGGCCGCGACGACGAACGCGCGGTCCGCTGCGTACACGAAGGTGTGTGCCTGAACGTTTCCGCCGGCCGCGATGTGGTGCTTCGCGGCTCGTGATGCGGTGCCGAACACGGTGACCAGGATCGACAGCCCTAGCGAGCCGCCGACCTGCTGCATGACGTTGACCAGCCCTGATGCCGCACCGGCGTCCTTGGGGTCAACGCCAGCAAGCGCGGCCGTGGTTAGTGGCACGAATGCGAGACCGTTGCCCGTACCGAACAGCAGCAATCCGAGCAGGATCGGCCAGTAGCTGCTGGTCGCCGACAGTTGGGTCAGCACGAGCAAACCGATCGTCGAGGTCGTCAACCCGCCAACCATCAGCCGCTTCGGACCAACACGCGCAAGCAGCACACGCGCGGCCAGTTGTGAGGCGGCGAACAAGGCGATGGTCAGTGGCACGAACGCGAGACCGCTGAGCAGCGGGCTGTAGCCGAGCACGTCCTGCAGGAACTGGGTGAGGAAGAAGAACATCCCGAACATGCCGCCGACCAACACAAGTCGAGCCAGGTAGGAGAACACCCGGTTGCGATCCGCGAACAGCCGCAGCGGGGTGATCGGGGTAGCAACTCTGGTCTCGATGAGCACGAAGATCGCCAGCAAGACCACACCGACCGTAAATGCAGCGATCGTGCTTCCTGCCTCCCAACCGGACGCCGCGGCCTGGACGAAGCCGTAAACCAGCGCCGCCATGCCGATGGTCGATGTCAGGGCACCAGGCACGTCGATGCGTCCGGTGTGCCGATCCGTTTCTGGCAGGTCACGACGAGCCAAGATGAGCAGCACGATGCCGACCGGGACGTTGACGAAGAAGACCCAGCGCCACGAGACGAACTCAACGAGCACGCCACCCATAACCAGGCCGACGGCACTACCGCCGATCGAGACCGCGGTGTAAAGCGCGATCGCGCGAGTGCGCTCGGCGCCTTCACGGAACGTGATCATGAGCAAGGCCAGTGCGGACGGCGAGGCGAAGGCAGCGCCGACGCCTTGAATCGACCGTGCAAGCAGCAAGAGGCCGGACGACGTGGTGAACCCGCCGGCGAGCGAAGCGACTGTGAAGAGGGCGATGCCGGCAAGGAAAACGCGACGCCGCCCGAATAGGTCACCGCTGCGCGCGCCAAGAAGGAGCAACCCGCCGAACGTCAGCGAGTACGCGTTGAGTACCCACGACAGGTCGGTGCGGCTAAAGGACAGCGCAGTCTGGATCTTCGGGAGGGCGATGTTCACGATCGTTGCGTCGAGCACCACCATGAGTTGGGCGAGCAAGATGATGGCCAGCGCGGCCGACCGGCGATTGCCGGGGTTCGAGCCCGCGAGATTATTGCGGCGCCGCGAGCCCGCGAGATTGCGGCGCTGCGGGTTTGACTGCGGCGAAACCGCGATCGAACCGGCCGTGCGACTTGTTGGTGGTTGGACTGGCATTCCCAGCCTCCTTGGTGGATGATGGATGAAGCGGAGGGCGCCTCCAGTAACTATACGGAGGCTGCCTCCGGTTGGCAAGTCGTTTTTTCGGGGTTCTGACATGAGCGCTAGGAGGCCTGGCATGCGCGCGGTGACAACTCCCGACGCCGCCGAACGGGCACTCCGTGCTGACGCGAAGCGCAATCGCGAGACACTCCTGCTGTGCGCCGGCGAAGCATTTGCCGAGCACGGCACAGCCGCGTCCCTCGAGGACGTAGCCCGCAGGGCCGGCGTCGGCATCGGGACGCTCTATCGCCACTTCCCCACCCGCGACGCTCTCGTCGAAGCGGCGTACCGCCACGGCGTCGAGCAGCTGTGCGATGCCGCAAACCAACTACTCGCCGAGCAACCACCAGACGTGGCGCTCGAGCTGTGGATGCTCGACTTCGTCGGCTACGTGGCGACCAAGCGTGGCCTCGCCGCCACCCTGAAGCTGTCCGCTGACGACAGCCACACCGAGCTGTTTGCCTATGTCCACGAGCGGATCCGGGCGGCCATCAAGTCCCTGGTCGACGCGGCGTCGGCGACCGGACGCATCCGATCCGACGTCGACGGCGGCGACTTGATCCGCGCGCTGGGCGGCATTTGCATGGTGAGCGACCAAGCCGGCTGGCAAGACCAGGCACGACGGCTCGTCTCGCTTTTGATGGACGGCTTGCGCTACGGCGCCCCGACGCCTGCCTAAGCGCTACTTCAGCCCTACCTTTGCTACGACAGCACTGGCGCTGCGCGTGCGCTGACAGCATGGAGGCGGCAGGCGCGATAACCGAGCCGGGCGGCGAAGTACTTCAGCCCGGGCGGCGCGCCGAGAATCGACTCGACGACCAGGTTGCGCACGCCACGTCTGATCAGGTCGGCGACGACCGCCGTATGCAGCAGGTAGCGCGTCTGGTGCGCAACGCCGAGATCCGTTGGCCCGTGCAGCAGCAAGAGGACGGCGGTCCGTTCGTCGACAAGCACGACCGCTCGGCCGAGCACGCGGCCGCCGGAGTCGAACACTGCCCACGATTTGACTGCAGAATCGGGCTGCTCGATTTGGTCGAGCTCCTTCATGAGGCCAGCGAACGGACCTGACTGCAGAGCGTGCCTGGTGATGTCCCAGTTCGTGGGCACGGGTCTACAGGTCAATCGGATCTTGTCGGCCCTGTGCAGGTTAGTCCGCACTGCTTGTCGGTGACGCCCCCGCAGGTAGCTTTCAGTGTCCGACGGCAACGGGAGACAGGCGTGTGACGCTGACCTTCGCCAGGACTGCCGCTTCCATCGGTTGTAGAGAAGCTTGCCTGCGGGCAACGCCGACAGCACGACGGTCTCGACAGGAAGCCTCCGCAACAGGCGGTAGTAGGCAGGCACCAGGTGCGGATGTATCAGGGCGAAGAGCAACCGGCGCCCGGCGCCGCCCACGTGCCAACCGCGCATGCCCAGCCTGGCCGACGCGTAGTAGCGGGCACTGTCCAGCGCCGCCCAGTCGTCGGCGGGATGGTGGCCAGCCAGCATGCAGGTGATCTCCCAACCGGTCGGGTCGCCCAAACCGTAGTGCACGACATGGGCGTCAGCTGTCCGTCCGCTGCGGCGCGGCGACCCAGAATCGGCTGGGAATCCTCAGCGCGACCGCAAATATCAGGGCCGAACCCAGTCGAACGTTCTCTCCACTGCCCGTTTCCAGTTGTCGTACTCCGAATCGCGGTGGAGGGTCTCCATGTTGTGCAGGCAGTGCGAGCATGGTGCGGCCCGGTCGAACAGGAGGAACCATGGCGGAACGGCTCCGATCCCGCGGGTTGATGGGTGAACTGGTCTCAGAGTTCGCGGGAACATTCATCCTGATCTTGGTCGGGGTCGGAGTGGCAGCACAGGTCGGCGCGGCCGGTATCGGAAACCACGACTCGATCGCCTGGGGGTGGGGACTCGCCGTCGCACTCGGTGTGTACACCGCCGGCAAGATCAGTGGTGGCCACATCAACCCGGCGGTGACAGTTGGGCTCGCCGTGTTCCGAGGATTCCCTTGGCGCAAGGTCGGTCCGTACGCGTTGGCGCAAACGGCAGGCGCGTTCGTTGCCGCCCTCCTGGCGCGCTGGGACTACACCGAGGTTCTCGCCAAGGCTGACCCCGGCCACACGATCAAGACCCAAGGGGTCTTCTCCACGCTGCCGGGCAACGGCACGCTGCCGGTGCACGAATGGGGCGCGTTCCGTGACCAGATCATCGGCACCGCAATCCTGCTGTTCCTCATCGTCGCGATCACCGACGCCCGCAACACCGCGCCCGCGGCGAGCCTCCAGCCGGTGGTCATCGGGTTGCTCGTGGTCGCAATCGGTCTGGGCTGGGGCACCGACGCCGGCTACGCGATCAACCCCGCTCGTGACTTCGGTCCGCGGCTCGCTTCGTTCTTCACGGGCTATGGCACAGCGTTTAGAGACCAATACGGAAATCTCTACTTCTGGGTACCGATCATCGCGCCGCTCATAGGCGGCATCGTCGGTGTTGGTCTCTACGACTTCTCGATCGGGCGCTTCTTACCCGCCAAAGGCTCGGACGAGGTCGGAAGCCTGGCGGAAAATCCGGACAACTCCGCCTCGGCAGTCTCGGCACCCGCGCGGTGACATCGAGCCTCACAGGTACTGAAAGGAGACATCGCCATGGCTGACTTTGTCGGAGCGGTCGATCAGGGGACCACAAGTACGCGCTTCATGATCTTCGACCACGGGGGCAACGTGAAGGGCGTGCACCAGCTGGAGCACGAGCAGATCCTGCCGCAGGCCGGGTGGGTGGAGCACAACCCTGCGGAGATCTGGGAGCGGACCAGGGCGGTGATCCAGACCGCCCTCACCAAGTCGAACCTGCAGTCATCGGACTTGGCCGCGGTCGGGATCACCAACCAGCGCGAGACCAGTGTGGTGTGGAACAAGAAGACCGGGCGTCCCTACTACAACGCAATCGTGTGGCAGGACACCCGCACGGACCGGATCGCCTCTGCACTCGAGCGTGAGGGCAAGGGCGACGTGATCCGGCAAAAGGCCGGCCTTCCGCCTGCGACGTATTTCTCGGGCGGGAAGATCCAATGGATTCTCGAAAACGTCGATGGCGTGCGGGCGGCTGCGGAAGCGGGCGAAGCCGTCTTCGGCAACACGGACAGCTGGCTGTTGTGGAATCTCACCGGTGGTGTCGATGGCGGCGTTCACGTCACCGATCCGACGAACGCGAGCCGGACGATGTTGATGGACCTCGAGACACTGCAATGGGACGACGAGTTGCTGGGATACTTCAACATTCCGCGGCAGATGCTGCCGCAGATCCTGCCGTCGTCCCATCCAGGGTTGTACGGCAAGTCGCGATCCAACGGTCCACTCGGCGGCGAAGTCGCGCTCTCAGGCGACCTCGGCGACCAACAGGCCGCAACAGTAGGTCAGGTCTGCTTCGCCATCGGCGAGGCAAAAAACACTTACGGAACGGGGAATTTCCTGCTCTACAACACCGGCCATGACGTCGTCCGCTCGAAGAACGGACTGCTCACGACCGTCTGTTACAAGTTCGGCGACGAGGCCACGGTGTACGCGCTCGAAGGTTCGATCGCCGTCACCGGGTCGGCTGTGCAGTGGCTTCGCGACCAACTGGGCATCATCGCCGGTGCTGCCGAGAGCGAGTCACTGGCCGCGCAGGTTCCAGATGCAGGTGGCATTTACTTCGTGCCTGCATTCTCGGGACTCTTCGCGCCGTACTGGCGCTCGGATGCTCGCGGCGCCATCGTCGGACTGTCCCGCTTCAACACCAACGCCCACCTCGCGAGGGCAACGCTGGAAGCGATCTGCTACCAGAGCCGCGACGTGGTCGAGGCGATGCACCAGGACTCCGGGGTCGCACTCGACGTGCTCCGGGTCGACGGTGGCATCACGGCGAACAAGCTGTGCATGCAACTGCAGGCCGACATTCTCGGCGTCCCTGTCTCGAAGCCTGTCGTCACCGAAACCACGGCGCTCGGTGCGGCATATGCAGCGGGCCTCGCCGTCGGGTTCTGGAAGTCAACCGACGAACTGAAGAAGAACTGGAACGAGGGCCGTCGTTGGCAGCCGGAGTGGTCCGAGGACCAGCGCGAGAAGGGCTACGCCGGCTGGAAGAAGGCTGTCGAACGTACCCTCGACTGGGTGGACGTCCGGTAACCCGGCTCGCGGAGCTGGGTAGGCAGGAGAACAAGGTGAGGTCAGCTCAACTCGGACCGCGCTATCGCGAATCCGTGCTCAAGGAAATGGGTCAGGGAGAGTTCGACCTTCTCGTCGTCGGCGGCGGCATCGTCGGTGCGGGCGCAGCGCTCGACGCGGTGTCGCGCGGTCTGACCGTCGCGCTTGTCGAGGCGCATGACTGGGCGGCCGGCACGTCGTCGCGATCAAGCAAACTGATCCACGGCGGGCTGCGCTACCTCGAGCAGCGCAACTTCGCACTCGTGCGTGAGGCGCTGAAGGAACGTGGCCTTCTCCTGAACAGAATCGCGCCACACCTGGTGCGCCCGGTGCCGTTCCTGCTGCCCCTGCAGCACCGAGTCTGGGAACGGTTCTACATCGGGTCGGGCATCTTCCTTTACGACCGGATGGGCGGCGCGCGATCGGTACCAGGGCACCGGCACCTCAGCAGGCAAGGGGCGTTGCGCCTCGCGCCGGGCATGCGGTCAGATGCGCTGATCGGAGCGATCCAGTACTACGACGCGCAAATGGACGACGCGCGCTACGCGCTCACCGTCGTTCGTACCGCAGCTCACCTTGGCGCGAAGGTGGCACGCGGCGCGCGTGTCATCGGCTTCGTCCGCGAGGGCGAGCAGATCGTTGGCGCGCGAGTCATGGACGTCGAGACAGACGTGGAATTCGTGATCCGCGCGAAGCAAGTCATCAACGCCACCGGCGTCTGGACTGACGACACCCAGGAGATGGCCGGCGGACGCGGCCGGTTCCATGTCAGGGCCTCGAAAGGCGTGCACCTCGTCGTCCCGCGTAATCGCATTCAGCTCGACACTGGCCTGATCCTGCGCACCGAGAAAAGCGTGTTGTTCGTCATTCCGTGGGGCCGGCACTGGATCATCGGCACCACCGATACCGACTGGGAACTCGACAAGGTGCACCCCGCGGCAAGCAGTACCGACATCAGCTACATCCTCGATCACGTCAACGCGGTGTTGCGCACGCCGCTTGGGCCTGACGACGTCGAGGGCGTTTATGCAGGGCTACGACCGCTGCTGGCCGGCGAGTCGGAGCAAACCAGCAAGCTGTCGCGCGAACACTCGGTCGGCCAACCGGTGCCCGGCTTGACCGTCATCGCAGGCGGTAAGTACACGACGTACCGCGTGATGGCCAAGGACGCCGTCGACGTGGCACGTCGCGGCATGAGTGCGAGCGTGCCCGACTCGGTCACCGAGCGACTCGCGCTGCTCGGCGCCGATGGATACGAAGCCCTGTGGAACAAGCGAAATGCGCTCGCGGCGTCGTCCGGGCTGCACGTGACGCGGATCGAACACCTGCTCCATCGCTACGGATCATGCATTACCGACCTGCTCGATCTCATCGCTGAAGACGCCACGCTCGGCGAGCCGGTGTCGTCAGGCAGTGACTACTTGCGGGCCGAGATCGTGTACGCGACGAGCCATGAGGGCGCGCTGCACCTCGATGACGTGCTGACGCGACGGACCAGGATCTCCATAGAGGAATGGGATCGCGGCACCGGTTGCGCGCGCGATGCCGCGATGCTGATGGCCGGGGTCCTTGATTGGGACGACAGCACTATCGAACGCGAGGTCGACCACTACGTGCTGCGAGTCGAGGCCGAGCGTGCTTCGCAGCGCCAACCCGACGACCAGACCGCGGACGCCGCCAGGCTCGGCGCCCCCGACATCGTTCCGCTGCGAGGCGACCCTCGTGAAGAACGCGGACCCGGCGCAGCCACTGGCCGGTTGGGAAACCTGAAGTCGATCAAGTCAGCGGAAGCGAACTAGGTCCGACAGCCCTCCCCGGGCTAGGCCTCAGGCTCTCGCCGCGCGACGCCGTTCCCGGTGCGCGGCGAGCTCGCCGCCCGCAGCCTCCGGCGGCGCGGCTGGGGCCGGTGACCCCTCGGCCTTCGCGCGCTCGGCTCCTGCCTCGTCGCGATCGTCGGCTGCCCGGCGGCGGGCACCGGCCGCAATCTTCCGGTCGGCCGCGGACCTCTTCCGGTCGGAGGCGGAACTCTTGCGGTCGGCCACGGTGCCCTTGCGGTCCAACGCCGCCATGTAGACGCCGAACGATGAGTTGTCCGCGGGAGGCTCCACCACGGCCCCGTTTTTGGTGCGCAGGTCTGTTTCGGCCTGGCGCAGCGCCGCGTCGAAATCCCGGCGGTCCGCGCGGCCATCGAGGGCCACCGCGACGACGTCGTTCTCATCGGCGACCGTGTCGCGCTCGTCGGCAAGCGCCGCCCGCTCGTCAGCGGGCCACTCCTCCGTGACGGCTTTCTCACCGAGCAGCGCCAGGCCGCGTTCGGCTGCGTCGAGCATGGCTTTGCGCTGCTCGAGGTCGCCAGGTCCATCCATACTCGCAAACTAGGCCCTAAAGCACCTTCTTGGCTATGAATACCAAGACAGCCACACAATAGACAAAACGAACGGCCGCGGTTAACGAAGCCTTCAGGTCCGGCGGCGACTATGTGCTGAGGCGCCCGGTCGCGTCTCCCCCGGGGCTAGCCGGGCGCCACAAACCTGGTTAACGTGTGCGGCGGTCGCGTAACCAATCGGTCTCGGCCCGCGTCTTATGGCGCGACTCGAGCCAGTCGGGCAGCCCACTACTGGGCAGCCCACGATCAAGCGGGGGAACGATGAGTGACGTCACGACACCACGGCCGTCGGTTCGAGCGAAGTCGCGAGCCGGCAGATACGCACGCTTCGTCGCGACGGCACTGATCGCCGTCCCGATCTCATTTTTCGCGACAGGCGTCGCGAACGCGGCGACCGCCACCCACTTCTCGGTGAGTGCGCCCGCGAGCGCGACCGTCGGCAACGCGGTGACCGTCACCGTGACCGCGCTGGATAGCAGCAACGCGGTCGTGACGACCTACGCGGGTACCGTGCATTTCACCTCGAACGACGCCGGCGCCGTGCTCCCGGGGGACTCGACGTTCTCTGGCGGAGTCGGCAGCTTCAGCGTCCGGTTTTCTGCCGCCGGCAGCAAGCACGTGACGGTCACCGACACCAACACGTCGTCGATCACCGGCACATCGGGTTCGGTGAGCGTCACGCAGAGCACGACACACCTGTCAGCGACCGCGGTGGCCACCGCAACAGCGGGCAATTCGTTCGTGGTAACCGTGAAAGCCCTCGATGGCAGCGGAAATGTCGTGACTGGCTACGCCGGAACGGTCAGGTTGACCAGTAGCGATTCGGCCGCCGCGTTGCCGGCGAACTCGACGCTATCGAGCGGCCAGCATGCCTTCACCGTGACACTGAAGACCGCGGGCTCTCAGAGCGTCACCGCTACAGATATTGCGAATTCGGGGACCTCAGGCACAACGACGACGATCACCGTAACCCCCGCCGTGACGACGCACTTTCTGCTGACTACGCCGACCTCGTCGACCCCCGGCCTGGCCTTCGTCGTCAGCGTGACTGCGAAGGACGCTTACCAGAACACGGTCACGGCGTATGGCGGCACCGTGCACCTTACGTCGACCGATACCTCGGCAACGCTTAGCGCGAACGCCAAACTGACGAACGGCGTCGGAAACTTCAGTGCCACGCTGCGAACGATCGGCAGCCGCGTCGTGAAGGCAACCGACACGGTCACTTCGTCGATCACCGGGACGTCGGGCACCATCACCGTCGTCGCGCGGACGTCGCCGATTCGCGCCGCAGGCTCTGACCGCATCGGCACCGCAGTCGCGGTGTCGCAGCTGAACTTCCCAAGCGGTGGGGCAGGCGCCGTTGTGCTTGCCCGCTCCGACGACTTCCCCGACGCCCTGGTCGCCGCGCCGCTGGCCGCAACGACGCGGGGCCCGCTGCTCTTCGTGCAGGGTGGGTCGTTGCCGACGATAACCCGGAACGAGATCAGCCGGGTGCTCGGTGCGCATGGAACCGTGTATCTGATCGGCAGCACGTCGGCGATCCCGACGAGCGTCGAGACGACACTACAAACGTTGGGCTACACCACGGACCGCATCGGTGGATCCGACCGGTACGCGACGGCGGTGGCTGTGGCCAATGTTCTCGGCGGGCGTAGCACCGTGTTCCTCGCCACCGGCATCAACTTTCCTGACGCTTTGTCGGCAGGGCCGGCGGCTGCACATATGAGCGGAGTCGTGCTGCTCACCGACGGCGCGTCGATGCCGTCGATCACCCGCTCTTATCTGAACGCCCACATCGGCACCGTCTACGCCGTCGGTGGCCCCGCTGCCGCCGCAGATGGCGCCGCAACTCGGATCGTCGGCGCCGACCGCATGTCGACCGCCGCGTCGGTGGCCGCGACGTTCTTCACCGCGCCACTGTCCGTCGGCGTGGCCAGTGGAGCGACGTTCGCCGACGCCATGTCGGGAGGTGCCTACCTCGCCCGACTGGGAGGTCCGATTCTGCTGACCTACCCGACGTACGTGCCGGCCTCGACAAGCAACTACCTGAGCGCGGTTCGATCAGGCCTGG
Organism: Acidothermaceae bacterium; assembly: GCA_036510735.1. Classification (GTDB taxonomy): domain Bacteria; phylum Actinomycetota; class Actinomycetes; order Acidothermales; family Acidothermaceae; genus PALSA-607. The sequence continues at coordinate 9,997 of DATCDK010000175.1, read as the reverse complement.
CGAGCAGCAGTCTCTTCGGAGGCACCGCGGCGATCTCGACCGGCGTGCAGACGACGATCGATCAGTTGCTCGGGTTCTGATCGGTCTTAGTCGAGATAGTCGCGCAATACCTGCGAGCGCGACGGGTGCCGCAGCTTCGACATGGTCTTCGACTCGATCTGACGGATCCGCTCGCGGGTGACTCCGTAGACCTTGCCGATCTCGTCGAGCGTCTTGGGCTGACCGTCGGTGAGGCCGAAGCGCATCGATACGACGCCGGCCTCGCGCTCAGACAAGGTGTCGAGCACGGAGTGCAGCTGTTCCTGCAGCAAGGTGAACGACACCGCCTCGGCGGGCACGATGGCTTCGGAGTCCTCGATGAGGTCGCCGAATTCGCTGTCGCCGTCTTCTCCGAGCGGCGTGTGCAAACTGATCGGCTCGCGCCCGTACTTCTGGACTTCGATGACCTTCTCGGGAGTCATATCGAGTTCGGCGGCCAGCTCCTCGGGAGTCGGTTCGCGTCCGAGGTCCTGCAACATCTGACGCTGGACGCGCGCGAGCTTGTTGATGACCTCGACCATGTGCACCGGGATCCGGATGGTGCGCGCCTGGTCGGCCATCGCGCGAGTGATCGCCTGGCGAATCCACCACGTGGCGTACGTCGAGAACTTGTAGCCCTTGGTGTAGTCGAACTTCTCGACGGCCCTGATGAGCCCGAGGTTGCCCTCTTGGATCAGGTCGAGGAAGAGCATGCCGCGACCGGTGTAGCGCTTCGCGAGCGAGACGACCAGCCGGAGGTTGGCTTCCAGAAGGTGGTTCTTCGCCCGCCGGCCATCTTCGGCGATCCACTCGAACTCCTTGCGGAGCTTGACCGTGAGCTTCTCACCCGAGTTGAGCTTCTCCTCGGCGAAGAGTCCGGCCTCGATGCGCTTCGCGAGCTCGACTTCCTGCTCGGCGTTGAGCAGCGGCACCTTGCCGATCTGCTTCAGGTAGTCCTTGACCGGGTCGGCGGTAGCGCCGGCACTGACCAGCTGAGCCTGGGGCTCGCCGTCGTCCTCGACGACGACCTCCACGGGCTCGTCGTCGTCATCGACTTCCTCGACTGCGTCGCCGACGACGATCGCGGCGGCCGGATCGACGGGGTCGACGGCATCGGCAACGATGTCGACGTCCACCCCAGCGATGTCGACTTCGACATCGACGAGGTCGACTTCGAGCACGACGTCGTCAGCGAAAACGTCGGGATCGACGTCCGCCTCGGGGTCGGGGGCGAGGTCAGCGACGATGGCCGGGTCGACCACCAACGCGACGGGAGCCGTCTTACCGGCCTTCCCCGCGGCCGACTTTGCCGGCGACCGGCCGTTGCTTGTGGGTTCAGACACGTCTGTCGCGGCGTTGAGATTGCCCCTGGCCTTCGTGGTAACTCCCATGGTCTTGGCGCTCGTAATCGCGTCTTCGGTCCGGCTCATGGCCGCGGTCTTCAGTGCCACGCTCGTCGTCTGGACATATTGGCTCGCGGATCAGTACCGCTGGGCCGGAACCCGGTCGGGCATGGTCTCGCCATTGTAGCCACGGCAACCGCCATCGTCGGGCGCCCGGCGGCTCAGGGCGTCACGCGATCATGCAGGGTGAACACCGTCGTCGTCGCCGAACCGCCCATAAACGGGCGTAAACCTGCCTGGACGTCGATCATGAGCGGGTTCGGGGAGCCAGCCAGGCCCGCTGCCTGGCGGGCGTAGAGCGACACGTCGTGGCTGGCCACGATGTTGTGCTCGTCGTCGGCGAATCGATAGGTCAACCGCTCAACGCTCTGATGGGACGCCGGCGGGTCGGCGGCATCGAGGTGGGTCACGATGTCGTTCACGTTTTCGATGCTCAGGACCCGGGTGCCGCTGCCCCCGGCAACTGGCTTGGAGCTGATCGGCGATCCCGCTGCCACCACCTGCATCACCCGGACCCGGCCGCCGTTGAACGCTGGATCGCCGGCCAGATCCATCGCGACGATGCCACCCTCGCTGTGCCCCACTAGCAACACCTCGGCGCCGCGCGGAACGAGTGCGGCGTCAATCGCCTCCCGCACACACGTTGTGTAGTTCGTCGTCGTGGCGACGACTGCCGCGCCAGACCCAAGCAGATCCTCGGGGTCTGAGGTGTTGGTCATGCTTCGCATGCCCGAGAGGACGACGACGTAGCGCGCAATACCGTCTGTGCCCGCCACCCGCTGGACCGCGATCGAAGCCGCCGGCTGATCCTCGAGATCGCCGACCCGATCGAACATCGAGCCAATGGACGGCGGCGGCTGGCGGCCCCACAAAGGCGCGTATCTCGATATCGAGACACTGCCGCCTGTTCGCTCGTTACCAGGAACCATCAGCGCAAGCGGCAAGCCGAACACGGGATCAACGGACATCGGCCGATGCTGCGCGACGTCGAGACGAAATCGACGGGAGGGCGCGAACAACTCGAGCAGTGCCTGCGTGTGCGGAGCCGCGTAGCCGGTGATCGCGTTGGCGAGCGCCGCGGTATCGCGAGTGCCGTCACGCAGTGCGCGGCTGGGATCGAGCGTCAACTCCAGCGGCAACGCGACGAGCCATCGCTCGAGCGCCGCGACCTGGTGCAACGGCAGGTCGTCGACGTACTGCTCCTTGGCGATAACGGCTTTGAGGAGTACGGAGTCGACCTCCAGGCCGGCGCTCAGGGCAGCCAGGCCGCGCGGCCCGACTGCGGCGCACAGAATGCCCGCTTCGGCTCGAGCGGCACCCATCGGGTCGAACATCGCGCCCGCCAGCAGCTCGGACGAGCCAGCGAGCGCGGCGACGTGGAACCCGGTGCGCGCCATCGACGCCGCAGCCTCGCCCCATACCGATGACATGCGAGCGAGCTCTTCGTAGTCGACGATCTCGGCCGCACCGCTCACAGGTGGATGCCGCGGATGACAACGCCGCCCACCCCGACCCCACCGCGGATCACCGCGTGCTCGGCGGCTTGCTCCAGTCTGCGCAGTCGCGCCTTCTCCGCTTCAACGTCGTCGGCATACCGGAATACGGTCTGCGCGGCACCCCGCAGGAGATCGGCGACTGCGCCGAACTGCTGCCGCCGGTGATCGACCCGAGTGCGAAATGCATCGGCGGCGATCGACGTCCAGATTGCTTCAGCAGCAGCCTGCACCAATTGTGCGCCGGCCATCTCAACCTGTACTGCGCGCTGGTTGAGCTCTAGCCCGATCTCCTCGATGTTCGACATCGCACCACCATTCGCCGTAACCGCGCCGACGTCGCGCCGGTCTCGACGAACCTACGAGTGGCGGGTCGCACTACGGTTGGGCGCGCAAGCTTCAGTGGAGAGCGCTGGCGGCTGTGGAGAGTCAACGCTTCCCGGGAGGACGGCGAGCCCTACCCTCGTGCCATGCCGTGGCTGCCTGCCGACTTCGTCTACCCGTTGCGCGTCGATGTCGACGCCGAACAAGAGCCGTAACTACGCGCCTGCGCGCGCCGCCGCCTTCAGCTCCTTCTTGTGATCACGAACCTTCTGCAACGACTCCGGGCTGGTGACGTCGGCGACCGACCGGAAGCTGCCGTCTTCGCCGTACGCGCCCGCCGCCTCGCGCCAACCGCGTGGCCGCACGCCACGCTGTTTCCCTAGCAGAGCAACGAAAATCCGCGCCTTTTGCTGACCGAAACCGGGCAGCGTCGCTATTCGGCCGTGCAACTCCGCACCAGATTTCGCGCCCTTCCATACCGCCTCAGCGCTGCCGTCGTAGTCCGCAACCAACAGATGAGCGAGCTGCTGCACGCGGCCAGCCATGGCCCCCGGAAAACGGTGGATTGCCGGTGGCCCGACAAACAGCGTGGCGAACTTTTCGGGGTCGTACTCGGCCATGTCGTACGCGTTGAGGTGATCGACGCCCATCCGTTGCGCGAGCAGGTACGGACCGGCGAAGGCCCGCTCCATAGGGAACTGTTGGTCGAGCAGCATGCCGACGAGCAGGGCCAGCGGATCGCGGTCGAGCAACGCGTCGGCGTCCGGCTGTTGGGCAATCTGAACAGTCATGGGGCAGCTCCGTCCGGTCGATGCTCAAGCCTGGCAGATTCCCCGCGCCCTTTGAAAGGCGGTTAGTACCAACCGCCAGCCGGGAGCTGCTCGCCGACAGGCACCTCGACATCGAGCACATTGCCAGGCGGCGCCAGCGGACAGGCCCATGCGGCGTCGTACGCGCATGACGGGTGGTAGGCGAAGTTGAAGTCGAGCACCATCGTCCCCGCGGCGGCATCACTGCCCAGGTCGGCGCCCTTGGCCGTGTCGATCAGGTACCGGCCACCGCCGTAGGTCGTGCGATTCGCCGTCCGATCGCGCATGGGGATGAACAGCCCTCCGCCGTAGCTGCGCAGCGCCCACACGTCGAGGCTTCCGACGTCCGGAACAACGACCCGACCGACGCGGTCGAACGGCACCATGCCATCCGTCCCTGTTGCGACGTCGATGTGCAAGGGCTCGACGTCGACATCGACCGGCAGCTCGAACCGCCACGTCGGGTCGTAGGCATTGACCGGGATACCGGCGAACGCGGCCCGACGATCGACCGCAATTGGCGACTGCGGATGGTGCGCGAACAGATCGTCACGCTCGGCAGACCACAGCGCGTGCGCTTGCGCGAGATCGGTAGCGCCCCGCACAGCTGCATACGTGGCGTATACGCGGCGCCGCCAGTCGAGCAGCGTCAACTCCGCATTGTCCATACGCGCAGTGTGTCGCCTAGTGCTGGTGGAGGGCCAGTTGTGAGGCTGCCGCGATGATCGCTGCGCCGGTCATGTCCAGCGCCGGCTCGTCGGTCTGCCACGACCGCACGTCGTCGACAAAGCTCGCCGTCGACGTGTCGAACGGGGCGAACTTGTCGACGCCATTAGTGGGGCACTGCCGCATCCCGTCCTGCAAATCGCCCAGCCCGCCCTCGAAGTTCGAGTTGTCGTTCGGGCCATTGACGACCGCGCCGACGTCGAGAGCCGGGCCGACGCCGTGCAGATTGCCGCTGAGATTCGCCACCTGATGCTGCATGCAGTCAGGGAACGTCGAGCCCTCACCGACCATGAAGCTGGTGCCCCAAGCGTTGGCACCGAAGAGCCAGTCGCGCTGCTCGGCGGCGAACCCGTCGAAGCTGTGGTCGCCGGTCAGTCCGGTGTACCAGGCCTCCATCGCGATCCACCCGAACGTGTGCGAGTCGACGTCGAACTGATTGATGTCGCCGGCTGCGCGGAAGGTGTCATCGGATGCGTGCGTCGCGCCGAGTTCAACTTGCCGCTTCAGATCCTTGATCAGCGCCGCCTTACTCACCGCGAGCTTCGGGTTGCCTGCAGCAGCCATCGCGTGAACCAGATCGGTGTGAGCGAGCGCGCTCACGTCGTAAAGGTTGAAGGTGTCGCCAGCTGCCGCGTCGTCCGCTATGTAGTCCTTCGCAAAGCCCGCAGCGGCGGTCAGATATGGCATCGCGTTGTGCGACAGTTTCTGAGCAGCCAGCGCGATTTCGGTCGCTCCGAGTTCCATGTCGTCGTGCCATGTCGTCTCCGGGTAGTACGCCTCTGGATCGGCAGTTACCAGCGGGGACGGCGGGTTGCTGGTGTTCGCCATCGCGTACAGCGACGTTGCCTCTTCGTATTCGTACTGTGCGCGCGTCGGATTGGTCGCCGCGTCGACCTGCGCGGCCAATGCGAATGCAGCCGACACCCGACCGACCAGGTTCGGGCTGATCTTGTGACCCGGTGCGGCAGCCTCGAAGACCGGACGGTCGACAGTTGCGTACCGATCTATCGGGTCGGTGTCGGTGGCGTCTGCCTGCGGGAGCCGCCACAGGTCGTGATCGCCGTTGAACGTCGGGTCAACGGTGTCGCTGCCGTTCCCAGTACCGACGCCTACCTGCAAGTACAGCGTCTTGGTCGACATCTGCCACATCTTGTCGAGCCAGTTCTCGCCGTACGCCGCCTCGGTCTTCAAGGTGGACGGCGCGGAGTTGCCCAACGCACGATCGCTCGCGTAGAGCACGACGTCGCCGTAGGCAGCCGTGTGGGTGAACTTCAGGTAGTCGCCGGCGTCGTACCAGCCGCCTTCGGCGTTGACCGTCGGCGCGCCCTTGATTTTCACGAGCGGCGAGCCCCCAACAAGGGAGTCATCACTCGTGGTGTCGACGAAGTCAGGGGTTTGGTAGACCGTGGCGTGCGCGTCGTTCAGGTGAGCCGGCTGCCGGTTCAGCGGCCCGGGGATGACGTCGGAGCCGTCGCGCTGCACTTGATAGAAGTTGACGCCGTCGGCAACGACCTGCCCGTAGAGGCTGGCCGCGCTCTCGATCGCGAAGGACGGCGACTGCGCAGTTGCGTCGCCGTGCACCGTCAGGTGATACGTGCCGAGCGATCCAAGTCCACTGAACGTGATGTCGTACACGTCGGGATAGTTCGTGTTCCACGGCCCACGGTTGGTGGTGCCGACAGTCCCGTGCGCGACAATGTGATTCGCGCCATCGACGACGTCCCACGTTGCGTGCTTCACCCGGTGGTTCGCCATCAAGTACGCGTGCTTCGCATCGCTCGGCAAGTAACCAACCTGGTCGACGCGCACCAGCGCTGCGGGTGCCGGTTGGGTGGCGACTGCGTCAGCGGGCGCGGCAGCTAGCGATCCGAGCGCAACACCGGCGAATAGCACGGTGGCCGCAGGGAGACTGACCCACTTCGACAGGCGCGGACGGCGTGTGCGACCCATGATCGTTACCTGACTGTTAGGAAGCCTTCCTACCGACACCGCAGGGTAGGTGCGGACATGGACGCCGTCAAGGTGCCCAGCAGCATGGGTCGCATGCTCACTGGGGCCGACGAGCGACCCAAATCACGGTCTCTGCCGTCATCACGATTTGGTCAGCTTGGCTGAGCGTCGTCCACCGCACTACTGCCGTTCCCCAGCCTGGGCGCGATCGCGACGGTCTGGTTTCCAGCACCTCGAGATTGAGCCGAAGAGTGTCGCCCGGGCGGGTCGGCCGCGGCCATCGCAGACTTCGTACCTCGATGCCGATCAGCCCGTCGGCGAAATCGTTGAGGGGCGACTCGACCGCCATCCGCATCGACAACGCCCCGGTGTGCCACCCACTCGCTGCTAGGCCGCCGAAGAAGCTGGAGTCGGCGGTCAGGGGGTCGGTGTGGAAGTACTGCGGGTCGAACTGTCGCCCGAACTCGACAATGGCCTGCTGCGTCACGAGGAGCGGGCCGCCCGTGAAGGCGAGCCCAGGTGTCAGGTCCTCCAAGTAACGGGGCATCGGGTCGACCCTTCGTCAGAGGCAAGATTGTAGGCACGACCCCGGAGGGATTACGGCCGTGCAGGTGGGTCTGGCGAAGCGGACATTTGCCCCTCTAGGAATTCCATTAGAAGTAGGGCCCAACAACTCGCTGACCTGCGGGTTTACTGATGCCCTCGCGGGCTTGATTCGTGCAATTCGGTGCCGATAACTCGCTCGTGCTCGCCGCCTCCCGCGCCACTCAACTCCTCGCCGAGTTCCTTGCGGTCGTCTCGTCGTTGCCCGACGCTGAGTCAGCTCTCGCTGCCGGCGTCGAGGGTGCGGCGCTGGCGTTGGAGGCACAGGTTGCCGCCGTGGTCTGCAACGGACAGGCCCGGACGTCGATCGGCTACCCCGCTGACGCGGTGCCACATCACGAACTCGCGCAGGTCGCGGCCGGCGACCAACAGACTCTCGTCGTACCTGGGGCTCATCGGCCCGCGCAGGCGATTGCCGTACCCGTGGGATCGCTCGACGGGCACCTTGTCGTCGCGCGAGTAGGTGACGAGCCCTTCAGCGCCGAGGAAGTCGAGCTCGCACGCGGCATGGCCAGGGTGATGGACATGACCTTCCAGATGCTGCACACGTTGGACTCGGAGCGACAGCTGCGCGACCGCAGCGAGCGCCAGGCGGCGGAGAATGCGACTCTGCTTGAGTCCTTGCGTGCACGGCAACGATTGTCTGAGGAGCTGTCCGCGATCCAGCGCGCGATTTCGCGGCGCGACCCACTCGCCGACATCCTCCACTCGGTTACCCGTGGCGTTCGCGATCTCATCGGTGACGACATCGCCGTGCTTCGCCAAGGCGCGCCGACTCTGTCGACCGAGAACTCGGCGTCCGAGCCGTGGCTACCGGCCGAATACCAGATCGTGTCGGTAGCCGGCGGCCCCGATGAACTCGCGGACTGGTTTGCCACCGTGCCCATGCCAGATCACCTCGCGCCGGGTCGAGCCATGCGACCGGACAAGAGCGTGCACCACTACACGTTCACTGCAGGACCATCGCGAGTGCAGAGCGCACCGCGACGGGCCAGAACTGCGATTGCCGCGCCGGTGCACGAGAGCGGCAAAGTGATCGGGAGCCTCGTGGTCGGCTCATGCGATGAGAACCGCGAGTTCTCCGACCACGACCACGCCACGTTACTTGCCTTCGCTGAACACGCCAGCCTCGCGGTGACCGACGCCAACACCTTGGAGGCGATGTACCGCGCGTTCCACGATTCGCTGACCGGCTTGGCAAGCCGTGCGCTCTTCCTCGACCGCCTGCACCACGGTCTGCTGCAGGCGGTGCGCACAAGGACGAACCTGACGCTCCTCTTCATCGACCTCGATCACTTCAAGACGGTGAACGACACGCTCGGGCATAGCGCCGGCGACGATCTGCTCATTACCGTCGCCGAACGACTTCGGCACTGCCTGCGCGCGAGCGATACTGCCGCTCGCTTCGGCGGCGACGAATTCGTGGTCTTGTTGCATGCCACTAGTGCGGACTCCGCGACCGTGGTGGCCGGCCGCATCATCGACGCCATTAGCGCGCCAATCATCGCTGGCGGCAGGGAGGTGTTCGTCGGCGCGAGCATCGGAATCGCGGCAAGTGACTGGGGAACCGTCAGTGCCGACGAGCTGCTTCGCAACGCGGACGTCGCGATGTACCGCGCGAAGCGCGCCGGCCGCGGCCAGTACGCGATGTTCGAACCGCAAATGCACGTGACCCTCGTCGAGCGGCTTCAGCTCGAAGCTGATCTGCGTCTCGCTCTCGACCGTGGCGAGATGGCCGTTCACTACCAGCCGATTGTGGCGCTCGCGACTGGTGAGGTGACCGGCGTCGAGGCGCTGCTGCGATGGGATCACCCACGTCGCGGGCCACTCATCGCGGCCGACTTCATCGCCGTCGCCGAGGAGTGCGGCGCGCTCGTCCCTATCGGCATGTGGGTGCTGCGCGAGGCGACCTTGCAGGTTCGGCGATGGCAGCAACACGGCGGCATGCCGCTGACCGTCAGTGTGAATATCTCGGCCGGCCAGCTCGCGCAGCCAAACTTGTGCGCTGAGATCGCCGAGGCGTTGGCAGTGAGCAGATTGGCGCCCACGTGCCTGGTCCTCGAGATCACGGAGACACTGATCATTGGCGACAGTCCATCGACGCTGGCTCGGCTGCGCGAGCTGAAGGAACTCGGGGTACAACTTGCCGTCGATGACTTCGGTGCGGGGTACTACTCCCCTGCAGCGTTGCAGCGTTTCCCGGTCGACATCGTCAAGATTGACCCGTCATTCGTCGACGGCATCGGATCGTCGTCCGATGCAACAGCCTTCGCCCGGAAGATCGTCGACCTCGCCCACACTCTTGACCTGCAGATCATCGCCGAAGGCGTCCAGAGGCGCGAGCAATTCGATGAGTTGCGGCTTGCGAAGTGCGAACTTGCGCAGGGGTACTACTTCGCCGAACCGTGCAGGACCGATGAGCTGCCAAGTCTGCGAAGCGAGTTGCATGGCTCGTGGCACTCATTGGCCTCGAGCACCCAACTCGCAACGCTGCCTCCCCCTCGCGGCTCCGTGACTCCCCTGCAGGCGACCTAGTCGATCGACTTCGGTGCGAAATCGACCTCGGCCGTATTGACTGTGCCTGCGCGGCGCCCCGGAGCCGTGTGGTGCTTCCAGTACAGATTCGTGTGGGCGATGACCTTGTCGGGCGTGGGCGCACCCCACGGTGACT
>DATCDK010000174.1:0-6641 GCA_036510735.1 Acidothermaceae bacterium | reverse complement strand
GGTGCGCGGCCGCACGGCCGTTTCGCCCTAACCGTGGACAAGGAGGGGCCCGTTGTTAATCGAGCTCGCGACGGCAGTGCACCAAGCAGCGAACACGTGCACCGCTACCGCCCTACCGGCCGCGTGTCAGCCGTCGTGGTTAGACACCGGCAGCAACTCGTGGCAGCTGACTGCAGCCACCTTCGTTGGTCTGATGAGCGTGCCCGGCCTGGCGGTTCTGTACGGCGGCCTCGTACCGAAGAAGTGGGTCGTGAACACCATGTTCATGGCGTTCAGCGGCTTCTCCGCCGTCCTCATCGTGTGGGTGTTGTGGGCCTACAAGATGGGCTTCGGCGCACCTGTCGGCGGTGGCACCGCGAACACCTGGAACTACACCTACGGCAGCAACTTCTTCAAGAACTTCTTCGACAACTTCGTCGGGCATCCGGAAACATCGCTGCGCGGCACCTCGCAAATCAGCCAAGCGAGCTTGACCGCGAACGGCGGCACATCGTTACCGCTGAGCCAAGCTACTGCGGCGCTGTTCTACTTCCAGTTCGTGTTCGCTGCGATCACGCCGCTGCTGTTCCTCGGTAGCGTCATCGGCCGCATCAAGATCAAGGTGTGGATCATCTTCGTCCCGCTCTGGACGACGTTCGTCTACTCGGTCAACGCGATGCTGATCTGGGGTGGCGGTTACTGGGCACACGAAGGTGCTGTCGACTACTCCGGTGGCTACGTCATCCACCTGGCCGCAGGTACCAGCGGGTTCGTCGCGGCATGGGTGATCGGCCCACGACTCGCGCGCGACCGCCAGCGCTTCATCCCGCACAGCCTGCCACTCGTTTCACTCGGTGCCGGCATCATCTGGCTCGGCTGGAACGGCTTCAACGGCGGTGACCCGTACTTCGCCAGCGCCGACGCGGCAACTGCTGTGATGAACACGAACATCGCCACGGTCTCCGCGTTACTGGCCTGGGTGTTGTGCGACATGTTCCTGAGCAAGTCGAAGAAGCCGACGTTCCTCGGTGCCGTCAACGGCATGATCGTGGGCTTGGTGGCTATCACCCCGGGAGCCGGTTTCGTCAACGGGTTCGGTGCCATGCTCGAGGGCATCATCGCCTCGGTCATCGTCTGGTTCGCGTGGACCTACCTCCAGCCGATCCTCATCAAGCGGGTCGACGACGCCATGGGTGTGTTCTACACACACGGCATCGCCGGTCTCTGCGGAGGTTTGCTAGTCGGAATCTTCGCCGACCCGAGCGTTGTAGTTTACCCGCTGACAACGTCGGGCAGTGCGTTTGCTGCGACCGGCTGGCTTTACGGCCACCCGAAACTCTTCGAGGAGCAGCTGCTCGCCGCGCTCACCATCATCGTGTGGGATGCGGTCGTGACGTTCATCATCTTGAAGGTCATCAGCATCTTTACGCCGTTGCGGATGTCCGACGAGGATCTCGAGATCGGCGACTTGGCCATCCACGGCGAAGAGGCATACCCCGAGGACTAAGGCCGTACACAGAAGTCACGCGTTCGCACCGGTCATATACTCAAAGAGACGGAGCCTGGCGATGGGATCGGCGATGGCAGTACAGCAAAATCCGAAACGGTTCCGCCTGCCGGACGGCAGCCGGTCCGTGCAGTCACCGTGGGTGTGGCGAGGGTTCGCCTTCATGTCGTTGGTCGCACTCGGCATCTGCATCATCTCTGCGGTCGGCGGCCAACTGCTCTTCGCCGCCGCGTGGGCCTTCATCACGGCCGGCTGGTTCGCCACTGCGATGTGGCTGTGGCGCAAGCACATACGTGACGACGACCTCGCCTATCAGCAAGTGCGGCAATCGAACAAGAGCGGGAGACGTGCATGAGACTGATCACGGCAGTGATCAAGCCGTTCAAGCTCGATGAGGTCAAGACAGCGCTGCTCGAAGCCGGCGCAAGCGGAATGACGACGAGCGAAGTAAGAGGCTTTGGCCGGCAACGAGGCCATACCGAGGTCTATCGCGGCGCCGAGTACGTCGTTGATCTGATCCCCAAGGTACGCATCGACATCCTTGTCGACGACGAAGACGCCGATAAGATCATTGACGCCATCGTGGCGAGCGCACGTACCGGCAAGATCGGTGACGGCAAGGTCTGGTCCGTCGCGGTCAGCGACGTCGTCCGCGTGCGCACGGAAGAGCACGGCGCCGGCGCAATCTGACAGCAATGGCTCAGCCCAGCGGATCCCCGTCAGGGGGGCGCTGGGCTGAGTTGCGTCGCGACCACCAGAGCGCGCCCGCAATCAGCAGTACCAAGACCACGAACAGGACCGCCGGGGCAATGAAAGGCCGCCACGACGAGTGGGCGTTCGCGAGCGAACTCGCTAATGAGATGGACGTCGGGTGCTTGGGGTCAGCGACCGCCTGCACCACATCACCAGCTTGGTGGTTGCTGTCGGAGCCGGCGATGACGGCGTGGTAGCTGCGTCCGGCAAGGTCGAACGACCCGCTGCACTGAAATGTCGTCACCGTGATCCCCGTACCCGAGAGAATGCCGAAGCAACTGGTCACGGTCACGTCCACCGGCACCCCGCGGCGCTGCAGGCCGTCGATCCTCGAGTTCTTGTGCACTGCCTCGACTGCGAGCACCGCCACGAGGACGGCGAGCGCCACGATGGCCGAGCCGACGACAACGCGGAACAGTCGACGGGTATCGATGACGCCGCCACCGCCGCGGATGTAACTGCCCGCATCCTCGTCGGTCTGCATCGCCGAATCCTACCGACGCTGACATAGGTACGAACCGCTAATCCAGATGCCGCGCTCACTGACCTGGTGTGAGAATGGCGCAGTGGTAACTTCCGCGGCGGTGCTCGGCGTCATGGCCGTTGCGCTGGCAATGGTGTTAACACCAGGGCCGAACATGATGTACCTGGTGTCGCGCACTGTCACGCAGGGCCGGCGTGCCGGCCTGATCTCGCTTGGCGGAATCGCACTGGGATTCTTGGTTTACCTCACGGCGACGAATGTCGGGCTGTCAGCGTTGTTTGTCGCGGTGCCCGATCTCTATCTCACTATCAAGCTCGCAGGTGCGTGCTACCTGGCGTGGCTTGCTTTCAAAGCTTTGCGACCCGGCGGTGTGTCCATATTCGCGCCCACTCGGCTGTCGCACGACTCAGGGCGGCGTCTCTTCTCGATGGGCCTGATGACCGCGCTGCTGAACCCGAAGATTGCTGTCATGTACCTCTCCCTGATTCCCCAGTTCGAGCGACCAGCGGCAGGTCACTTGGCACTGCAAGGATTCACGCTTGGTGCGATTCAGATCCTGGTGTCGCTTACGGTCAACTTCTGCATCGTGCTGGCCGCCGGCACGATCGCGAGAGTTCTCAGCGGGCGGCCGGGGTGGGTCCGTGCACAGCGCTACGTGATGGGCACCGTACTCGGCGCGCTCGCGTTGAAGTTGCTGACCGACCACGCTCGCCCCAGCCCCGCCTAATCACGACGCCCTAACATGACGCACGGTCAGGACTTGGCTGCCACCGTGTCAGCAAGTGCCGGAATCACTTTGTCGGCATAGGCCTGCAGGGTGGCCTCTTTCGCGTCATGTTGCAGGTACACGGCGAACTGGTCGACACCGAGTGCCTTTAGCGCTCGCAACTTGTCGATGTGCTCATCGGCGGTCCCCAACATGCAGAATCGATCGACGATCTCGTCGGGCACGAAATCGGCATGGGTGTTGCCGACCCGACCGTGTTCGTTGTAGTCGTAGCCTTGCCGCCCCGCGATGTAATCGGTCAACGCCTGCGGCACCGGCCCGCCGTCCGCCCCGTATCGAGCGACGATGTCGGCGACGTGGTTGCCGACCATGCCGCCGAACCATCGGCATTGCTCGCGCTGGTGAGCGATGTCTGCACCGATGTACGCGGGCGCCGCTACGCAGATCTTCACCGACGCAGGATCGCGACCGGCCGCAGCAGCAGCGTCACGCACCGCCTTGATGCTCCACTCCGCGACCGCGAGGTCAGCAAGTTGGAGGATGAATCCGTCGCCGACTTCGCCGGTGAGCGCCAATGCCTTGGGGCCGTAGGCCGCGACGTAGATGTCGAGTCGGCTGTGCGGATTCCACGTCAGGCGCAGCGTGCTGTCCTTGTATTCGGCGGCATCGCCGTTGGCAAGCTTGCGGATGACGCCGATCGCGTCGCGCAGCTCGGAAAGTGTCACGGGCTTGCCGTTGATGACCCGCACGGCAGAGTCGCCGCGGCCAATCCCGCACACCGTTCGATTGCCGAACATCTCATTCAGGGTGGCGAATGTCGACGCGGTGACCGTCCAGTCGCGGGTCGCCGGATTCGTGACCATCGGGCCCACGATGACGCGATGCGTCGCCGACAAGATCTGACTGTAGATGACGTAGGGCTCCTGCCATAGCAGGTGCGAGTCGAAGGTCCACACGTACCCGAAGCCGGCCAGCTCGGCCTGCTTCGCCAACTCGACCGTGCGCCATGCCGGCGGGTTGCATTGCAGCACGACGCCGAACTCCATCGGTGCCCCTCCTTGTTGACGGCTGGTTAGAGCAAGTACTGCGACTGGCCGCGCTTCAGGTAATGACCGTGACCCTTCGGTCCGACAAACTCACGATCGCGGACGACGACAGTGCCGCGCGAGATGACGGTGTCGACTCGACCCGCGACTTCGAAGCCCTCCCACGCCGAGTAGTCCATGTTCATGTGGTGAGTGTCGACCGAGATGCGCGTCGTCGCGTTCGGGTCGTACACCACGACATCGGCGTCGGAGCCTGGCGCGATCACGCCCTTGCGCGGGTACAGGCCAAACATCCGGGCTGGGGTCGTCGAGCACAGTTCGACCCAGCGGGCAAGAGTGATGTGGCCGTCGACGACGCCCTGATAGATCAGATCCATCCGATGTTCGACGCCGCCGATGCCGTTGGGAATCTTCGCAAAGTTGCCGATCCCAAGTTCCTTCTGTTCCTTCATGCAGAACGGACAGTGGTCGGTGCTGACAACCGAGAGATCGTTGGTGCGCAGCGCCTTCCACAACTCGTTCTGGTGTCCTTCGGCGCGCGACCGCAACGGCGTCGAGCACACGTACTTCGCGCCCTCGAAATCCGGCGCAGACAAGTGCTCTTCGAGCGAGAGATAAAGGTACTGAGGACACGTCTCGCCGAAGACGTTCCAACCATCGTCGCGAGCTGCGGCCAACGTCGCCACCGCCTGCTTGGCCGACATGTGCACGATGTACAGCGGCGCACCCGTCATGCGCGCCAACATGATCGCCCGGTGGCTGGCCTCTTCCTCGGTCTCCCACGGCCTGGTGAGTCCGTGATAGCGCGGTGCGGTATCGCCGCGCGCGATGGCCTGCGCAACAAGGACGTCGATAGCGATGCCGTTTTCCGCGTGCATCATGACGAGCGAGCCATTGGCCGCGGCCGTCTGCATCGCGCGCACGATCTGGCCGTCGTCGGAATAGAAGACACCGGGATAGGCCATGAACAACTTGATGCTCGTGATGCCCTCGCTGACCAGCTCGTCCATAGCCTTTAACGACTCGTCGTCGACGCCACCGATGATCTGGTGGAATCCGTAGTCGATCGCGCAGTTGCCGTCAGCCTTCTCGTGCCACGCAGCCAAGCCGTCGAGCACCCGCTCGCCAGTGCGCTGGATCGCGAAATCGATGATCGTCGTCGTGCCGCCCCACGCCGCCGCGCGAGTGCCGGTCTCGAAGGTGTCCGATGCCTGCGTGCCGCCGAACGGCATCTGCATGTGCGTGTGACCGTCGACACCGCCCGGCACGACGTACTTATCGCGCGCGTCGATGACGACATCGGCAGTCGCTTCGAGATCAACGCCAAGCTTCGTCGTCCCCGGTTCGACAAGTGCGACGATGCGCTCGCCGTCGATCAGAACATCAGCAGCGATCGCACCGGTCGGACTCACGACGGTGCCGTTCTTCACCAGGATCGTCACGTCGATGCTCCTAGGGCCGGGTGAGGTCGCCGTACGCCTCGGGACGCCGGTCGCGATAGAACGCCCAGCGATTACGTACCTCGGTCAACAAATCCATGTCGAGATCACGGACGACAAGATCGGGTGAGTACGGGTCGCCGACATCGCCGACGAACTTGCCCTCGGGGTCAACGAAGTAAGTGGTGCCGTAGAAGTCGTCATCACCGAGATCCTCGACGCCGACCCGGTTGATGGCCCCGATGTAGTACTCGTTCGCGACCGCTGCGGCCGGCTGCTCGAGCTTCCACAGGTACGACGAAAGCCCGCGCGAGGTGGCCGACGGATTGAAGACGATCTGAGCGCCGTTGAGACCAAGCGCCCGCCAGCCTTCCGGGAAGTGCCGGTCGTAACAGATGTAGACACCGATCTTGCCGATCGCGGTGTCGAAGACCGGGAAGCCGAGGTTGCCTGGCCGGAAGTAGAACTTCTCCCAGAAGCCGTTGATGTTCGGGATGTGGTGCTTGCGGTACTTGCCGAGGTACTTGCCGTCTGCGTCAACAACCGCGGCGGTGTTGTACAACACGCCGGGCTGCTCCTGCTCATACACCGGCAGGATCATCACGATGCCGAGCTCGGCGGCCAGCGCCTGGAACCGCTCAGTAGTCGGGCCAGGGATCGATTCGGCGTATGAGTAGTACGCCGCGTCTTGGACTTGGCAGAAGTA
>DATCDK010000173.1:0-2765 GCA_036510735.1 Acidothermaceae bacterium | reverse complement strand
CCGCACGGTCGTGACCATTGGCGTCTTCGATGGCGTGCACCGCGGCCATCAGCGCATCGTCCACCGCGCGCTGGCCCGTGCGGCCGAGCTCCGGCTGCCCGGTGTGGCGGTCACGTTCGAGCCGATGCCGGAGACCGTCGTTCGGCCGCACGACAAGCCGACGCTGCTGACAACCCTTCCGCGCCGCCTCGAGTTGCTCGGCGAGCTCGGTCTCGACGCTACTTACGTCATCGACTTCACCAAGGAGTTCTCGGAGCGCTCGCCCGAGGAGTTTGTGCAATCGGTGCTGGTCGACAAGTTGCGGGCCGTCGACATCGTGGTCGGTGCGAACTTTCGATTCGGACGGCGAGCGGCGGGCGATGTGGCGACGCTCGCCGAGATCGGAAGCACGGCCGGATTCATGGTCGACCCGATCCAGCTCGCCGGGCCGATCTCTGAACCTGACAGCGATGCAGCGTCGAAGGTGTTCTCGTCGAGCTGGATTCGCGAGCGGATCGCCGCCGGAGACGTCGAGGCCGCCGCCGATGCGCTCGGTCGCCCGTACCGGATAGAGGGGACCGTCATCCATGGCGACCATCGCGGACGCGAGCTGGGCTACCCGACCGCCAACATGGAAGTGGCGGCCGACCTTGCAATCCCTGCGGACGGGGTCTACGCGGGCTGGCTGAACGGCATGCCGGCGGCGATATCGATCGGAACCAACCCCACGTTTGGGGGTACCAGTCGGCGGGTCGAGGCTTACGCCATCGACCAGGTCGGGCTCGACCTCTATGGGACGGCGGTGACCCTGGACTTCGTCGCCCGGGTGCGGCCGATGGTGACCTTCGACAGCGTGGATGCCCTGGTGGCACAGATGGCGCAGGACGTTGAGGAGTCCCGGCATCGGCTGGCCTAGGGTTGAGTGGGGCTGGCAGATTCGTAGCGCTGCAGGCTCCGGTGATAACGTGGCCTGGATGCCGGTCGCGTACCGGTGTGTGTCTTCCTGCCCTCGTGACTCGGACCGAGGGCGCACACAAAGTACTGAAAAGGAGTCCCGTGGCGCTCGACACCGCGACAAAGAACTCGATTCTGGCCGAATACGGCACCAGCGAGGGCGACACTGGATCTCCCGAGGCGCAGGTGGCGATGCTTTCCAAGCGAATCGCCGACCTGACCGAACACCTCAAGGTGCACAAGCACGACCACCACAGCCGTCGGGGGCTCTTGCTGCTCGTCGGTCGTCGTCGTCGCCTGCTCAAGTACCTCGCGAACAAGGACATCACCCGCTACCGCACGCTCATCGAGCGTCTGGGTCTGCGTCGATAGTGGGATTGAAGCGATCGGGCCTCCACCGGCCGGTCGCTTCTTCGTAGTACCGCGCCAGCTGGAACCCCAGCGCAGCGCATGCTCTCACCGATATGGGAGCCCGAACGAGCGCCGCCTGGCCGGTCCTCGGTAGTGGTTTCCGGGCGTGAGCCGCACGGCGAACGTGGCCGGAGCGCGCAGCCCCGGGAACTTCGATCGAAGACCGGCAAAGAATGCCGGGCTCGGCGGGTTCCACGACAACCCTTTGGAGGGTTCGTGGCTGACCACGAGATCACCGCCGCTGACGCTGTCATCGACAACGGCAAGTTCGGCACCCGCACGATTCGCTTCGAGACCGGCAAGCTGGCTCGCCAGGCCGCCGGTTCCGCTGTTGCCTATTTCGGCGACAGCATGCTGCTGTCGGCGACCACCGCCAGCAAGGCACCGAAAGACCAGTTCGATTTCTTTCCCTTGACGGTCGACGTCGAGGAGCGGATGTATGCCGTGGGGCGCATCCCCGGTTCGTTCTTCCGTCGTGAAGGTCGACCCAGTGAGGACGCGATCCTGACCTGTCGGCTTACCGACCGACCGCTTCGCCCGAGCTTCGTCAAGGGCCTGCGCAACGAGGTCCAGGTCGTCATCACCGTCCTGGCGCTCGACCCTGACCACCTTTATGACGTCATCGCGATCAACGCGGCGTCTATGTCGACCCAGCTCGCCGGGCTGCCGTTCAGCGGCCCGATCGGCGCCGTACGGGTCGCCCACATCGATGGCCAGTGGGTCGCCTTCCCCTACCACTCCGAGCTCGAGCGGGCGACCTTCGACATGGTCGTCGCTGGCCGGGTGCTGCCTGACGGCGACGTCGCGATCATGATGGTCGAAGCCGAGGCCACCGCGAACACCTTCGGCCTGGTGCGCGACGGCGCGGCCGCCCCCACCGAGGAAGTCGTCGCCCAGGGCCTCGAGGCCTCGAAGGCATTCATCAAGATCCTCTGCGAGGCGCAGCTCAAGGTCGCGGCCGGCGCGGCGAAGCCGACCGCCGACTTCCCGGTGTTCCTCGAATACCAGGACGACGTGTTTGCAGCGGTGTCGGCGGCGGTCAGCACCGAGCTCGCGCAGGCGATGACCATCGTGAGCAAGGCCGACCGTGAAGCCGAACTCGACCGCGTGAAGGCGCTCGCGACGCAGATGGTCGCCGGCCAGTTCGAAGGTCGCGAGAAGGAGATCGGCGGCGCGTTCCGGTCGCTGACCAAGAAGGTCGTTCGCGAGCGGGTCATCCGCGACAAGGTGCGCATCGACGGCCGTGGGCTCACGGACATCCGCCCGCTGTCGGCCGAGATCGACGTGCTGCCGCGGGTGCACGGCTCGGCACTGTTCGAGCGCGGCGAGACCCAGATCCTTGGCGTCACCACGCTGAACATGCTGCGCATGGAGCAGCAGCTCGACACGCTCGCTCCGGAGACTCGCAAGCGCTACATGCA
>DATCDK010000172.1:0-5425 GCA_036510735.1 Acidothermaceae bacterium | reverse complement strand
CGGCGAGAATCGGGCCGCTGTCAGGAACAGCGGTACACGCGGCCAATCCGACGGCCAGGGCGGCTAGCGCGGGCAGCACGACTGCGCGCGCACGACGACGCACGATGTCAGCCACGTCGGCCGCGCAACGCCAGGATGCTGCCCGGGTGATGCGATGCGGGCTTCGCCTGGGGGGTCGCGCCGTTCGTCGGCGGCGTCTCGTCGCTGCTTGCATCAGGCGGCTCCACCGGAATCGGTGAACTGGTGACGATCGATCCGGCTTGACGCGGCAATGTCAACACGAACTGCGATCCCTTTCCGCGCTCGCCCCATGCCTGCAGCCGACCGCCATGGAGTCGCGCGTCTTCGGACGCGATGGAAAGGCCGAGGCCGGTACCACCCGTCGTCCGGGCTCGTGCCGGGTCCGCGCGCCAGAACCTGTTGAACACGAGCGACGACTCACCCGGCCGCAACCCGATGCCGTGATCGCGTACGGCGATCGCCACGACCGCGGCGTCTGCCACGACGTACACGTCGATCGGGCTGCCCTCGCCGTGCTCGGCGGCGTTGACCAGCAGATTGCGCAGGATCCGTTCGACACGGCGTCCATCTGCCTCGCAGATGCATGGTTCGTCAGGCATGTGCACCGCCACGACACTGCCGCGGCGGACAGCGAGTGGCTCGGTCGCGTCGACAACTCGACGGACGAGATCCCGGACGTCGAGTGCGTCAGCTTCGAGGGATGCCGCGCCGGCGTCGTGCCGACTGATCTCAAGCAGGTCGCCAAGCAACGATTCGAACCGATCGAGTTGGGTCTGCAGGAGTTCAGCCGATCGTGCGCTCGCGGGGTCGAAGTCGGCGCGCGCTTCGTGCAACACATCGGCCGCCATCCGCACGGTCGTCAGGGGTGTGCGGAGTTCGTGCGACACGTCGGAAACGAATCGCCGCTGAATGCGCGAGAGTTCTTCGAGTCTTCGGATCTGGCGTTGAAGGCTGTCGGCCATCTTGTTGAACGAGGCGGCCAATCGGGCGAGATCGTCTTCGCCCTTGGGTTTCATCCTTTCCTGCAATCGCCCGTCCGCAAGGCGTTCGGCGATGCGGGCAGCCATCCGGACCGGCGTCACGACTTGGCGGGTTACCAACCAAGCAATTCCAGCAAGTAGCACCACCAGTGCGATGCCGCTGAACAGCAATGTGCGCCACACCAATGCGAGGGTCTGCTGTGGCTGTTGGAGCGAGAACAGATAGTAGAATTGGTACGTGTTGAAGCTGCCCGCGGGCACCTGCATCGAACTACCGATGATGAGGCCCGGGTACGACGAGTAGTTGTGGACAGCGCTGCCGGGCGAACGCGGACCGTCGTCGTACACCAGCCTCGTGTATGTGTAGTAGTACTGCGAGTTGCCGTTCAATGCCTTTCGGAGCTTGTCCGGCACGCTGCTCGCGAGCAGATCGGGGTTCAGCGCGGGTTGGGTAAACGACTGCGTACCCGTGACGAGTTCGTAGCCAACTACTTCGTAGCCACCCTCTGAACCACCCTGCGCCGGGCTCAGGGCCTGAACGACTTCTTGGAGCAAAGCTTGGACGTCGAGAGTGCCGGCGTCGCTCGACAGCAGTGTTCGAGCATTGCTGACACCGAGTTGTTGCTCGGCGACCGACGACCGCAACTTGGCCTGGATCAGTCCTTGCTTGACCTGCTGCAGCACGACAAAGCCGAGCAGGGCAACGACGATCGCCGACACGACAAGCGTGCTGCTGACAACTCGAACCTGAATCGATCGCCGCCAGCGCCGGGTGACTCGCCGCAGCACCCGCCGGACTCTTCGGCGAACGCGGCTGGCGAAGCTACGGAAAGGACCGCGACCGGACAGCGTCAACCGCCTCGTTGAGTCTTGGAGCTCACGCCGGGCCTGCCTTGTAACCGACGCCGCGCACAGTCACGACGATCTCAGGACGCTCGGGATCGAGCTCGACCTTCGACCGCAGCCGCTGCACATGCACGTTGACCAACCTGGTGTCGGCCGCGTGCCGGTAGCCCCACACCTGCTCGAGTAGCACCTCGCGGGAGAAGACATGGCGTGGCTTCTTGGCGAGCGCGACGAGCAGGTCGAACTCAAGGGGCGTCAACGGGATCTGCCCACCGCTGCGGCTGACGGCGTGGCCAGCAACGTCGATCGACAGGTCGCCGATGGCGATGGTCTCGGCGGCCGGCTCGTCAGTACGGCGCAACCGTGCTCGTAGCCGGGCGACGAGTTCCTTGGGCTTGAAGGGCTTGACCACGTAGTCGTCGGCACCGGACTCAAGGCCCACCACGACGTCGACGGTGTCGCTCTTCGCAGTCAGCATGACGATCGGGACGCCGGACTCTGCCCGGATCTGTCGGCAGACGTCGATGCCGTCGGTGCCCGGCAACATCAGGTCGAGGAGCACGAGGTCGGGTTTCGTCTCCCGAAAGGCAGCGAGCGCCTTGTCGCCATCAAAGACAAAGAAGGGTTCTATCCCCTCCCCACGGAGCACGATTCCGAGCATTTCGGCCAGTGCCGTGTCGTCGTCGACGACCAGCACCCGGCCCTTCATCGTGCCGCCTGTGCACTCATGGCTCTCATGGTGCCACCTTGCAGCGATTCGTGCCGCCGCCAGGTTGAATGTGCTCCGGCGCAGGGCAGAACGCCTTTAGCGGCACGCTTCAACTGGCTCCGTGGGACGCTTTAGCTAGCGAGGGCGTGACACGATAACTGGCTGAGTGGCGGAAGTCCGAGCGTCGCGATTACGGGAGAGCGCATGGGCGAGACGCCCGGCTGGGTGGACCCCACCGCGCCGCAGGCAGAAAGCGCAGGGCCGGCGGACGGAGCAGAACCGACAAGACCGGCCGAGCCGGTAGCGCCTCCGCCTGCCCCGCTCCCTCCAGCGTGGCAATACTTCACGTCGCCCACGCCAGCCCCAGACGGCACGCCCCCGCCGGCGGCGTCGTCGTGGGGATGGCAGCCGCCGCCCTCACCCACGCCGGATCATCGGCGGGGAGAGTATGGGCCGCCGCCCGGACAACACGGGGCGCCGCCGCAGTACGTGCCCAACCCGCCCTACGTACCTAATCCCCAATTCGGACCGCCCCCGCAATACGCGCCGGATCCGCGGTTCGGAGCGCCGCCGCAGTACGGACCTCCCGGGCAATACGTCCCGCCACCGCAGTACGGACCGCCTGGGCAATACGGACCGCCGCCGCAGTACGGGCAGTACCCGCAATATGGCGGTCCCCAGTACGGCCAGTGGGGCGGGTATCAGCAGGAGTACAAGCCGGGCATCGTGCCGCTGCGACCGCTGTCGGTCGGAGAAGTCCTCGATGGCAGCTTCTCGACGATCCGCAAGTACCCGCGAATCGTGTTCGGATTCGCGGCCGTGCTCTCGGTCGTTGCGCAGCTCATCCGCCTCCTGATCGGCCTCGCGCTGAACAACGTGCCGGGCACTTTCGGCTCGACGTCCTTCAGCGCTAACAACGACACCAACGACAGCACGCAGAACTTGCACACTGTCGCTACCTCGTTGGGCGGATCGGCGGCGACCCTGGCCGTCGACGCGCTGTGCGTTGCAATTCTGGCCGGTGTCGTGACGGGCGTCGTCGGCAAGGCCGTCATCGGTCAACGCGCGGACGGTCACGAAATCATCACCGCGGTTCGCCAGCGGTGGTTCGGTTTGCTGGTGGTGTCGGTGCTCGCGGAGATCCTGCCGTGGACCCCGTTCGTCCTCATAATCGTCGGCATCGTGCTGGGCGCGGTCAGTACCGGCCTGGGCATCTTCGTTGGCGTGGTCGGCGGGCTGGCCGCACTGATCTTGGGTCCGTTGTTGTGGGGGCGGCTTGCAGTAGCTGTACCGATCTTCATCCTGGAACGTCGCGGACCGGGCGCATCGATTGCACGGTCATGGCGGTTGGTGAAGGGCGCGTTCTGGCGCACGTGGGGCTTGCGAGCGCTGGTTCAGATCATCGTGTCGATTGCAGCCAGCATCTTGTCCGTCCCGCTCGTCCTGGTGTTGCTTCCATCGGCGCTGAACGGGAAGACGCCGTCGACCACAGCGCTGGTGCTGCTGGTGATCCTCGGTGCGGTCGTGTGGATGCTTACCCAGCCGCTCATCGCGGCATCGCTGACACTCATCTACATCGACCGTCGCATGCGCGCTGAGGGCCTCGATGTTCAGCTGACGCAGGCCGCGCGAGCGGCGACGCAACCGGCACCGGCATCGCAAGCGGCCCCGCCGCCGTGAGCATGTGGGGTTGGCTTGCGGCGGCTCCACCAAGCCCAAACCCGGTGACGCGCGGCAGCGCACAACAGGCGGCACGTGCGGAGCTTGCGAAACGCGCCTACCACCGAAACGACCCGTCGCTGGTCGACCGCGGCCTCGAGTGGTTGTTGAAGAGGCTGCAAAAGGTGCTCGATGCGAGCACCCGCCACGCACCGGGGCACGGGCTCGGACTCTTCCTCATCATCGTGATTCTTGCCGCTGTGGTGGCGCTGATCGTGGTCCGCGTCGGTACCTTGCGGCGCACGGCACGGGTAAGCGATCAGCCGATCTTCGGGATCGGCGAGACCACTGCAGAGGAGCATCGAAGGGCTGCGGCCAAGTTTGCGGCCGATGGCCTATGGGCGGAGGCGATCCGCGAACGGCTGCGGGCGATCGTGCGCGAACTCGAACAGCGCGGCGTGCTCGACCCGCGCCCCGGGCGAACTGCGGCGGAACTCAGTCGCGAAGCGGGAACACAGTTGCCTGCGCTTGCCGATGACTTGCGCAACGCGACGTCCATCTTCGACGAGGTTTGGTACGGCGGGCGGATAGCGACCGCCGCCGACGAGGAGTTGCTGCGCAGACTCGATGCTCGCGTCGCAGGCTCGCATCGCGGACTGGTGGGCAGCGCGTGACCGCGCTTGACGAACTGACGACAAGGTCTGACAGCGGTCCGATCCGTGCGGGGTACAGCGCCGATCCGACGATCCGCCAGCGCTGGCGGCGTATACGTGTGTTGATCGGCGCTGGGATTGTGCTCGTGCTCGGTGCGATCGTCGTTGCACTGGGTTCGGGGAAGGCTGGCAAGCCACTCGATCCACAGTCCTACACGCCGTCCGGCACTCATGCTCTTTCGGTCTTGCTCGGACAACGCGGCGTGCACGTGCTCAGGGAGACGGACGCCGCAACTGCCGAAGAAGTCGCAGTGCCGGGCATGACGCTGGTGGTGGTGTCGCCACAGTTGTTGAGTAGCGACGAACTGACCATCATCGGATCGTCGCGTGCCGATCTCGTTGTTGTCGGCGCGGGCCTCGACGAGATCCAGGGTCTGGGCTTGCCACTCGCCACCCAACCCGATGATGGCGGGAAGCTGCGGCCGCCGTCGTGTTCGTTGAAAGCCGCGACTGTGGCGGGCTCGGCGCAACTGACCGGCGGGGGATACACGGTGCCG
>DATCDK010000171.1:0-6204 GCA_036510735.1 Acidothermaceae bacterium | reverse complement strand
GCAGTCCGCCGCTGGCGACCATCGCCGGGTGGCGACCACCCCGTCGTCTCACGGTGGTCAGCCCAGCCTCTGCCAGATCGAGGGTGCGAACGGCTTCCACGCCCATGCGACCGGCTGATGGCTTACCGTCACGATCCCTCCAGTTGTCCCGTCCAAGGGCGGGACGCCGAAGATTGCCGGTCGTGTCAACGCCCGAGCCACCCGCCGTCCACCGGAAGAGTTATCCCGTTGACGTAGTCCGACGCCGCTGAGGCGAGAAAGACCGTCGCCCCGCTCAGGTCAGATGGTCGGCCCCAGCGTCCGGCCGGAATGCGGTCGAGTATCGAGTGGTTGCGCTCGGGGTCGTCGCGTAACGCTTGGGTGTTGTCTGTTTCGATGTATCCCGGTGCGATCGCATTGACGTTGACGCCAAACTGCGCCCACTCGTTGGAAAGTGCTTTCGTGAGTCCGGCTACGCCCGACTTGGCCGCTGTATACCCCGGGACGTTGATGCCGCCCTGAAAGCTCAACAAGCTCGCGGTGAAAATCACCTTGCCGTAACCGCGTGCGATCATCGGGCGAGCAAGCGCCTGGCTCAGGATGAACTGGCTCGTCAGGTCGATCTGGAGAACCCGGTCCCAGCTCGCAAGCGGGTGATCGATCGCAGGAGCGCGTTCGATTGTGCCGGCGTTGTTGACGAGGATGTCCGGTTCTCTCCTCGCCAGCTCAATGCCCAGCGCGAGCACTGCCTCGCGGTCCGCGAAGTCGACTGCGTGCGCTTCGAACGATCTGCCGTGACGTAGCACTGCGGCGCCGATCGCGCTTCCTTCTGATTCGAGAGCCGCACTGACACCGATGATGTCCGCCCCGGCGGCGGACAATGCCTCCGCCATCGCGTAGCCGATTCCTCGCCTCGCGCCCGTTACCACGGCGAGCCGTCCGGTCAAGTCGAACATGTTCACCACGATGCGTCCTCGTCTGGCTGCCCGGCACGGACATCGACGAGTACCTTCATCGCGCTGCCGCCCTCGAGTTCCTTCAACCCAGCTTGCGTTTCAGCCAGCGGCACGACGTGCGTGATGAGCGCGCGAGTCGGGATGACGCCGGAACTGACGAGTTCGACGGCCGCTTCGAAGTCGGTCCTCTCATATACGCGTGCGCCCACAATGGTCAGCTCGCGCCAGAAGATCCGTTGAAGATCCACACCGCGAGGCTCGGGATGGATGCCGACGACAACGATCGTGCCACGAACCTTCGCCAGCGGCAGCGCCAACGCGATGCCTGCGGCGGCGCCGGACACCTCGAACACGACGTCCGCACCAGCACCGCCGGTCCACTCGTCGAGCCACGCGGGATCGTCGAAGTCTTCGGGGTGCAAGGCAGTGAAACCTAGTTCCGCTGCAAGTGCTCGACGCGTTGGGTCGAGTTCCACGACAGCGACTTCGCCGCCGACATGCCTCGCGACCGTCGCGATGATCAACCCAATCGGCCCACCACCAACCACAACGATCTTGTCACCGGCGGACACCCGTCCGCGGCGTACGTCGTGCACGGCGACAGCCACTGGCTCGACGAGCGCGGCATCTCGCAGACCCGTGTGCTGCGGCACTCTCACGAGCGTAGACGCCGGCAGGTTCCACAGTGGTTGTAAGGCACCGGGGGAGTCGATGCCGACGAAGTTGAGGTTCTGGCAGATGTGCCGATTGCCTGCGCGGCAGGCGGGGCAGGTGTCGTCCCAAACCAGCGGCATCACGGTGACCTTGTCTCCGGTCGCCCACCCATCGACGCCGCCGCCGACCTCGTCGATGGTGCCACTCATCTCATGGCCGAAGATCAACGGCACGTGAACCCGTCGGTCCATGGACCCGTGAACGATGTGCAGGTCCGTGCCGCAAACACCGACGAAGGCGACGTGGATGCGGACCTGGCCCCGGGCTGGAGGCAACGCTCGCGCCTTCTGAAGCTCGATGGTGCGGTTTCCGACATACGCGGCGGTAAGCACGGCGTCTCCTTGCGACTTGGTATCGATTCGGCTTCGTAGGCTATCGCGTCATTGCCGAAACGTCACACGTATGATCTACTCCCTCCGATCGCCGATGCGAACGTTGTCCATCGTCCGGGAGGAAGAAAGAACCCTGCGACCCGTCACGTGGTGACGACGAAGTCTCTGTCCCCGATTCTCGATCGACCCTGTAAGGGAGCAAGCAGTGAAAATGCAGCAACGTATTTGGCTGCCGGTCGTCGTGGCCGCGTTGGCGTTGGCGGGTTGTTCGAGTTCTAAGCACACCTCCGCGCCAGCCTCGAGTGCCCCAGCGGCCGGAGCGTCATCGGCAGCGCCGAGCTCGGCGCCTGCACCTGTGAGTGCCGCTCCGAGCAGCACCGCGCCTGCCGCAAGCAGCACTCCTCCAGCACCCGCGAGCAGCGCGGCCGCGCCGAGCAGCACGGCTTCGGGCAACTTGACAGTGTGGGTTGACGCCGCTCGGCTTCCGGATGCCAAGGCCTACCAGGCGGCGCACCCGAACGTGAAGGTCAACATCGTCACGTTCGACGGTGACGGCAACGGCGCGACCAGCTTGCAGACCAAGATTCAGCTCTGGAACAAGGCCGGCAGCGGCTGGCCAGACGTCATCTTCAGCGAGCAGGTCAACGACCCGGTGTGGATGGCGCAGGCGCCGTTCAACTTCGCAGCCGACATGGGCGCCGCCCTCGGCAAGAGCGTCACCAGCCAGTGGCCGGCGGCTTCGCTCGCCCAATGCACGGTGAACGGCACGCTCGTCTGCATCCAGGACAACCTCGCGCCTGACGTGCTCTGGGTGAACAAGAAGCTCATGACGCAGTTCGGCTACACGGTTCCGAAGACCTGGCAAGACTGGCAGGCGATCGGCAACAAGGTCGCCACCGATCACCCTGGTTACATCATCGGCGCCAGTGGCGAGTCGTACGGCGCGTGGCAGTACTTCTGGGCGAACCAGTGCCCGCTGGAGTCGAACGTGTCTGGCCAGAAGGTCACGATCAACGTGACTGACGTGCACTGCACCGAAATGGCAAGCCTGCTCGACCCGCTGATCAAGAACGGCACCGTGCCACCGTTGAGTGTCTTCACGCCTGACTTCGCCAAGAAGTACGGCGGGGCAGCGGACAAGGTGCTCATGATGGTCGGGCCGGCCTGGTACACCTCGGTGTTCCACGACACGCTGAAGACGCCCTCTGGCGAGATGACCGACGCGCCGCCACTGCAGTGGGGCACGGACAGTCCGGTCACGACCGGCCAGATCGGTGGCGGGCCATGGATCATCTCCAAGCACTCCAGCAACCCGTCGGCCGCTGCGGACTTCGTCCTGTGGTCCGCGACGGTCTTCAACCCCCCGCCGTCGAGCCCGGACGCTCGGGGAGGCCTTCCGGGATACGGGCCGCTCCAAGCGCCGTGGCTTACGGGTCTGACCTCGAACACCTACTGGGCAGCGGATCCGGGCCCGGCTATCAAGGCCGCAGCCAGCCAGATCTGGGCTGGCTGGAACCTGGTGACCTACCCCGACCAGCCCGTTTGGTCGAACACGGTGGTAACTGGGCTCGTGGCAGGGAAGTCGCTGAGTTCGCTCTTGCCGGCATTCGGTAAGGGTCTGTCGCAAGCGGCCAAGGCTGCCGGATACACGGTGGCAACAAGCTGAGTGGGGCGAGCGATCCGCAAGCCCTAACCCCGGCGATTGCGCAGGCCACGCGAAAGCGTGACCTGCGCACCGGGGGGGTTCAGCGCAAGCGCACTCAAGGGTCCTGGCGGGGATTGCCGTTCATCCTGCCCTACCTGCCGTTCCTCATTTTGTTCGGCATCTTGCCGATGGTGTATGCGCTCACCCTTGCGTTCACGACGAGCAAAGGGAAGTTCATCGCCTTCCGGAACTTCACGCAGGCCGGCAACGATTACCGTTTCGGGCCTGCGTTCGAGCACGTCATTGTCTACACCAGCGTGTGGCTCGGCGCGCTGATCGTGTTTGTGGTCGGGCTAGCGCTGATGCTGCACAGCCGGGCCAGCAAGGCGACAGCGACATTCCGATTTCTCTACTACATCCCGGGCGCGCTGGCCGGCGCCGCATCTGTGCTCGTCTGGCTGTTCATGCTCGACCCGGGCGTCAGTCCCGGAACGTTCCTGCTGAAGAATGTGTTCGGGTTCAAGCTGTTCGTCCAAGCGATTGCGCCAGGCCACCTGCCCTTTATCTTCGCGATGATTGCGTTCTGGACCGGAGCGGGCGGCTGGATCGTCGTGCTGTACGGGGCGCTGAACACCATCCCGCAGGAACTTGAGGAGGCAGCCCGCATCGACGGCGCGGGAGCCTTGACGATCGCGCTCCGGTTGAAGCTGCCGATGATCCGCAAGTGGATCGCGTACATGGCCATCTTGTCGTTCGCGACCGGCACGCAACTGTTCGTCGAGCCGCAGTTGGTGAACCAAGCGAGTCTCGGAATGGTGCCAGACACCTGGTCGGCGAATCAGCTGGCCTACCAACTGGCCTTCCGGTACGGAAAGTTCAACGAGGCCGCCGCGGTCTCCGTTGACCTGTTGCTCATCGGGCTGATCGCCGCGGTGCTGATCGTCACTCGTACCGGACTGTTCAGGAGGGAAGACTGATGCGGCTGACCGCACGCAGCCTTCGGTTTGTGATTTTTATCCTCTTCGCCGTCTTCTTCGTGGTACCGATGCTGTGGCTATTCCTCGCGCCGACGAAATCAGACGGTGCGCTTGTCACGAGCAACCCGTTCGCGTTCGGCAGCTTCCACCATTTGGTTCAGGCGTGGGACCACCTGGACAGTTACAGCAGCCACATCTACCGCAAATGGATCGAGAATTCGCTGCTCTACGCGGTCAGCGCGACCGCGATCGTCCTCGCGACGGCGATCCCCGCCGGCTACGGACTCGCCCTCGGAACCTTCCGCGGCCGCAAGGTCATCCTGACGCTGACACTGATCGTGATGATCATGCCTGCGGCCGCACTGGTATTGCCCATCTTCCTCGAGCTGAACGCGCTGAAGCTGATCGGCAACGTGCTGTCAGTGATTCTGCCCTTCGCGTTTTATCCGTTCGGCGTGTACATCGCGTATATCTACTACTCGACCTCGATGCCGCGTGACGTACTCGATGCGGCGCGCATCGACGGCTGCGGCGAGTGGACCACGTTCCGCCACATCGCGCTGCCGCTCGCTAAGCCGGTGATTGCTCTGGTGCTGTTCTTCAGTTTCGTAGCCGACTGGAACAACTTCTTCCTGCCGTTCGCTGTCCTGGCGAAATCGACGCAGTACCCAATTCAGGTCGGTCTGTCGGACCTCCTGTCCTCGACCCCGTCATTCAATCCAGCGGTCGGCGGCGCTGGCCAGCAGGTAAACATCTTCCGACCGGAACTCGCGCTCGCGACGCTGCTCGCCATCCTCCCGGTTCTCGCTGTGTTCATGGTCTCCCAGCGTGCGCTCGTGCGCGGGCTGCTCGGCGGCGGCGTCAAGGGGTGAACGACTGCTTCAACGACAGTCGATGCGGTCATCGCCTGATCAAGAAGGGCTGACATGCGCATCACTGGCTACCGAGCCCTGACAACCCGCCAGGACTGGGGGCGCTCGGTTGGAGACTCGAACGGAGTTTTCCCGACCGGCGTCCTCGATATCGCGTTGCTGCTCGTCGACACCGATGAAGGCATCACCGGCGTCGGGATGGGCTCGCACGTCGAGTTGGCGAAAGTGTTCGCCGCCGCGCCGGCGAGTTCATGTCGGTTCGTTAGCGGAAATGGCGACTCCGACGAACCTGAGCGCGTCCATTAGGACATGAGAGTCATCCCGCGGCGGAGCCGGCCGGCGCAGCTCAGCCGACGGAAGGGCGCGTCTCTCTAAGAACTCGCACATCCCACGGCTTTAGTTGCAAAGGATGGCCCACCGGAAGCTCTTCCTGTGTCAGCACGTCGACGGCGGGTGCGGGGATCGTCAGGGTCGCGTTCTCCCATGACCAATTGTGAGCGAAGTGGACTCGTTCGCCGCGGTAGTTGGTCGCAGAGGTGACCGTAAGCGATTGAGATTCGGGCCGCCACGGGTTCGCCTCGCGCGGAATGTCGATCCAGCGCAGTAGATGCTCCGCAAGAGCTGTGTTGGGGACCGTACCGACGACGGTGATACGGCCCGTGCCGCAGGTGTGCGTCGTGATTGCGGGCCATCTGCGGAAGTGGCGATCCTCGTAGGTCACCAGCACGG
>DATCDK010000170.1:0-30513 GCA_036510735.1 Acidothermaceae bacterium | reverse complement strand
GGCTGGCTGGCCTACCCGGTGGCCCGGTGCGCCCGCCGCTGGTCGACGCCACTGATGAGCAGATCGAACAGTTGCGCCGCGACATCGCGGACGCTCGGACATCCGCGTGAGCTATCCGAACGCCGGCATGGCCGCGCCTGGTCCACTTGCCGACAACGGGCTGCGGATCGTCGCCCTCGGAGGTCTCGGCGAGGTCGGTCGCAACATGACCGTCTTCGAGTACGGTGGCCGGCTGCTCATCGTCGACTGCGGCGTGCTCTTCCCCGACCCCGAGCAGCCGGGGATCGACTTGATCCTTCCTGACTTCGACTACATCAGATCGCGGCTCGACAAGATCGAAGCGATCGTGCTCACGCACGCACACGAAGACCACATCGGCGCGATTCCCTATCTGCTGCGCGAACGACCCGACATTCCGTTGGTCGGTTCGAACCTCACGCTCGCGTTCATCGAAGCGAAGTTGGTCGAGCACCGCATCAAGCCCTACGTGCTTGCGGTCAAGGAAGGTCAACGCGAGCGACTCGGTTCTTTCGACTGCGAATTCCTCGCCGTCAACCACTCGATCCCCGACGCGCTTGCCGTGGCGATTCGCACACCGGCCGGCCTCGTGCTGCACACCGGCGACTTCAAGATGGACCAGCTGCCACTCGACGGTCGGCTCACCGACCTCGGCGGGTTTGCGCGGTTGGGGGCCGAGGGCATCGACTTGCTGATGTCCGACTCGACCAACGCCGAGGTGCCAGGGTTCGTCACCTCGGAGCGCGAGATCACCCCGGTCCTGCGTCGTGTCTTCGAAGCGGCCAAGCGCCGCGTCATCGTGGCGTGTTTCGCCAGCCACGTGCACCGGGTTCAGCAGGTTCTCGATGTTGCTGTCGAGAACCGCCGCAAGGTGGCCTTCGTCGGCCGCTCGATGGTGCGCAACATGGGTGTCGCGCGCGACCTCGGCTACTTGCGCGTGCCCGCCGACCTCATCGTCGATGCTCGCGAGATCGATGCCTACCCGCCCGAGCAGGTCGTCCTTATCTCGACCGGCTCGCAGGGGGAGCCGCTGTCGGCGCTCTCACGCATGGCCGGCGGCGATCACCCAGTGCGGATCGAGCCGGGCGACACAGTCGTCCTGGCGAGTTCGCTCATCCCCGGCAACGAGACGTCCGTCTTTCGCGTAGTGAACGGCCTGACCAGGTGGGGCGCCACCGTCATCCACAAGAGCAACGCGCTGGTGCACGTTTCCGGGCACGCCGCTGCAGGCGAACTGCTCTACGTACTGAACCTGACGCGGCCGAGCAACTTCATGCCGATCCACGGCGAGTGGCGACACCTTCAGGCGCACGCCGCGATTGCCAGACTCTCGGGGGTCGACACCGATCGCATCGTGATCGCCGACGACGGTCACGTCGTCGACTTGGTCGACGGTCGGGCGTCGGTGACTGGCGCGGTCAGATGCGGCTACGTCTACGTCGACGGTCTGTCGGTTGGCGAGGTCACCGAGACCTCGCTGAAGGACCGCCGGATCCTGGGTGAAGAGGGCTTCGTGACGGTTGTTGTCGTGCTCGACTCGGCGACCGGCAAGCTTGCCAGTGGTCCGGAGATCCACGCCCGCGGATCGGGGATCGACGACGCGGCACTCGAAGGCGTCCGGTCGAAGGTCCAGGAGGCGCTGGAGAAATCCGCGGCCGAAGGCATGAGCGAC
Source organism: Acidothermaceae bacterium (assembly GCA_036510735.1). Lineage (GTDB taxonomy): Bacteria > Actinomycetota > Actinomycetes > Acidothermales > Acidothermaceae > PALSA-607. Next base: position 28,823 of record DATCDK010000170.1, on the reverse strand, counting down.
CCGCACCAGCTTGAACAGGTGGTGCGACGGGTCGTCGGCCGCTGGGTCAACGACGCCTACCGGCGGCGACCGATGATCCTGCCTGTGGTGCTCGAGGTCTGATCGGGCCTTCCCGGGGGCTGAGCGGGCCTTCCGCGAGCGCGACACGGCGGCCTAAGCGGTGTGACTACTGAGGCTGGTGGGGTGTTCCCGGTAGCCTGACGAGCATGGCGACCCGTGCCCCCAATCGGCCCCCCTCGAGCCCGGCTGCGCGCCCACGCACCGGCGGACGCCCACCTGCCCGGCGTCCGGCGCAGCCTCGCCGCCGGCCTCGCGCCCGCCGGCCCCGTAGCCGCGGGCGTCTCGCCGCGCTCGGCGGCGGCCTGTTTCGCGCAATAGGGCGACTGCTACGCGGCGCGTGGATGATCTTCGCCCACCTGATCGGTGCGACGTCGCGAGCGATCGGTGCCAAGGCGCGCGACCTCGATCCTGCGCACCGCCGCGACGGTGCCGGCCTTGCCGCCCTGGGCGCTGCGCTGGTCGTCGCAGGCGGGGTCTGGTGGCGGCTTCCTGGTCCCATCGGCACCGTGATCGTCGCTGTCGTGCGCGGGGCCGTCGGTTCCGGCGCAGTGGTCGTGCCGGTGCTCCTCGCAGCGCTGGCATGGCGAACGCTGCGTCACCCCGACCGTGCGTCGGCCAGTGGCCGCATCGTGATCGGCTGGGGCGCTGTCACCCTCGGCGTCCTCGGCCTGCTGCACGTAGCCCACGGCAGCCCTGACCCGAGCCTTGGCGCGACGGCTGTCCGGCATGCCGGCGGCACCATCGGCTTCATGGTGGCCGCGCCGCTTGAATCCGGTCTCACCGTGTGGTTGACGATTCCCCTGCTCGCGCTCCTCGGAGTGTTCGGCGTGCTCGTGGTGACTGCGACTCCGGTCAACGGGATCCCGCAACGTCTCGGGGCATTCCGCGACTTCCTCCTTCGCCGCAAGCCTGCGAGCGACTCCGACGAACTGCTGATCGATCTGAACGCGGAACCCCCAGCGGCGCTGCGCCGGAACAGCCGTCGGCGCCGGGTCGGGGTATTCAGCGATGAATCCGCAGGCGGGGACCGCCCGTTCGATACGCCCCTGCTCGCCGACGGCGTCACCGCCGCACCTGCCGCCGCGGATGCACCGACGGAAACCGACGGCGTCCACATCGGTGGGACAGACACCGCCGCCGCGCGCAAGGCAAGACCCGAAGGCTTGCCCGCGCGCGCCGAGCAGTTGCTGCTGTCCGGCGACATCACCTACCACTTGCCGCCGCCGACCATGCTGCGCGAGGGATCGCACGCGCGCGCACGGACGAAGGCGAACGATCTCGTCGTCGACGCGTTGACGACTGTGCTCGAGCAGTTCGAGATCGACGCAACTGTCACCGGATTTACTCGCGGTCCGACAGTGACTCGCTACGAAGTCGAGCTCGGGCCTGCGGTGAAGGTCGAGCGCATCACCGCGCTGTCGAAGAACATTGCGTACTCGGTCGCAAGCGCCGACGTCCGGATCCTGTCGCCGATCCCTGGTAAGTCGGCGGTCGGTATCGAAATTCCCAACGCCGATCGGGACGTCGTGAGCCTCGGTGATGTGCTTCGCTCACCGGTCGCCACGGGCGATCACCACCCGATGGTGGTGGCGCTTGGCAAGGACGTCGAGGGCCGCTTCATCTGCGCGAACCTCGCGAAGATGCCGCACATCCTGGTTGCAGGTGCGACCGGTTCAGGAAAGTCGACGTGCATCAACACGATCGTCACGTCGATCCTGACGCGCGCGACACCCGACGAGGTGCGCATGGTCCTCGTCGACCCCAAGCGGGTCGAATTGACCAGCTACGAAGGAATTCCGCACCTCGTGACGCCGATCATCACAAGTCCAAAGAAGGCCGCTGAGGCGCTGCAGTGGGTCGTCCGCGAGATGGACATGCGTTACGACGACCTCGCAGCATCGGGCTATCGGCACATCGACGATTTCAATCGCGCGGTCAACACCGGAACGCTCGTACCGCCGCCCGGCAGCGAGCGGGTTTACCGGCCCTACCCGTACTTGCTTGTCATCGTTGACGAGCTCGCCGACCTGATGATGGTCGCGCCGCGCGACGTCGAAGACTCGATCGTGCGGATCACTCAGCTCGCACGCGCGGCGGGTATTCACCTCGTACTGGCGACGCAACGCCCGAGCGTCGATGTCGTGACGGGCCTCATCAAAGCGAACGTGCCATCACGCCTGTCGTTCGCGACCTCGAGCCTCGCTGACAGTCGAGTGATCCTCGACCAGGCAGGTGCAGAAAAGCTGGTCGGTCTTGGTGACGCGCTGTTCCTGCCGATGGGCGCGAGCAAGGCGATTCGCCTGCAGGGTGCCTTCGTCTCCGAGACGGAGATCGAAGCAGTCGTGACGCATTGCAAGCAGCAGCTGCAGCCCACGTATCGCGAAGACGTCATGGTCCCCGCATCCACGAAGCGAGAGATTGACGACGACATCGGCGACGACCTCGATGTGTTGTGCCAAGCGATCGAGTTGGTCGTGACCACGCAGTTCGGGTCGACGTCGATGTTGCAGCGAAAGTTGCGGGTGGGCTTCGCCAAGGCAGGTCGACTGATGGACCTGATGGAAAGCCGCGGCATCGTCGGCCCAAGTGAGGGCTCCAAAGCCCGCGATGTGCTGGTGAAAACGGACGAACTGGACGACATCGTCGCGACGCTTCGCGGCGAGTAAGCAGCCCGTTCCGTCTCTAGCTGACCGATGTATGGCCGATACATGACTTTGTCGACTCGGGCGAGAGGTCATAGACTCGGTGCACGCGCAGCCACGGCGCTGTTCGAGCCTGGTGGGGATGCTCGTGCGGTGCGGTTGTCCGGCCCGCCCAATCCCTAGGAGCGCGAAGTGTCGATCGGCCAGGCGCTGTCGAGCGCACGCCTCGACGCCGGGCTCTCGATCGACGACATCAGCGCCAAGACCCGCCTGCGGGCCACGGTCATCAGGGCCATCGAGGCAGACGATTTCTCTCTGTGCGGCGGCGACTTCTACGCCCGCGGGCACATCAGGACCCTTGCCGGTCTGGTCGGCCTCGACCCGGTTCCCTTGCTGGCTGAGTACGACGCGACGATCGGCCCGAAGGACGACGGGCAAGCGACCAGTCAGCTCTACGAAACCGAAGTCACCGGCCGCGCGATTACCAAGACCGCGCAGAAGCGGTCGCCACATTGGGGCCTTGCAGCGGTAGGCACGACGCTGGTCGCGATCATCGTTTTTGCGACGATCGGCTTGCTGAACCACGCCAAGAAGACGCCAACCGTCGCGGCGCCTCCCGGGCCAGTGGCTGCGGTGGTGTCCAGCGCACCGCCTACGCACTCACCGAGCCCGTCGCCGATTGCCTCGAGCCCGGTCTCCGCCCCTCCGGCGAGTGTCCCCGCAGAGCCCACGACCCCGACCAGCGTGGTGGCCGAAGCCGGTGTGCACGTGGTCTTGAGAATTACGACCGCGAAGTGCTGGGTCGCGGCGACTGCCTCTGATGGGCAGGTGCTGTACCAGGGCGTGCTCGCCCCGGGAGCCACACAGACGTTCGATGACGCCCAGCGGGTAACGCTTCGGCTCGGCAACGCACCTGCGACCGACATCACCGTCAACGGAGTTGACCTTGGCGCACCGGCGACCAAGAACAGTGTGACCTCCGTCAGCTTCGGTCCCGGCAACCCGTTGCTGGCACAGGGATAACCGACCCCTTTTGCCGGACGGCGTGAACGACCGACACGGGTACGCTCAGGGCGTGTCCGCGACCCGATCAGTCCATTTGGTCACCCTGGGCTGCGCACGCAACGATGTCGACTCCGAAGAACTCGCGGCCAGCATGGCGGAAGCCGGCTGGCAGCTGACCGACGCAGCGCGTGCTGACGTCACCGTGGTGAACACCTGTGGCTTCGTCGAGGCGGCCAAGAAGGACTCCGTCGATGCGCTGCTCGCGGCCGCCGATGCGACACCGAGCGGCAAGGTGGTCGCCGTCGGATGCCTCGCGCAGCGCTACGGAGGAGAGCTTGCCGAGGCTCTCCCAGAGGCGGTCGTCCTGTCGTTCGACGACTACGCCACGATCGGTGACCGGCTCGATGACGTGTTGGCCGGTCGGCCTCTCGTTCCGCATCTGCCACACGATCGCCGCACGCTGCTGCCGGTCAGCCCGGTCAGCCGTCCGGCGATGGTCGCCGATGTCGGCATTCCCGGTCACGCGGGTGGGCCTCGTGTGTTGCGGCAGCGCCTTGATGACGGCCCGGTCGCACCGCTGAAACTTGCGTCCGGTTGTGACCGGCGATGTTCGTTCTGCGCGATCCCATCCTTTCGCGGCGCGTTCGTGTCGCGTCCGCCGGCGGAGATCCTCGGCGAGGCGCGGTGGCTCGCTGCCCACGGCGTCCGCGAAATCGTTCTTGTCAGTGAGAACTCGACGTCGTACGGCAAGGATCTCGGCGACGTTCGCTTGCTCGAACAGCTGCTGCCGCAGGTGGCCGCGGTCGACGGCATCGAGCGGGTGCGGCTGACCTACCTGCAACCGGCGGAGATGCGGCCGTCGCTGATCGACACACTGACGTCCACACCGGGCGTCGTCCCGTATTTCGACCTCTCGTTCCAGCACGCGAGCGCGGCGGTGTTGCGACGGATGCGGCGCTTCGGTGATCCCGAGCAGTTCCTCGATCTGCTGAGCCGCATTCGTGCGCTCGCACCAGAAGCCGGGGTGCGGTCGAATGTCATCGTCGGTTTCCCCGGTGAGACCGACGCGGAGTTCGCCGAACTCGAAGACTTCCTGCTCGCCGCCCGTCTCGATGTCATCGGGGTGTTCGGTTACTCCGACGAGGACGGCACCGCCGCGGCCGACTTGCCCGACAAGGTCGACCCCGATGTGGTGGCGGACCGTGAAGCGCAGCTCGGCCGGATCGTCGAACAGCTCATCAGCGAGCGCGCCCAAGAACGCATCGGCTCTGTTGTCGACGTCCTCGTCGATCGCGCGATCGCCATCGAAGACGACGCACCAACAACACAAGGGCCGGACGCCGAGGGGCGGGCCGATCACCAAGCGCCTGAGGTTGACGGCACCACGCTCTTGCCCGGCGTCGTGGTCGCACCCGGAACAATCGTCAGAGCCTTAGTCGTGGATTCGGTTGGTGCCGATCTGGTCGCTGCTCCCGTCGATGCGGAGTTGCTGAGGTCGTCACTCGCAGGCAGTCTGGCCACCTGATGGCCGACATCACCGAGTCGTCGACGACCCCGATCCCGCAGGCAGGTGTGCGGAATTTAGCGAACGCGCTGACAGTGGCACGGCTGGTGATGGTCCCGATCTTTGTCGCGATGTTGCTGAGCGCGCGAGGTGAGCACGACGGCTGGCGACTTGCCGCGACCGCGGTGTTCGTCCTTGCCTCGCTCACCGACCGCTTCGATGGTGAGGTAGCGCGTCGGCGCGGCACGGTGACCGACTTCGGCAAGATCGCCGACCCGATCGCCGACAAGGCGCTCACCGGAGCTGCGTTGATCAGCTTGTCGAGCATCGGCGACCTGCCGTGGTGGGTGACGGTCGTGATCCTCGCGCGAGAGATCGGCATCACGCTGCTGCGGTTCTGGGTCATCCGCCGTGGCGTGCTTGCGGCCAGTCGTGGCGGCAAGGTCAAGACCCTCCTGCAAGTGGTAGCGATCGGCCTCTACCTATTGCCGCTGAGCGGGCCGTTGGCGTCTCTTCGCGCCTACTTGATGGGTGCCGCCGTGATCATCACGTTGGTGACTGGTGTCGACTACGTCGCTCGCGCGATCCGGTTGCGTCGTGCGACCTCGAGCCGAACCGCTAGCCCTGCTGCTGCGGACTTGCTCGGTACCCGCGCCACGCCCGGCACGCATCAGTAGCGCGCGTGAAGGCGGAAATCGTCGCGATCGGCACCGAACTGCTGCTCGGCGACATCGTCAACGGGAACGCGGCGTGGCTCGGTCGTGAGCTCGCCGACATCGGTGTCGACGTCGATCTCACAACGGCTGTGGGTGACAACATCGGCCGCATCAGCGCCGCGGTTGGCCGTGCGTGCGAGCGAGCCGACGTCGTGGTGCTCACCGGTGGTCTCGGTCCGACACAGGACGACCTGACCCGCGAGGCGCTGGCCGAGCTGGCCGGCGTCCGCCTCGTTCGTGACCCTGTGCTCGAGGCGGCGCTACGCGCGCGCTACGTCGCATCAGGACGGATCGATTTCCCCGAGAACAACTTGCGGATGACCGATCGCCCCGAGGGCGCGTCGGCCTTGCCAAACCCAGCCGGTACCGCGCCCGGTCTGCGCATGACGATCGGCTCGCGTGAGACGACGGTGTACGCGCTGCCCGGGGTGCCGCAGGAGATGCGGGAGATCTTCACTGCGTGGATGCGCCCCGAACTTATCGAACGTGCGGGGCCGGGCACGATCGTGTTGTCGCGGCAGCTGCACACCGTCGGTGTGTGGGAGTCGCAGGTTTCGCAGGCCCTTGCCGACATCGATGCCGCACTCGCCGTTGCGGCGAATCCGACGATTGCCTACCTCGCGTCGCAAGGACAGACGCTGGTGCGGATGACGGCGAAGGCGCCGACGGAGACAGCGGCGCGCGAGTTGATCGCCGATGTCGAGGCGCGAGTTCGGGCAGCGCTGGGCGACGTGATCTACGGCGTGGACGACGAGACGCTGGAGTCTGTCGTTCATCAGCTGTTGCTGACGGCGGGCGCGACGGTGGCAACGGCAGAGTCACTCACAGGCGGGTTGCTCGGCGCGGCACTGAGTTCGACGCCCGGAGCTTCAACGACCTACCGCGGCGGCGCGGTGCTCTATGCCACAGAATCCAAAGCGGCGGTGGTCGGCGTCCCAGCTGCACTGCTTGCCGAGCGCGGCCCAGTCGACCCCGACGTTGCCGTGGCCATGGCGGACGGCGTCCGGCGCGCCTTCGACGCGACGTACGGTCTGGCGACGACGGGGGTCGCGGGCCCGACGGAACAGGACGGCAAGCCGGTGGGCACCGTCTACATCGCCCTCGTCGGCCCGGGTGAGCTTCGCGTGGTGCAGGAACTGCGGCTCGTCGGTGGGCGCGACCGGGTGCGGCAGGGGAGCGTCCTCACCGCTCTCGACGTGGTGCGCCGGCGGCTTTCCGGGCTGCCGCAGCGTTAGCGGGTGCCGGTTCGGCCCTGGAGGAGTCGGCGCGCTTACACTGTTACTACACATGGAACGGATCGGGACTCAAGATCAGTCGAGTTGCGCGTCCGGGATGCCGATGACACGAGGTACGGTAACTCTCACGGTTTCTTGCACGGCTTGTTGGACGGGACGGAAGGCGAGGAGGGCACGATGATTCTGCTGCGCAGACTGCTCGGCGATGCGTTGCGCCAACAGCGCCTTGCCCAGGAGCGCACGCTGCGTGATGTATCCGCCGGCGCCCGCGTTTCCCTTGGCTACCTGTCCGAGGTTGAGCGCGGTCAGAAGGAAGCATCGTCAGAACTGCTCTCGTCGATCTGTGACGCACTTGGCGTCCAGCTCTCGACGGTCTTGCGCGAAGTCAGCGACGAACTCCACGTTCTCGAATCCGCCGGTAGCGACCCCGCCGTCGTCCCGATGTCAGGCGTGGCTCACGGCGCCTCCGCACGCACTGTCGACCACCAGGTCATCGCCGCCGCCTAAGCGGCGTCCGGCTCGAGCCGCAGTCGAGGTTTAGACTTCGGCCGTGGCCACCTCCACCGCATCGACTGACCCGTCTTCGGGCGATGGCGGTTCCGAAACTCCGAGTACGCGCGGCACTCGCAGCCGTGCGGGCAACGCGATGGGGCGAGGGCACGAGGCCGCATTGCGGGGGGCGCTGGCGGCGGTCGAGAAGTACGGGAGTCGCAAGGCCACGATGGGCGACATCGCCATGCTCGCCGGGATCGCCAAGGCCACGCTTTACAACCACTTCAGAACCCGCGATGACGTCTACCTCGCGGTCGTCGTCGACCAGGTCGGCAGTATCGCGACAACAGCGCGGGCGAAGCTGCCCGACGGACTCGATGTCACTATCGCCGAAGCTGCCCGATTGATCGGTGAGCACGCTGCGGTGCGGAGGATCGCCGTTGACGACCCGACTGCACTGGCCGCGCTCGCGACGCCGGGCGATGGTCCGGCCTGGACCGCGGCCCGCGCAGCGATTGCCAGTGCGCTGTCGGACTGCGGCTACGTCGACTCGCCCGCTGCTGTCGACCTGGTGCTGCGGTATCTCGCGAGCCAACTGCTTGCGCCGTCAAACGTGGAAGACCGTACGAGCGCCGCAGCGTTGCTTATGAATGCGATCGCTGCGCAGCCGCCACGCTTGCCGGAACCGGACCAGGCTGACAGCGCGGGCACCAATAACTGAGCCGCCCTTCCTGAGTGGCTACTTCGCCTTGTGAGTCGACCTGGATGGTCGCGCCGCAGCGACGGCACGGTCGGCCCGCACGGTCATAGACCCAGGTGCGGCGCCCCGCGCGAGTATCGCCGGTGGTGACGTGGTCGTAGCGTTCGCGATTGGCAATCAGCAGCCGATGCGCGAGGTCGACCACACCCGCAAGATCTTTGACGTCGCCAACTGGCATCCAGGGTGAAATCCCACGAAGGAAACAGATTTCCGCCTTGTAGACGTTGCCGGCGCCGGCCAGATTCCGCTGGTCGAGCAGCGCCTCACCGATAGCCCGGTTGGGGTCGAGGCGCAGGCGCCGAATTGCCTCGTCTGCGTCCCAATCAGGCCCGAGAAGGTCGGGGCCAAGGTGTCCGACAAGCGTGTGTTCGGCAGAGGTTGGCACCAGCGCGACCTCGTGAACACGCCAGCCCACCGCCGTCCCGCCTGTGTTGGCTAGGACGACGCGAACATGGTCGTCGGGATCATGCACGCGGTACCCGGCCGGATGGGTTCGCCAACGGCCGTCCATGCGCAGGTGGGTGTGCAACGTGAGGCTCGCGGGCTCCAGCCGGATCAGCAGATGCTTGCCACGCGACGCGACATCGACCACGCGCTGTCCGACGAGGTCCGTTGTTGCGAGGTCGGCCATTCGAAGGTCAGCGTGCGTGAGTACCTGGCCGGCAAGAGTTGCTCGGAGCATGCGCGCCGTGAGCCACACGGTGTTGCCCTCGGGCATGGGTCACCGACTCGCGCACATGTTCACGAGCGCAACCGCAGGCCGCGAGGAGTTGCGCGAAAGCCCGCTGCCTCCAGCGCCGCACCGAGTGGTGAGTCGAGCACCGATGCGCCGTCGGCGCGTTCGACGTCGAGTCGGCCGAGCCAGCCGTCGTGGACGGCCAGGGCGAGAGCTTCGACGGCGGTACGCACGAAGAGTTCTGGTGACGCATCGGTTCCGTCGGGCTCGAACGACAGCAACGTCTTGCCACCACGCTCGACGTAGACGGCGAGCGCTCCGTCGACCAGGACGACGAGCGCACCGGCTTTGCGGCCGGGCCGATGGCCTTCACGTTCGCCTTGCCGCGCGGGCCAGGGCAGCGCTGCGCCGTACGGGTTCGCCGGGTCGGTGGCTGCGAGCACGATCGCGCGCGGGCTGTCGTCCGCGTCGGACGGCGTGCCCGTGCGCAGCCGATCAACTGCGCCCGGTGAAGCGAACTGCGCGGCCCCGAGTCCTTCGACGAAATACCCGCGCCGGCACCGGCCGGCTTCCTCGAATGCGGTCAGCACCCGATAGACCGCCGCGAACCCGCCCGGCACGCCCTCGGCCTGCACCGCGCCCCGGGTCAGGACGCCGTAGCGATCGAGCAGTGTCTCAGCCAGCGCGTGCGAGCGCCTCGTCTCGTCCGCCACCGGTGTCGGCAGCAGACTCCAGCGACCGCCGACGGTCGGCGGGCCGGCGCGAGTGGGCATGACCGGCCGACCGCGCCGAGCAGAGGGCGGTTGCGAGTGACGCACGGCTCGGCTGGTGCCCATCAGCACGCGCAGCGGAGCGAGCGAGTCGTTGGTCACCAGACCCGACCAGACGAGCTCCCACAACGCGCTGGCCAGTTCGCGATCATCGGCCGAGCCGACCCGATTGGACAGCTCACGGAAGAACATCGCACCGCCACCGCTCAGCACCTCGAGCAACTCGGTGTGCAGCGGCTTTGATGGCACGCCGGGGTCGCGGATCGGCATGAGCAACGGCGCCGACTCGGCCGGGTAGAGCGCGATCCAGCCGTCGCTTCCGGGCAGCGAGCCGCGCCCGGCCCACACCACGTCGCCACTGACGGTGAGTTCGTCGAGCATGGCGGGGGTGTAGTCAGCCACTCGCGACGGCAGCACGAGTTGTTCGAGCGCGGATGCGGGGAGAACCGCACCCTGGAGCTGCTCGACGGCTCGCAGCACACCGTCGACTCCACGCAGCGGATTGCGCGCGTGCTGCCACGCGGGCAGGAAGCGGCCGAACGTGGTGGTCGGGACAGGCTCGACTTCCTTGCGAAGCTTCGCCATCGAGCGGCGCCGGATAGATCGCAGCACGCCGGCGTCACACCACTCGACGCCCGACCCGCCTGGTCGGAACTCGCCGCGTTTGATCCGGCCGCTCGCCGTCAGCCGCTCGAGCACACCGGTGACGATTGCCGTGCCAAGCCCGAAGCGCTGCGCGATGTCGGCCGACGTGAAAGGCCCATGGCCGCGTGTGTACCGCGATACGAGATCGCCGAGTGGATCATTGACTGGTTCGGTAAATACGTCAGGAATCCCGACAGGTAAAGGACTTCCGAGCGCATCGCGCAGGCGGCCAGCATCCTCGATCGCCGCCCATCGCTCTTCAGCGGTGATCCTGATACGGATCGCGCGCCGACTCTCTTCCAGTTCGGCAAGCCACCGTGGGGTCGCGCCTCGCTCGACGGCCTCGGCCGTCGACAGCGGACCAATGAGCCGAAGGAGATCCGCGACACCTTCGACATCGCGAGCCTTGCGGTCGGGCGCGAGGTGTTGCAGCTCTCGTTCGATCTCATCGATCGCGTCGGCGTCGAGCATCTCGCGCAACTCGGCTTGGCCCAGCAGCTCACCGAGCAAGACACTGTCGAGCGCGAGTGCTTGTGCGCGACGCTCCGCGAGCGGCGCATCGCCTTCATAGATGAATGCCGCGATGTAGCCGAACAGCAGCGACCGCGCGAACGGTGATGCCGCCGGCGTTTCGACGTCGACGAGACGCACCCGCCGCGCTTCGATATCGCGCATCAACTCAACGAGGCCAGGAACGTCGAAGACATCCTGAAGGCATTCGCGCATGGTCTCGAGCACGATCGGGAACGAGCCGTATTCACTGGCGACCGTCAGCAGTTGTGCGGAGCGCTGGCGTTGTTGCCACAAGGGTGTTCGACGATCGGGACGCCGACGAGGCAGCAGCAACGCGCGCGCGGCACACTCTCGGAACCGGGCTGCGAACAATGCAGAGCCGCCGACCTCGCGGGTGACCGCCTCATCGACCTCGTCGGAGGCAAGCAGCGCGAGCTGCGCCGGCGGGGCCTCGTCGGTTTCGGGGATACGCAGCACGATGCCGTCGTCGGCGTGCATCGTCTGGACGTCGACGCCATACCGTTCGCGCAGTCGTGCACCGATCGCCAATGCCCACGGCGCGTGCACCTGTGCACCGAATGGTGAGTGGACGACCACGCGCCAGTCGCCGAGCTCGTCGCGGAATCGCTCGACGACGATGGTGTGGTCGTCGGGCAGCTGCCCGGTCGCTTCGGTCTGTTCGGCCAGATAAGCAAGCAAGTTCGACGCCGCCCAGTCGTCGAGACCGGCATCGAGCAGCCGCGTGTGCGCGATGGGACGCTCCAACGTCGAGAGCTCGCGAACGAACGCGCCTAGGGCACGCCCGAGTTCGAGCGGGCGGCCCTGGGCGTCGCCATGCCAGAACGGCAGCTTGCCCGGTACGCCCGGCGCGGGAACAACGAGGACCTGATCGTGAGTGATTTCGACGATGCGCCATGACGACGAGCCGAGGGTGAACACCTCGCCGACGCGGGATTCGTAAACCATCTCCTCGTCGAGTTCGCCGACACGTCGCGAGGCGCCGTCGCCAGCAAGGAAGACGCCGAACAGGCCCCGGTCAGGGATCGTGCCGCCGCTGGTGACCGCAAGCCGTTGTGCGCCGGGTCGGCCGGTGATGGTGCCCGCGACGCGGTCCCACACCAGGCGCGGCCGCAGCTCGGCGAACTCGTCGCTCGGGTAGCGTCCGGCCAGCATGTCGAGCACCGCATCGAACGCTGACTGGGGAAGTGCCGCAAAAGGCGCAGCGCGTCGCACGAGCGCCAGTGCCTCGTCGACGTCCCACGTTTGCATCGCTGTCATGGAGACGAGGTGCTGGGCGAGCACATCGAGGGGGTTGCGCGGAATGCGAATCGACTCGATCGCGCCGACCTTCATGCGCTCGGCGACCACAGCAGTCTGCACAAGGTCGCCGCGGTATTTCGGGAAGATGACCCCTCGCGAAATGGCGCCCACTTGGTGGCCGGCCCGACCGATGCGCTGGAGTCCACTTGCCACGCTCGGTGGACTTTCGACCTGCACGACGAGGTCGACCGCGCCCATGTCGATGCCGAGTTCGAGAGTGCTGGTGGCAACAACCGCGGGCAACTGCCCGGACTTCAACATCTCCTCGGTGAGGCTGCGTTGCTCGCGGCTGACGGAGCCGTGGTGTGCTCGCGCGATTTCGGTCTCGCGGCCGCGCTCGAAGCCGATGTCGTTCAGTCGATGGGTAAGCCGTTCAGCAAGACCTCGCGAGTTGGCGAACACGATTGTTGAGCGATGCGCGTCGATGAGGTCGGCGATCCGTTCTTCGACGTGTGGCCAGATCGACTTGCGCGGCTCTTCGTCGGTCGCTTCGTCGGGGGAGTCCATGTCTTCGACCGGGACGACGACGGAGATGTCGAACGTCTTCACTGACGGCGGCTGGACGACGGTTGCCGGCCGCGGGCCGCTCAGGAATCGGGCGATCTCGTCGACGGGTCGGACTGTCGCCGACAAGCCGATGCGTTGCGCGGGCTTGTCGAGCATGGCGTCGAGGCGTTCGAGAGACAGCGCGAGGTGCGCGCCGCGCTTGGTGCCTGCGACCGCGTGTACTTCGTCGACGATCACTGTGTCGATGCCGAGCAATGATTCGCGGGCCGCAGAGGTGAGGATCAAGAACAGCGACTCGGGCGTGGTGATCAAGATGTCGGGCGGCTTTGTCGTGAGTCTCCGACGTTCGACCGCGGGGGTATCGCCGGAACGCAACGCGACTTCGACGCTGGGCTCCGGTAGCCCGAGGCGAGTGGCCGCGTGCCGCATGCCGACCAGGGGAGCGCGCAGGTTGCGCTCGACGTCGACTGCGAGCGCCTTCAACGGAGAGATGTAGAGAACCCGGCAGCGGCGGGCAGGATCGGCCGGAATCGGTGCGGCAGTAATGCGGTCGAGGGACCAGAGGAAGGCCGCGAGCGTCTTGCCTGAACCCGTCGGCGCCACGACCAGCGTGTTCTCGCCGCGCCCGATGGCCTCCCACGCCTGCACCTGAGCCGGCGTCGGTGTCGCGAAGGCAGAGCTGAACCAGGCTCGGGTGACGGCAGAGAAGCCCTCAGGCAAGTCGGACGCCGGGTGGCCGGCGTCCGGCGTCTTCTTCGGGCTCATTCATCGATTCTGGACCAAGCCACCGACACTTGCTCGGGACCCGACTTGCGGGTGCCTTCGCGGGCCGCTTGGGTCTCAACCCGTGTCGCAAACCGGTCGACCCAAACACCATGCAGGTGATTCGGGGGACACGGGCACCCTTTCTTGCGGCGGCGTGCGCGCTGCTCATGATTGGTGCAGGGAGCGCCGACGCAGTTGAGCCACCCTCCGTGAACTTCACGTTCCGCTTTGTGCCGATCTCCGGAGGCCCAGACGGCTGTCCTACGCCCGCGGGTTCCACCTTTGACCCCCGGGAACTCTGCGCGACGGACCTAGGAGCTGGCTGGTACACCATTGGTACTGTGTTCGTGCAACTGTGCCCGCCGGCTCCGACCGTCACGGGCGGTGTACTGGCAACAAGCAACATGGACGTGGCCGAACGCATCCACGCGGAGCCCGACCCTGCGTCGGCGGTAGCGGATGTGCGCGCTCGAGTGACCTGCGCGCTGGACCCTCGCTTTAGTTTTATTGGCGTTTCCCGAGAGCTCCCAGCCGTCGCGGTGTCGGGTACAGCTGCGGAAGCTCAGGTCATCACCGATCTTTCCGGCGGCGGCGTCGAAGTCAGCACCATCGTGGCGATCGGGTCTTTCGTGCTCGCCGTCGGTGTGGCTGACGACGTCGGCCCACCAGACAACGCGGTCGTCCTCCGGATAGTGAATTCAGCCATCGACCGGTTCGAGAACCCTAGGCAGCCCGCGGGGTCCGTCCCACCGGCCACCGTTCCCGCGCCGATCGCCTAGAAGGCGACTGCAGCCCAGGTCTGGCCGCCGTCTGTCGTGCGCCATAGCCGATCTGGTGCCTGGCTGAGGGCGTATCCGACCTTGGCGTCGGTGAAGCCGAGGAATGAAAAGTTAGCGCCTACGCTGCTGATCGCTGCAGTTTTGGGCTTCCCGGTGGTCGACACCACGACGAGACCGGATCCCTGATCCACAACGGCCGTAGTCGCATCGATCCCACCGACCACTCCGAAAAGGACCTTCGAAGGGGTAGCGGCCTCGTGCCAGGTCGCGCCGCCATCAGTCGAGACAGTGGCGCCCGTTGTGCACCCGATCCACAGTGATCCGATGCCCGCAGAAAATGCTCCCGAATTAGCACCGCACGGGGCCGCGTACGTCGTAGTCGCGACTCCGACTGATGCGACGTACAGGTGCGCGACATGCTTCGCGTCGGACGCGAGCAAGTAGGCCGTCGCGCCTTTGACGACGAGGCTTGGAGCGGTGTCGCCAGGTGGGTCAGCGCCCAGGTCGACCTGCTGCCAGGCGCCGGTGCCGGAGCCGGTCGCATACGGCGCCTGCCACAACTGATATCCCGAAGTGAACGGAATTGGCTGAACGACGGCCCACGCCGTCCCTGCGACTGCTCCTGGATTGCGCGCTGCCTCGAGGTCTTTCACGCTCCCCGCACGCAACGACGTATCAACCCACGTTGCCCCGCCGTCCGCTGTAGTCCATAGCGCGTCCCCGTACGCCCAGCCGTTGGAGCTGTCCGCGAATCGGAGATTGAAGACCGGGCGAGTGGAGTTGTCGATACTGATGGTTGCCGCGTGTGGTGCGGCGATTTCGGTGAAGTGCGAGCCAGCGTCGGTGGTGCTCACGATCGCCGTGCAAGACACGCCTCCGCACCGCTGCGTACCGAGAGCCCAGTAGGTCTTGTCGTTGACCGCGGTGACAGATATCGGCGTGAAGTCCGCGGGCACGGCGGAACCTGCGCTGGGGTACGGAGTGGGTGCCGCCACCGGTGGCGGCGTCGGAGTACCCGGCACTTGCGAGGACGGCGGCGACGAGGCTGCTATCGGCGCACTCGGTTGAACTGGTGCAGAGGACGACGACGGTGCGGCGGATGATTCGATTGGTGACGGGCTTGCACTGTTCAGCTTGCCCGCGACAGTTGATCCGTGACTATGCGGTCGCACTCCTATCGCGATGGCAGCAATCGCAATGACTGCAACTGCGCCGAGTGCGCTTGCAGCAGTGCGTCGCTGTTGACGGCGGCGCGCGCCGGCGTGAATGCGATCAATCGCATCAGGCGAAACGGGCACGCCGAGACCACGAGAATGCAGGACGTCATGAAGCCGGCGCTCGAGCTCCTCGTCGCCGTTGTTGCTCATTAGCTCAGAACGTTACGGCGGGCCACGTTGCGCCGCCGTCCGATGTCCGAAGTAGCTGCGTGGTGGCGCCGTCCTCGCCCACTGTGATCGCGAACCCGACGGCCGTTGTCGTGAAGCCCAAGAACGTGACGTCTGACACGCTGGTGGCACTCGTCGCGGTGACAGTCGTGCCGGAGATTTTGCTCAGCCGCTGAGCAGCGGCATCGAAGACAACTGCACTGGTGTCGTCGATCGCACCGACCGCCGTACCCCTCTCCACCTGGATCTTCCTCGGATCGTTGACGCTCGCGGTCCACGTAGCGCCGGCGTCCTTGGACACGAACAAAGTCGCGCTGGTGCCACCTGGGCATTCCGCCCAGATCGCCTTCTTGGAATTCGAGAGTGTGCCGCCGAGATCTTGCTCGCACGGTCCAGTGTGATCGGCGAACGGCTTCCCCGCCGTCCCGATAAGCACGTGCACTTTGTTGCCTGCACCCGATGGTCCGGCTGCCATCACCGTGACCGTGCCGTCTTGGTCAACGATGCTTGGGGTATTCGATCCGAGACTGATCGGCAACGCGACTGGTGCCCACGCCTGCGCTCCCTTGCCGTAGCTCGTTGACCAGAGCGCGTACTGATCGCTGACCGCGGAAGGGCTCGCGCCGCTACTCGACGCTGTTTGCACGATCGCCCAGGCGGTGTTGTTCGCGGCTACGAGATCGACGACCCCACCTGCGACGCCATTCACTGCCGTCCACGACGTGCCAGCATTGGTAGTCGAGTACAACGACGGACCGAACGCCCAGCCATCGGTAGCGTCACCGAACCGAATGTTTGACAGGCCGCCGCCCAGCCCACGCGACACCGCACTGATAATCGCGGGTGGACTGCCCACCGTTGTGAACGTCTTTCCCGCATCCGTCGTTTGCAAGACAGTCGTCGTGGTCGAAACGCCGGATGCCGTGTACCCGAGAACCCAGTAGTCGTTGAGACCTACAGCGCTCACGGATACTGGCGTAAATCCTCCTGGCTGGATTGCGGCCGCGCTTTCGGATGCAAACGGCTGAAGGCGTGGAGCGATCGGTGCTGCGCTGCTAAGGGGTGCGGCGGACGCCGAGACCGGCGCCGAGGCGGCGCCGAAAAGCCTCGCAGTAGGCGACGAGCTGGTGGCCGCGGCCACAGTTGGCGACGGGGTTGCGGTGCGGAGATTGCCCGCCACGTTCGACGCATGACCGTGTGGACGCACCCCAATAGCAACCGCCGCGATGGCGATGATCGCGACTGCGCCGAGTGCGCTTGCGCTGGTGCGTCGTTGCTGGCGTCGACGTGCACCGGCATGGATCCGATCAATCGCATCAGGCGGAACTGGCACGCCGAGATTTCGAGAATGCAGAACGTCGCGCAGCCTGCGTTCGAAGTCGTCGGGAGGTTGCTGTGTCATCGGCCGACCCCCTCGGCCGGTCCGTCAGATTCGGCGAACTGGTACGAGTCACGTCGAAGCGATGCCAACGCGCGCGAGGCCTGGCTCTTCACGGTGCCGACCGACGAGCCCATCAGCGCGGCGATCTGCGCCTCTGACATGTCTTCGTAGTAGCGCAACACGATGACCGTTCGTTGCCGCGGCGGGAGCGCGCGGATTCGATCCCATAACGCCAGATCGCGGACCACCGGTTCACCAGGCGCCGCCCCCCGCCGTCCGGCATCTTCAGGCACATCTAACATCAGCGTCTCGCGACGGTGACGTCGCCAGATGCTGATGTTGCGATTCACCATGATGCGTCGCACATACCCCTCCGGGTCGCCTTGGTTCTCTACCCGTCCCCAAGCGAGCATCGTTCGCTCCAACGCGTCCTGGACGAGATCGGCCGCGGCATGTGGGCTACCGGTCAAGGCGTGACCAAAACGCAGTAGCTCCGGCATGCGGGCGCGCGCGAACTCGTCGAAGACCTGTCGCCGCTCCTCGTCCACCATCACCCCGAGCTCTTGTACGCAGTGAGGACGCCGAACGTCGCCACCGGGTTGCATCGGTCGTTCCATCAGGTTGCTCGCCCGAGCGTAGAGCTAGACCTCAGGTGGGCAGGCCCTGCGCGAATGCCAGCAGGTTGGTGGGGTCGGCCGCCGCTTTGACGCTCGTCAGCCGCGCGAGGTTCGCCCCGTAATAGGCGTGTTGCCAGTCGGCCAGCTTCGGGTCGATGTAGTTGAGGTAGGCGTATCCGCTCACGAAGGGCCGCATCTGCCCGTAGAGGCCGTCGAGCCAGGCCTGGTTCGACGCCACGACGGACGCCGGTGCGCTAGCCGCCCACGGGGCCACGTACTGCAGACAGGCGAGCTTGTCGCGGTTCACGAAGGCGGTGTCGCTCGGCGCGATCGAGTTGATCGCGCCGCCATAGGCGTCGAACAGCACGCTGCCGCCGGGGAGGTTGAGGGTGCGGCGCTTCTCGATGCCCGCCAGCAGGACGTCGACGCCGGCCGACGGCAGCGGACTGGCGATGAAGTCGGAGCGGGCGGCGTTGGCCTCCCTGCCGAGCTTGCCGCCGGGATCGATGTCGGCCCGGTGGCACTCGAGCGCGGTGAGGTCGGCACAGCCGCCTTCGACGAACATCGTCGACAGGTAGTCGCCCGCCTGAAGGTAGCGGGTAGTCATCGGTGCTTTTGACGCCGACTGCAGTGAGTCGAGGAACGGAGACAGGCCGGCCGGCGATCCGACGAAGACGCCACTCGCGTAGACGTGGGGGGTGTCCAACGCGGACCCGGCGCCGTCGATGTGCAGGCTCGACCACAGCTCGTTCGGGGTGGTGGGCAGCCACTGCTGCCAAGCCGTCACGACGTCATGAGCGTGCGACCAATCCCACCGCACGAGGAAGTGCGTGAGGCTCTGTGTCGCATGCGTCTGAAACTCGATCGCGGTGACGATGCCGAAGTTGCCGCCGCCGCCGCCTCGATGCGCCCAGTAGAGGTCGGCCTCGCTGTTTTCCGTGCAGCGGATGGATTGTCCGTCGACGGTGACGAGGTCGATCGCGGTGACCGCGTCGCAGCTCAGCCCGTATTTGCGCGCCACGACTCCCACGCCGCCGCCGAGAGTCGATCCGGTGATCCCGACCGTTGGGCAAGAGCCGCCCGGGACCGATTGGTTCTGCGCGGCAAGGCCGGCGTAGACATCGACCAAGGTCGCACCGGCACCGACGGTTGCGCTGTTCGCACCCGTGGCTTTGACCTGTTTCATCGGCCCGACATTGATGACCAGGCCGGACGTCGTGGAGTAGCCCGCAAAACTGTGGCCGCCACTGCGGGCGGCGACCGGCATCCCCGTCGCGCGGACGAACGCGAGACATTTCTGTACGTCTTCCGTGGTGGCGCATTGGGCGACGGCGGCCGGTCGTACGCCGTCGTAGCGGGTCGAGTACAGCCGGGCCGCCGTGAGGTAGCCGGCATCGGCCGGACGCAGCAACTTGGAGCCGAGGGCTTTCGCGAGGGCGTCGAGGTCGGCGATCTGTGCGGCGGATGAGACGGCGGGCGTCGCTGACGTCGCCGCGCTCGCTGGTGCGGAGCTTGCGGCGGTCGTCGAGGTTGCGAGGGCGGACGACGGTTGGGTGCCCGAGGGGGACACTGACGGCGTCCCGCTTGGGTTTCGGCTTGTACAGCCCTCGAGGGCACCTACCAGGGCAGCGGCGCCAGCTAGTCGTAGGAACTCGCGCCGGTCGATGGGGAATTCCTCAAAGGTGTAGGGACTCACAGAGGTGTGGGCTCGATGGGGACGAGTCTCTACCTGGGGACGCCTGCACGCCCGGATTGGGTGCATGCCGGGCGACTCGGCGTCCGGGTCTGGCCGTGGCGAGGCATACTGCCGCCGTGCGATTGACAGATTTCTGGGGCCGGATGCGGCAACATTTTGGGCCCGCGTACGCGGCGTCGTTCGCTCATGACTTCGTGATGAGCGAGCTTGGGGGACGCACGATCGACCAGGCGCTGGCCCAGGGTGTCGACGTCCAGGAGATCTGGCGGGCCGTCTGCCGAACCGTCGAAGTGGCGCCCAAACTGCGCTGATCTGTGGCGTCTGGGACTGGTGGGATTACTGAGGCCCGGTGGTGGCTTCTGGTCGGCGTGTCGCCGATCGTTCGAACAGGTGTTCGGTTAATGTCCACAGCTATCGGAGTGGTCCACAGCGGCCGTCCGGCGGCAGGAAAGTGGCATACCTGGCGCCTAACGTCGTCCACGACCTAGAGATTTGCGACCGCAAACGGCGACTGAACGGATGGCGACCATGGCAGCACCCGACCGCGCGAAGGCTCTCGAGAACGCGCTGGCCCAGATCGAGCGCGCGCACGGCAAGGGCTCGGTGATGCGCCTAGGTGACGAGGTGCGGTCGCCGATCGAAGTGATTTCGACCGGCTCGATCGCCCTCGACGTTGCGCTCGGCATCGGTGGGCTGCCGCGGGGCCGGATCGTCGAGATCTACGGGCCTGAGTCCAGCGGCAAAACCACGCTCGCGCTGCACGCGGTCGCCAACGCTCAGCGTGGCGGTGGCATTGCAGCCTTCATCGACGCGGAGCACGCCCTTGACCCTGAGTACGCCGCCAAACTCGGCGTCGACAGCGATGCGTTGCTGGTGTCGCAGCCCGACACTGGCGAGCAGGCACTCGAGATCGCCGACACTCTGATCCGCTCGGGCGCCATCGACATCATCGTGATCGACTCGGTCGCCGCACTCGTGCCTCGCGCCGAGATCGAAGGCGAGATGGGCGACAGTCACGTCGGTCTGCAAGCACGGTTGATGAGTCAGGCGTTGCGCAAGATCACCGGTGCATTGAGCAACTCGGGCACGACGGCGATTTTTATCAACCAGCTGCGCGAGAAGATCGGCGTCTTCTTCGGCTGCTTCCACTACAACACCCGCGTCACTCTCGCCGACGGCACGCAGGAGAAGATCGGCAAGATCGTCAACCAGAAGATGGCGGTCGAGGTTCTCTCCTACGATCCCGAGACTGATCGGATCGTGCCCCGCAAGATCGTCAACTGGTTCGACAACGGTCCGACAGATGAGTTCCTTCAGTTCACCGTGGCCAAGTCGGGCCGCAACGGGCGTGCTCAGTTCGCTGCCACCGCCAACCACCTCATCCGGACGCCGGGTGGCTGGCGTGAGGCAGGGGAGCTTCTTGCTGGTGACCGGGTGATGGTCACCGAGCCGCACCGGTTGAGCTCACAGCAGATGCAGGTCGTGCTTGGGTCGCTGATGGGCGACGGCAACTTGTCGCCGAACCGTAGAGATCGCACCGGCGTGCGTTTTCGTCTCGGGCATGGTCCGAAGCAGGTCGACTACCTCGACTGGAAAGTCTCGCTGTTCGCCAACATCGGGTGCAGTCGGCGCACAAGCGCGGCAGGTGCGGTATTTGCCGACTTCACTCCACTGCCCGAGCTCGATGAGCTGCGCCAGGCCGTCTACTTCGGTGACGGCAAGAAGCATCTGTCGGAGGAGTACCTGAAGGCGCTGACGCCGCTCGCACTCGCGATTTGGTACATGGACGATGGCTGTTTCACCGTGCGTTCCAAGGGTGTGCAGGAGCGGACCCAGGGCGGCAGCGGGCGTATCGACATCTGTGTCGACGCTATGAGCATCGGCACCCGCGATCGCATGGTCGATTACCTGCGCGACACCCACGGCCTCGACGTGAAGCTCATCACGCGCGGTGTTCGAGCGCAGCAGGTCATCCAGTTCTCGACGGCGGCTTCGGCTGCGTTCCAAGAGATCGTGGCGCCCTGGGTGCACCCGTCGATGGAATATAAGTTGCTGCCGCGTTTCCGCGGGCTCTTCCGCCTCGAGCCGGAATTCGTTGCGCCATCCGAGCGTCCTGTACCCGCACGGATCCTTGACATCCATGTGAAGCCGAAGACCCGCTCGATGCATCGGTTCGACATCGAGGTTGAGGGCAATCACAACTACTTCGTCGACGGCGTCATGGTGCACAACAGCCCTGAGACCACGACGGGTGGAAAGGCACTGAAGTTCTATGCGTCAATCCGCATCGACGTGCGGCGCATCGAGACTTTGAAGGACGGCCAAGAGGCGGTCGGTAACCGCACGCGGGCCAAGGTCGTCAAAAACAAGTGCCTCGCAGAGGGCAGCCTTGTCTTCGACCCGATCACCGGTCTTACACACCGGATCGAAGACATTGTCGATGGCCACCTTGCCGTCTCGGTGGTGTCAGCCGCGAAAGACAACTCACTGCACATTCGGCCGGTGGTTTCGTGGTTCGACCAGGGTGTGCAGCAGGTGCTTGGCCTTCGCACTGAGGGCGGCAACACACTGCGTGTTACCCCTGACCACAAGGTGCTCACCGACCAGGGTTGGGCACTCGCTGGCGACGTCAAGGTGGGCGACCGGTTGGCTCGCCCGCGCAGGTTCCTAGGCTTCGGTACTGCAGAACCCGTTACGCCCGAGCGCGCTGCGGAGATCGCAAAGGAGATCGGCTCCGATGGGCTAGTGCCGGCTTACTTCTTCCAGCCCGACACGTCGGCCGATGTCGTCGCGAATCTGATCTTTGGCCTGCTCGAGAACGATGGCTATGTGACTAAGGAGCAGGCCGGCTCAATCCGAGTCGGTTTCACTACAACCTCACAGCAGCTCGCGCAGCAAGTCCACTGGTTGCTACTGCGCTTTGGCATCGGTAGTTCGGTGCGACACAGCTCGGAGAGCCCTGTCTATGAGGTGCGCGTCTCCGGCACCGACAACGTCACATCGTTCTCCGAAGCGATTCCCATGGCAGGGCCGCGTGGTCAGGCGCTGATAAAGGCGCTGTCGGAGGAGGGTGTTGCGCACCACCGCGGCTCTCACAGCGACTACCTCGCGAATGAGATCAGCAAGCCGGTGCTTGGCCACTTGCTTCAGCGTGGGGTGACTGCTCACGAAGCGGCGAATCTGATTGGCCCGTCGGCGGGGGATCCCGGCGGAGGTATGCGCCAGGTACTTGGGATGGGTCGGCTGCGCCGCGATCGCGTGCAAGCACTCGCGGACGCACTCGACGATCCGTTCCTGCACGAGGTACTCGCCGAAGACGTGCGCTACTCCGTGGTCCGAGAAGTCCTGCCGCTCGAGCCGATGCGCACGTTCGATGTCGAGGTCGATGAGTTCCATACGTTGGTCGCCAACGACGTCGTCGTGCACAACTGCGCTCCGCCATTCCGCCAAGCGGAGTTCGACATCATTTACAACCAGGGCATCAGCCGCGAAGGCAGCCTTATCGACATGGGTGTCGACAACGGCATCGTCCGCAAGTCCGGCGCTTGGTACACCTACGAAGGCGACCAGCTCGGCCAGGGCAAGGAGAACTCGCGGTCGTTCCTCAAGGACAACCCCGACCTTGCGGACGAGATCGAGAAGAAGATCAAAGAGAAGCTCGGTATCGGTCCGCGCATCGACGTTCCGATCGATCTCACTGCACCCGTCCCCATCGACATGCCTGTCCCCGTCGACTTGTGAGCGGGAGCTTCGGCGGCCGGCGCAGTACTGCCGGCCGCCGGAACGCCACGGGCGGCCGCAACGGGCCGAACGAGCCGGTAGACCCCGCCGAGCCGATGGCCGACCCGACCTCGGTCGCTCGATCCATCGGGCTCAACCTGCTCGATGCCGCACCAAAGACGCGGGCGCAGCTTGCCGAGGCCATGCGCAAGCGCGGAGTGCCCGACGATGCCGCGAACTCGGTCCTCGACCGGTTCGAGGAGGTTGGGCTCCTCGACGACGCTGCCTTCGCCAACGCCTGGGTGACGTCGCGGCAGGCTGGTCGCGGACTCGCCCCGCGCGCACTGAGCAACGAGCTTCGCCAGCGCGGGATTGCCGAGCCGCTCATCGCGGAAGCGGTCGGCAGCGTCGGCAGCGAGGACGTCGAGGCAGCCGCCCGAGACCTGGTAACCCGCCGGGCCCGGGCTACCGCTGGCATGCCCAACGCCGTCCGCATGCGCCGGCTGGTTGCCCTGCTGAACCGCAAGGGCTACTCCGGTGAGCTCGCGGTCAGGGTCGTTCGCGAGGTGCTCGCAGTTGACGCTGATGAGCTAGCCGAGATCGAAGGCGGGGGTGGTGGCGCAGTAGGCGTCCGGCGCTCCAGGCCAAACAACGTGGTCGGCGGCGGCCGTTACGACGGCCGTTACGACGGTCCGAACGATGTGGTCGTTGGGATCTTCGACCGAGGCCACTGAGGCTCAGCTACGTTCGCTACAGCCGTCCTTCTGCGCCGCAGCCATAGGACCCTTGGTCCTGAATGGGCGCAAGAACGACCGTTGACGACCAACACTCGACCGGGGGTCCGGCCGGTCGCTTGACCCTCGGTGAGCCCGCGCATAGCCTCGATGAATAGTGAGAACTGCCCCGCAACCGCGGGTTTACAACATCTGACATTCGCGACAATTGGTGCTGACGACACACTAGCCACAACTGGGCTCTCGGGCCTTTGACACGACTCATCCACCCGGCGCAGGCCGTGGCGGTTTCTTTGTAAGGGTTCGGCGGTAGCCGGCAGCAGCAACTGTGCCGGTCGTCGTCCAGGCGTGAGGCTCCCGCGAGGAGCGTCCACGCCTGGCTTGGTGTTTGTCGTCGTCTTGCCGTTGTCGCTCGGTTCTGCGTCGGATGCAGCTTCGCCGCTGCGCCTGACATGGGAAGGAGCCCGGCACATGCCCACGGCGGTCCTGGTCGGGCTGGTCATTGCGATGGCCTTGGTAACGGTTGCGGCGAGCGCGGTGGTGTTCGTCGTCCTTCGCCGATCTGCGGCCAGCGAGGCAACGGCGGCCGGCGCGCTCGGGCTCGACGCGACCTACGCCGAGCTCGCCGAGCTGCGGGCCCAGGCGCTGGCCGACGCAGCCGAAACCCGGCGCCGCGCGCAGGAGCAGGCCGACCTGGTCGAGGACGCCCGCCGGGCTCACGACGCCGAGGTGCTGCTGCTGAAGGGCGAGCTCAGGGAGTTGCGCTCCGACCTCGAACGCCGTGAGCACCGGCTGGCTGACCGCGAGGCCCGGATCGACGCCGAGCAGCGCGATGTCGAGGTCCGGGAGCGCGACCTCGGCAAGCTCGAATCCGAGATCACCCGCCGCCGTGCCGAGCTCGAGGACGTTGCCGAGGAACGTCGGCTGATCCTGGAGCGCACCGCCGGACTGACCGCCGAGGCAGCGAAGGCCGAGTTGGTCACCGCGATGCAGAACCAGGCCAAGCGCGAAGCAGCAATCGTCGTCCGCGATATCGAACGCGCCGCCACCGAGGACGGCGACCGGCGAGCGCGCAACATCGTGACGCTCGCCATCCAGCGGGTCGCCAGCGAACAGACAGCCGAATCCGTCGTGTCCGTGCTGCACCTGCCGAGTGACGACATGAAGGGCCGCATCATCGGCCGCGAGGGCCGCAACATCCGGGCGTTCGAGACGGTGACGGGCGTCAACCTGATCATCGACGACACCCCCGAGGCCGTGCTGCTCTCATGCTTCGATCCGGTCCGGCGCGAAGTGGGCCGCATCACGCTGGAGAAGCTCGTTCTCGATGGTCGTATTCACCCGCACCGCATCGAGGAAATCTACGAGCGCAGCGTTGCCGAGGTCGAACAGTTGTGTGCCCGCGCAGGAGAGGACGCGCTCGTCGAAGTCGGCATCACCTCGATCCATCCCGAGCTCGTCGCGTTGCTCGGCCAGCTGCGCTACCGAACCTCCTACGGCCAGAACGTCCTCAAGCACCTCATCGAGTCGGCCCACCTTGCCGGCATCATGGCCAGCGAATTGCGGCTCGACCAGGCACTCCTCAAACGGTGTGCGCTGCTGCACGACATCGGCAAAGCCCTCACGCACGAGGTCCAGGGCAGTCACGCGATCATCGGCGCCGAAGTCGCCCGCAAGTACGGCGAGAACGAGGACGTCGTGCACGCCATCGAGGCGCACCACAACGAGGTCGAGGTCCGCACGATCGAGGCAGTACTCACCCAGGCCGCCGACGCGATCAGCGGCAGTCGGCCAGGCGCGCGGCGCGAGTCACTGGAGTCCTACGTCCAACGGCTCGAACGGCTCGAAGAGATCGCGACCTCCTACGAGGGCGTCGAGAAGGTGTTCGCGATGCAGGCCGGTCGCGAGGTTCGTGTGATGGTGCTGCCTGATCAGGTTGACGACATCCAAGCCCAGGTCATCGCGCGCGACATCGCCAAGCAGATCGAGGAAGAGCTGACCTATCCCGGGCAGATCCGGGTGACCGTGGTCCGCGAGTCGCGCGCCACCGAGCTCGCTCACTAGAGACGGAGACAGCGTGGCCGCACTGAAGGTCTTGTTCATCGGTGGTACCGGCATCATCAGTTCGGCCTGTTCGAGGCGCGCGGTCGAGATCGGCATCGACCTGACGGTCCTCAATCGCGGGACGACGACCAGCCGCGCTCTGCCTGACGGCGTGCGTGTCGTTCAAGCTGACGTCCGCGACCCAGCATCGGTGCGCGCTGCAGTGGGCACCGAGACGTTCGACGTCGTCGCCGACTTCATCGCGTTCACACCGCAGCACGTGCAGGCCGACATCGACGTCTTTGCCAGCCGCACTGGCCAGTACGTGTTCATCAGTTCGGCGTCGGCGTATCAGAAGCCGGTGGGCCGGCTGCCGATCGTCGAATCGACGCCGCTGCGCAACCCCTATTGGCAATACTCGCGCGACAAGATCGCCTGCGAAGATCTGCTAGTCAGTGCCTATCGGTCCAGCGGCTTCCCGGCGACCATCGTGCGTCCGTCACACACGTACGACGAGACGCTCGTTCCGTGCATGGGCGGCTGGACCGACATCGACCGGATGCGCCGAGGGCTACCCGTCGTCGTCCAGGGTGACGGCACTTCGCTCTGGGTCATGACACACCACGACGACTTTGCGAAGGCGTTCGTCGGGCTGCTTGGCCACCCGCAAGCGATCGGTGACAGCTTCCAGATCACGTCGGACGAGTGGCTGACCTGGAACCAGATCTATCACCTGATGGCCGCAGCGGCGGGCGTCGAGCCGGTCCTGCTGCACATCGCGTCAGACACGATCGCGGCGTTCGATCCCGAGCTCGGCGCGTCGTTGCTCGGCGATCGAGCGAACTCGGTGATCTTCGACAACACCAAAGTGAAGTCGTTGGTCCCTGACTACGTCGCCGCAATCCCGTTCGCGACCGGTGCGAGGCAGATCGTCGACTGGTACGACGCCCACCCTGCGAGGCGTGTCATTGACGCAGACTTGAACGCGACGTTCGACAAGCTGGTTGCCATGGTGTCTTGAGTCGGGGCCCGGGAACTCTGCTGCAGTGGCCCTGCGCCTACCGTTGCGAATGCGGTACGACGAGGCCCGACTCGTACGCCGTGACGACCGCTTGAGTCCGATCACGGAGCCCGAGTTTGCGCAGCACGCGACTCACGTGTGTTTTTACGGTCTCCTCATTGACGACAAGCCTTGCCGCGATCTCGGCGTTGGAAAGACCCTCGGCCACCAGTCGCAACACCTGGGTCTCGCGGGGCGTCAACATGCCAAGACCTGCGGTGCCCAGCGCGGCGGCGGTGTCGACGTTGGATCCGCGACGTTGCGCCGCGAACTCGCCGATGAGGCGGCGAGTGACGCCGGGCGCAAGCAACGCTTCGCCGTCCGCCACCACCCGAACTGCATCGAACAGCCGCTCGGCGGTGACGTCCTTGAGCAGAAAGCCGCTCGCACCTGCACGCAATGCCTCGTAGACGTATTCGTCGAGATCGAAGGTGGTCAAGATGATGACCCGCGGGCTTAATTCACCTGACTCCGCGAGGCGGCGGGTTGCCTCGATGCCGTCCATGCCGGGCATGCGCACATCCATCAACACGACATCGGGCCGCAACTCCTGACACAGGCGCACGGCTTCTGCGCCGTCATCGGCAGTGCCGACCACACTGAAATCAGGTCTCGTGTCGAGTAGCTCGGCGAAGCCGGCGCGTACGACCTCGTGATCGTCGGCGACGACGATCCGTACGTGCTCGGGCCCGGCGGTCATCGGGCCACCGCAGCTGTAGCAGGCAGTGTCGCCTCTACAAGGAACCCGCCGCCGATCGCGGGGCCGAATCTCAATCGCCCGCCGACGGCCGCAGCGCGTTCGCCCATGCCAAGGAGCCCGTGCGCACCATCCCGTGTCTCAAGCGGCGGCCCAGGCCCGTTGTCGCGCACGCGCACGCACAACACCCCGTCGGCGTAGCGCAACTCGACGTCGACAGCGGCGCCGGGGGCGTGCCGCCGTGCGTTTGTCAGCGCCTCTTGCGCGATGCGGTAGGCGGCGAGTTCGACGCCTGGATCGAGAGCAACTGGAGACCCGTGCACGATGAGCCGGGTGCCTGATCCTGATGCATCGCGGGCGGCGTCAAGGAGCTCGTTCAGTTGCGCAAGGCCCGGTTGCGGCCGCCGAGACGCCACGGGGTCAGTGTCCGCATCTTCGCGCAGAACGCCGAGCAATCGCCGCATCTCAGTTAGCGCCGTGCGCGCGGTATCACCAATCGCGGATAGTCGTTGCGCACCCGCAGCAGGCATGCCAGGCGTTGTCAGTCGCGCGGTTTCAGCTTGGACGGCGACCATCGAGATGTGGTGGGCGACGACGTCGTGCAGCTCGCGGGCGATACGCGCGCGCTCGCCACGGGCCGCATGTTCGAATGACGTCCCTGCGATGAGCGCTTGCGCGGCCGTGTGGGCCTGCGCTGCGCTTCGCGACTGTGTTGCGGCACCGGCCCACGCTGCTGCCGGAATCAATGCCGCGAGCAGGATCGTCAAGATTCGGCGCTCGCCGTGGCCCGGATCGGCGAATCCCAGCACGACGAACGGCACGAAGATGAGTACAGCGAGGAGCCTTACGTCGCTGCGACTGAGCATGTAAGTAGCGACAAGCAAGGCGACTGCGCCGGCGATCGTCAGGGTGTGAAAGGGCAGCACCGAGAGAACACTCGCTACCGAGATGATCGCTGCCGCGCCGGGAGCTCGCAAGAAGATCAGCGGCATCGTGGTAGTGAGGGCGAGCAGGCACAGCACGAGACCGAGTTCTGCGGATGCGTTGTCCGCGGCAGCCCGCGTAATCGACTCGGTCGCCGCAAGAACTGCCAACGCGGCA
>DATCDK010000169.1:0-5388 GCA_036510735.1 Acidothermaceae bacterium | reverse complement strand
ACGGAGAGAGGGCTTAGCGACAAGACCTCCACCAGCCTGTCGGGCGCGTCCACCCAGCATCTGCTGAGCTGCACATGACCAACGATGTCTCCGTCGACCTCGGCGACCAGTGACACGCGTGCCGGACCTTCTAGTCTCGCTTGTAACTGGGTGACGAGCTCGGGGACAATCGGGCGCCCGAACGCGTCGCGGACAACTGATATGACTGCGGCCAACTCATCGCTGCGTTGCGGCCGGATGTCGGCATCACCGGAAGTCTCTTCATCGGAGATCATGTCGCCACGGTAGGAGCGGCCCGATTTCTTGTCATCCGAGATTGCGGGAAGACGCGCATCTGCGGCGCGCCCGCTGCGGGCATATCGTCGGAGCGTGGCACGCGGGGTCGTGAGGTTCTGGAATGCCGAGAAGGGTTGGGGTGCGATCAGCTCGGATGAGCTGCCGCCCGGCCGCGACGCATGGGCGCACTACTCCCACATCATGGACATGCCTGGGTACCGCGCTCTCGAGGCTGGGCAGGCAGTCGAGTTCAGTTTCGAAGCTGCGCAGCAGGACGGTTTCGACTTCCGCGTGATCGAGGTTCGGCTCGCTAACCTCAGCCCCATGACCACAAGGCGGGCGCCGGTGCCCTTTGAGGTGTACCAACCTGGCGTGTACCTACACGGCACGAAGGCTGACCTCGCGATTGGCGAGTTGCTGGTGCCGGGTCGGGAGTCGAATTTCGAGCAGGGTCGGGTGATGAACTACATCTACTTCACCGCGACCCTCGATGCGGCGACGTGGGGTGCGGAACTGGCTGCTGGTGACGGTCCAGGGCGCATCTACATGGTTGAGCCGACCGGCGGTTTTGAGGACGATCCGAACGTGACCGACAAGAGGTTCCCAGGCAATCCGACGCAGTCGTTCCGCAGCCTTGAGCCGATTCGAGTTGTCGGCGAGCTGCTGGATTGGGTCGGGCATCCGGCCGCGGCCTTGAATGCGATGCGTGAGAGCGTCGCCGTCGCCCTGGCTCGGGGCACCAGCGCGATCGAGGACTGAGCAATCGTCGAAGCGCACTATCGTCGGCAGGTTCGTACGGACGGGAGGTATCGGTCGCGCACGAACCTTCGACCAAATGTCATACTCGTGCGTGAGATTTTGGACAGTTGCCGCGGTGATCTTCCTACCCGCGACGTTGGCGGCCTGTACAACGCACGTTTCCCCCCCAAGCAAGGACACGGCGGCGACGCCGACCGTGAGCCCGACCCTGTCAGCCACCGTGTCAGCGCAGCCCACGTCAGCGCAGCCCACGTCAGCGCAGTCGACTTTAGCGCCGTTGACGAGCCGGACTGCGGGGGTCTCTGCACCGCCCGCTTCGCCCGCGGTGCCCTCATCGACAGACATCGTGGGCGGACCCGCTTGGAACAGTCACATCCTTGTCATCACCGGCCACTCACTGGGCGGCGTGACCATCGGCATGTCGAGCGCCGCGGCTGCCCACGCGGCCGGCGTTTCCGCATTCACCGATGTCGGGGACGGCGTGCTCCAACCCGCCGGACCGTTAGGTAGCTCGCAGCCCCGCCTCTATTTGAGCAACTTCGCCGGCCAGCCCGCCTCGTCCGTGGGCGGCGACTTCTCGTGCGTCGAAGCCGCAGGATCAGCGTCCGGGACAACGTCGGTGGTCACTACGCTCGGACTGCGCCTGGGCGATCCGGCAGCGCGGGTGCGCGAAATCTACGGCACGGCCGCTACCTTCATCCCGATGCCCACCACCGGCGGCATCGACCCCAATCCCGGTTACGTCGTCCATCAAGGACAGTTCGACCTCGTCTTCAAGCTCGACCCGTCTCAGTCGCGCGTCATCGCGATCTCTGGAGGCATCGCGCCGATGACGCCCAGCGAATGCAACGGCTGAACGCAGCCTGATGTGCGTGGCGCGCGCCCAGTCATCGCCGGACATGGCGACCACGTTCGCCGCTCGCTGCTTGGGACTGACCGGACTTTCCCGGTCGCTCAGTGGCGACCTACGTCGGCGATCGCTGCTTTGATGATTGTCCGACCTGGTACCTGAAACGTCTCGCTGCGGGTGCGATTGGTCGCGTCAATGAGATCGACCGTGATACTGACGGCGGCGGCACCTGAGCCGATGGTGGTGTACGTCGAGAAGTCGGATCGCTCCGACGAGGTCACCTCGTGGACGTCGGTTGGTAGGCCCGGGACCTGCGAGGGAGCACCGGCTGCCAATTGCTCAAGATCGTCATTCTCTCCGAGTGACTCTACGAGAGGCCCGCTGATCACGGTCAGGCTGATTTGGAGGCCGGGGTCATCGTCGGAACCTGTCTGCCATGCGCATTCGTTTCTCAATGACGGACGCGGGTCGGAGGGGTCTATCGATGCAATCACGGTGGCGGACAGCCCGTCCCCTAGGTAGATGTCCTGCAAGATCGAATGGGGGGACTCGGCGAGTTCCTTGGCCACGGACGCGGCCGTCACGCTCGATGTGACAGGTTGACTGACGAGTTTGCTCACCTCGTCGACGGTGACCGGGCACGAAGGGATAAGCCGAAGTCCTGGAGAAGCCGCGGGCGTCGATTGCGTGGCCACTGGCTGATTGTGATTCGCTGAAGCGGATCGCGGCGGTGTCGCCGGACGCGAGGCGCTGCATGCTGCGAGCGTGGCCGTCACCGATCCGGCAACGAGGATCGCTCGCAAGGTGCGCACGAAGCGCAAGCTAACACGAGGTTCGTGCGTCTTCGCTGCAAAGTAGCGCGTCAGCTGAACGCGCACGGCTGATGTGAGGGTGGTGGGTCGGCTGGACGCAGGTTCGTGCCCTTTTCGTGGCACCATTCGGCTGTGCGGCGACGTCCAAGGGTTGTGCCATCACGATTGACAGCCGTCGCTTGCCTCCTCGCAGCACTCGTGGTCGTCGCCGGGTGTACGAGCAGCGCCAGCGGCGCGCTCGATGATCCAAATAGTTCAAGCTCCGCGCCTGGGCACGGATCTCTCACTGACCGTGAGTTCAACGTTGCGGTCGCTGTCGCCCGAGCGGAGATGGAGAAATATGCGGCTACGGTGACCAGCGCAACGGCAACGGTCGGCGAGGGCACCGTGACGGACCCGAACGCGGGGCCAGCATGCACTTCGGGCACGCTGCTTCACATCAAGTTGATCGGCACGTTCCCCACCATCGGGGTTGGCCTCCTACCGACTGCGGGCGCTCCCAGCGCCAGCAACGACTACTCGGTCACCACTGTGCTGATCACTGCCGACCCCGAATCGGGCAAGCCTTGCGAGATAAGCGTCCGAATCGACCCCACAACGCCCGATCCCGGCGCAACGCTGCTGTTCACGAAGTGACACCAGCCTGTACTTCCGTCCGCTCCTCGCTGCGGGTTCAGGCGGTCATCGCAACACTTCGGCGAGTGCTTGTGATGGTGTCTTGAAGCCGAGTGTTTGTCGAGGTCGGTCGTTGAGTTCGGCGGCGATGGCGTCGAAGTCGGTTTGGGTCAACGTCCGAAAGTCCAGGCGTCGAGGCAGGTATTGGCGTAGCAGTCCGTTGGTGTTTTCGTTGCTGCCGCGTTGCCATGGCGATTTCGGGTCGCAGAAGTAGACCGACATTCCGGTCTGCTCGCTGAATCGTTGGTGTTGCGCCATCTCGGTTCCTAGGTCCCACGTCAACGATTTCGCTAGCTGCGCCGGCAGTTTGCCGATCGCGGCGGCGAGTGCATCGGCGACCGGTTCGGCGTGATGGTTCCCGCCGGGTAACGCGACGAGGATCACGAACCTGGTGGAGCGTTCGACGAGGGTCGCGACGGGGCTCATCGCTTTGCCGAACACCAGGTCGCCCTCCCAGTGTCCTGGCACTGCGCGGTCGGCAACCTCAGCGGGGCGTTGGCTGATGTTGATGGTGTTGAGCCGGCTGCCGCGTCCGTCTGGCAGGGCGACACCTTTGGGTCGGCGGATCATTCGCCCGGTGCGCAAATAGCGGGTCAGTTCCTTGCGTAGCGCGCCGCGTGACTGCACGAACAGGGTCCGGTAGATCGTCTCGTGGCTCACGCGAAGCTCCGGCTGATCGGCGTAGGTGACCGCGAGCCACCCGGCGATTTGTTGCGGTGACCAGCGGGTGACCAGCTTGGCTGCCACGATGTCACGCAGCGCTGGATGGGCGGCCAGCTTGCATTGTTTCGGCCGGGTCGCCCGCGCCCACGCCGCC
This sequence comes from Acidothermaceae bacterium, assembly GCA_036510735.1. GTDB lineage: Bacteria > Actinomycetota > Actinomycetes > Acidothermales > Acidothermaceae > PALSA-607. The sequence goes on along the minus strand of DATCDK010000169.1, from coordinate 1,199 downwards.
CGATCCGCGTGCACCGCGCGGTAGCGCCGCCAGCCGCCGTTGGCGGCGATCTCCCGGCTGATCGTCGACGGCGCGCGACCCAACTCGGCGGCGATCAGTCGAAGGGACCAGCCGGCCGCTAACCCGCGCGAGATCTCTTCTCGTTCCGCTAGCGACAACCGGCCCTGCCGTCGGTGCCGCGGTGACGGCCGGATCCCGCCGCAGCGCAACAAGTACGTGCGCACAGTTCCCGTCGACAAGCCCATCGCACGGGCTACCGGCTTCGCCGCATGCCCGGCCTGCAGCTGCTCCCAAATCGCGTCCATCTGTCGCGAGTCCAACCGCGCATAGCCACGAACCACCACAACCTCCTTCATCGATCACGAAGAAGTGTTGCGCTGACCCCTAGAGAGCGCCGCCAGATGTGGATGTTGGCGGCTGTATGGAATGATCGCGCGGACCAAACAGGCCGAGGGAGTTCGAATCCGATGCAGATGAAGCTGGAACTGATCCCACTCCCGGTTGCGGATGTGGATAGAGCCATCGCCTTCTATGCCGACACGCTCGGCTTCAAGAAGGACTTTGACGTGCACCCAAGTGAGGGCGTCCGGGTCGTCCAGTTCACACCGGAGGGCTCGGGTTGTTCGGTCGGTTTTGGGTCCGGGCTGGATGTGTATGCGGGAGAACCTGGCAGCGTTAGAGGCGTGCACCTGATTGTGGAGGACATCACCGAGGCGCGTGCCGAGCTCCTCCGACGAGGTGTAGAGGTCGGCGAAATTCACGACTTCGGCGGCGGCGTCAAAGGAGCAAACTTCGCCGATCCTGACGGCAACACGTTCGAACTGCAGGAGATGGAGTGGCGCAAGGGCGCGACGTTCTAGCGAGCGAGTAGTTGCGCCATCCATGCCTCGACGCCATCGGGATCGCGGGGCAGCGCCTCTGTCAGGTTGCGGCAGCCGTCATGTGTGACAACCACGTCGTCCTCTATCCGCACGCCGATGCCGCGCAGTTCTGGCGGCACGGTGAGGTCGTCGGCCTGGAAGTACAGACCAGGCTCGACGGTCAGCACGTATCCCGGTTGTAGCACGCCCTCGTGGTAGTTCTCCTTGCGTGCCTGCGCGCAGTCGTGGACGTCGAGGCCAAGCATGTGTCCTGTCCCGTGCAGCGTGTAGCGACGGTGCAAATCGGCGTCCGGTCCGTCGAGATCTTGCGCACTGGCC
>DATCDK010000168.1:0-12540 GCA_036510735.1 Acidothermaceae bacterium | reverse complement strand
ACGCTCAGAGCGCGGTCGTACGACGTCGTGGTCGCGACAAGCGGCAAGCAGGCTCTCGCGGCGGCCGCGGCATCATCGCCCGACATCGTGGTGCTTGATCTCGGGTTGCCAGATCTCGATGGTCTCGATGTCATCCGCGGGCTGCGCGGCTGGAGCAAGGTCCCGATCGTTGTGTTGTCGGGTCGCAGCCAGGGCGTTTCGAAAGTCGACGCACTCGACGCCGGTGCCGACGACTACGTCACGAAGCCGTTCAACGTCGACGAGTTACTCGCGCGGTTGCGAGCGGTGACCCGTCGCGCGCCCACGGGCAGCGAGGAGGTGCGCGCCGTTATCGGCGACGTCAAGATCGAGCTACCCGGACGCCGGATAAGCGCGCGGGTCGCGAACAGCAGTCCGCCGGACATCCGGTTGACGCCGACGGAGTGGCAGCTGCTCGAGGTCTTGATCAGGAACCCTGGGCGACTCGTCACTCAGCGCGAGATGTTGCGGTCGATCGATCGCGCCGACATCGGCGACCAGAGCCACTATCTGCGCCAGTTCATGAACCAACTGCGGCGCAAGCTCGAGCCCGACCCTGCGCGGCCGCGCTACCTGATGACCGAGCCCGGAATGGGCTACCGCTTCCAGCCCTGAGGTGCGCGTCACCCGCGAGCGGTGGCCTGACTCCGGCTCGAGTCGGCGATACCGAAACGATGCGTCGAGTGCGCGGCGAGCGCCGCGATCGCCGCCAGGTTCGCCAGTTTCGCGATCTCGGTTGGTCGAAACCGCGGCCCGGTAGGCCGGACGGCGAGCAGTGCCATCTGGGAGCCGCCGACGGGTGCGGCAGCGAGATGCGGGTCACCGCCCCAATCGTGGGGAAGCCAGGCCGGGTCGGCCTCGACAATGCCTGCGCTCGGTAATGGAAGCCACGGCAGCGCCGACCAGCGAACCCAGGGCGCGCCGGCACTTGCCTGGGTGATGGCGACACCGCTATTGACCTGGTCGAGGATGACCACCCACCGAGCGCGCAACACGGCTGGCGCGATCCGGGTGATGGCGGCCAGCGCCCTCGATGCCGTGGATCCCAGCCCGTCGACGATGTCCAGCCCGTCTCTGAGCTGATCGCCTTCGGTGAACGGTTGCCAGGCTTCGATCTCGACTGCGGGCAGGGCGCTGACCTTGGCAAGAATCGTGTCGGCGGACGTGGCGTCCGGAGTTTCGACGAGCACGTCGTCAACCGCGACCGACAGACCCCGCTCCACGACGTCCACCGCAGTGATGTCACCGCCGGCCTCGCCGATCGCGCTCGCCAGCGCACCGAGGGCGCCAGGCCGATCGGGAACGCTCACCCGCAGCAGATACAACATGACATCGCTCCCGTCGCCGAGCGCACCCGTCTATCGTTGCGCCGGATTGTGTCGCCGCCGCTGCGCGAAGATGACATTCCTATTTCGCGGCCGTCCGTTAACGGCGCTGTCCGCCCGTACGTGCATGATGGCCGATGACACGAAAGGTGCGGAGGACACGTGAAATTCTTGCACAACCACGTCGGCTACTCGGCGGACGACGCGAAGCTCGCGTTGCTGCAAACGGACGCCGCATTCAGTGGCGGGCGTTTCAGCATTTACCGTGTCGGCGCCACCGACCCGGTGCTGACGGGCGAGTTGCGGAGCCGCGGCGGCGTCATGAAGTGGCGTGACTGGCGCTACTGGGAGGCCGACTTCTCGGCAGCGCAGGAGCCGGGCCGCTATTTCCTGTCGCTCGACGCTGCCGTTCCACCACTGGTGAGCGCAACTTTCACCATCGCCGCGAACATTCTTGACGGCCAGGTGGTGTCCGACCTTGTGCACTACCTCAAGTCGGTCCGCTGCACCGGCGTCTTTGACATCGCCGACAGCTTTTGTCCGGTGATCGACAGCACTGATCGGCTCGACGTTCATGGTGGTTGGTATGACGCCTCAGGCGACACCTCGAAGTACCTCTCGCATCTGTCGTACGCGAACTTCCTGAACCCTCAGCAGATACCGCAGGTCGCGTGGAACCTGATCGAGGCGCGCGCGCGACTGAACGAGACTGACCTTTGGATGGACGATCGCCTGGTTGACGAAGCCCTGCACGGCGTCGACTTCTTGGTGCGCATGCAGCATCCGGCTGGCTACTTCTACATGACGGTGTTCGATCGATGGAGCAAGGACGTCGGCGAGCGGATGATCTGCAGCTACGCGACCCAGGAGGGGCACCGCTTCAACACTTATCAGTCGGGCTACCGGCAAGGTGGTGGCAGCACAATTGCGGCGCTTGCTCGGGCCAGCACGTTGCCCCGCGACGGCGACTTCACTCGCTCGCGCTATCTCGAAGCGGCCGAACAAGGCTTTGCGCACCTCGAGGTGTACAACACCGAGTACCTCGATGACGGCACCGAGAACATGATCGACGACTACTGTGCGCTCCTGGCGGCGGTTGAACTCTTCGCTGTCACCGGTAACTCGACATACGGGGACGCCGCGCACCTGCGGGCCGCGAAGCTCGTCGACCGGCAGCACGCCGATGGCTGGTTCTGGATGGATGACGCGAAGACCCGCAGCTATGTTCACGCCGCCGAGGCGGGCATGCCGTACGCGGTATTGCTGCGCTACGTCGAGGTATTCGCAGCGACGGGTGCGACCTCGCAGTTGGACGCCGCTCGGCTGGCGGTTCGCCGCGGCTTGGCGCACGAGCTCGAGGTCAGTGCGATCGGCGACGGCAATCCGTTCGGCTATCCGCGACAGTACGTACTTGTGCCTGGAGTGCAGGATCGCGTCCAGTTCTTCATGGCGCACAAGAACGAGAGCGGCTACTGGTGGCAAGGCGAGAACGCGCGACTGGGATCACTGGCGTGCGCTGCCCGATGGGGTTCACATGTCTTCGCGGACGACGCTGAATTCAGCGCCGCGCTGTGGCGCTATGCCGAAGCCGCGCTCGACTGGATCTTCGGCCTCAATCCGTTCGATACGTGCATGATGCAGGGCCACGGGCACAGCAACCCGCGCTACGACCTCGACAAGTGGAATGCACCCGGCGGTGTCTGCAACGGCATCACCGCCGGCGAGTTCGACGAAGACGACATCGACTTCAAGCAGGCCGAAGAAACCGATCCGTCGCAGTCGTGGCGCTGGACCGAGCAGTGGATCCCGCACGGTGCCTGGCTCCTAGCAGCCCTCGCCCACAAATAGCTGCCGCGTCACTCGCGGGACGGCCGACTCTGGACTGGAATCACTCCGAGACTTGACTCATTCCAGATCAGTGGCTTAGCTAGGCCATGTGCCCCAGCCGATCACTGACCCGACGACGGTGCTGCGTGACTACGGACTGAGGGTGACCGCGGCCCGCCTCGCGGTGCTGTCGGCGGTCGCCGGCCAGCCACATGCACCGGCGGACGAGATCGCCACCGCGGCCCGCGATCATCTCGGTGCGTTGTCGACGGCCGCGGTCTATGAAGTGCTCAACACGTTCACCGAGGTCGGCCTCGTCAGGCGCATCGAGCCGGCTGGTTCGGCGGCGCGCTACGAGACGCGCACCGCCGACAACCACCACCACGCCGTCTGCCGGCAGTGCGGCGCTGTCTGTGACATCGACTGCGCAGTCGGCCACGCGCCCTGTCTCGAGCCGAGCAACGCGAACGGGTTCGTCATCGAGCAAGCCGAGGTGACGTGGTGGGGAATCTGTGCCAACTGCAATGACAACGCCAGCAGCAACGACAGCGCCAGCAGCAACGACGAGCTAGCTCCCTGACTACCGCCACTGATCTCGGAAGGATCTCCCATGTCTGACCAACACCCTGACGCCGTCGTCCGCGAAATGAACGAGCCGGAGGATGCGGACCGGCAGTGCCCAGTGGCGTCAAAGCGCCGCGCGTACCCCGTCGAGGGTGGGAGCAACCGCGACTGGTGGCCGAACCAGCTCAACCTGAAGGTCCTTCGCCAGCATTCCGCTGCGGCCAACCCGATGGACCCCGACTTCGACTATGCCGCGGCCTTCAAGACCGTCGACCTGGACGCTGTGCGGGTCGACATCGAGCAGGTGATGAGGACGTCGCAGGACTGGTGGCCGGCCGACTTCGGCCACTACGGGCCGTTCTTTATCCGGATGGCGTGGCACAGCGCGGGGACATACCGCATCCACGACGGTCGCGGTGGTGCCGGCGCAGGTATGCAGCGTTTCGCGCCGCTGAACAGCTGGCCCGACAACGGAAACCTCGACAAGGCCCGCCGGTTGCTCTGGCCGGTCAAGCAGAAGTACGGACGCGCGTTGTCCTGGGCCGACCTGATCGTCTTCACCGGCAACTGCGCCCTCGAGTCGATGGGCTTCAAGACCTTTGGCTTCGCCGGCGGTCGCTCGGACGCCTGGGAGGCCGACGAAGAGGTGTACTGGGGACCGGAGGAGACCTGGCTCGGCGATGACCGATACACCGGTGACCGCGAGCTCGAGAACCCGCTTGCCGCCGTCCAGATGGGGCTCATCTACGTCAACCCGGAGGGCCCGAACGCCAACCCCGACCCGCTCGCCTCCGCACGCGACATCCGCGAGACGTTCCTCCGCATGGCGATGAACGACGAGGAGACCGTCGCGCTGATCGCGGGGGGCCACACTTTCGGCAAGACCCACGGTGCGGCGGACCCTGACCAGTACGTCGGGCCCGAGCCCGAGCGTGCCGCACTCGAAGAGCAGGGCCTGGGCTGGAAGCAGAGCTTCGGAAGCGGCAAGGGCCGCGACACGATCACCAGCGGGCTCGAGGTCACGTGGACGCCGACGCCCACGAGGTGGGACAACAGCTACTTCGAGATCCTGTTCGGCTATGAGTGGGAACTCACGAAGAGTCCCGCCGGCGCGAGTCAGTGGCAGCCGAAGGACGGTGGCGGAGTCAACACGGTGCCTGACCCCGAGGACGGCTCGCTCGTACGCCCTCCCACCATGTTGACGACCGACCTGGCGTTTCGGGTCGACCCCATCTACGAGCAGATCTCGCGGCGCTTTCTCGAGCACCCGGAGCAATTCGCGGACGCGTTCGCGCGGGCTTGGTACAAGCTGACCCACCGCGACATGGGTCCGATCCAGCGCTACCTCGGCCCGCTGGTGCCGCAGGAGACGCTGATCTGGCAGGACCCGATTCCGGCCGTCACGCACGAGCTCATCGGCGCCGAAGAGATTGCTGCGCTGAAGGGCCAGCTTCTCGCGTCGGGGCTGTTGGTCTCCCAACTCGTTTCCACGGCTTGGGCATCGGCCTCGACGTTCCGCGGGAGCGACAAGCGCGGCGGCGCGAACGGGGCGCGCATCCGACTCGAGCCGCAGAGTGGTTGGGACGTCAACAATCCCAGTGAACTGGCGATAGTGCTGCGCACGCTCGAGGGAATCCAGCAGAGCTTCAACGCGGGCGGAAAGTACGTCTCGCTCGCCGACCTGATCGTGCTCGGTGGGAGTGTCGGTATCGAGCAGGCGGCTAAGAATGCGGGCTTCGACGTTTCGGTTCCCTTCACCCCGGGGCGCGCGGACTCCTCGCAGGAGCAGACGGACGTCGAATCCTTCGCCGCACTCGAGCCGACCGCAGATGGATTCCGGAACTACTTCGGAAAGGGTCACCGGCTGCCGGCTGAATATCTCCTGATCGACCGCGCGAACCTGCTCAACCTCAGCGCACCTGAACTGACCGTCCTCATCGGCGGCCTGCGGGTGTTGGGTGCGAACTACGACAAGTCGACGTTGGGCGTGCTGACGACGGCGCCCGAGTCGCTCACCAACGACTTCTTCGTGAATCTGCTCGATCTCGGTACTACGTGGAAGCCGACGTCAGCCGACGCGGCGACCTTCGAAGGACGCGACTCGAGCGGCGCTGTGAAGTGGACGGGCAGTCGCGTTGACCTCATCTTCGGCTCCAACTCTGAGCTGCGGGCCGTTGCTGAGGTCTATGCGAGCGACGACGCGCAGGACAAGTTCGCCCGCGACTTCATTGCCGCGTGGGACAAAGTCATGAACCTCGACCGGTTCGACACCACCTGATTCCGGACTTGATCTCGCCGTCCAGGGCGATGATGTGCGGATGCCACTGCGGAAGCCGCGACGACTTCGTGACGTGCACCCGACCAGGCGGGGCTTGATCCTCGCCTGGTTCTCGTTCGCGGTGACGTTCGGCGTGCTGCGGGCGATCACCTGGTCGATTCACGCGCACGTCGGTCACTTCGCCAATGTCACGGCGGGATCGGTGCATCTGCATCACTACCTGTGGGGCATCTTGCTGGTCACCATCGTGGCGTTTCTCGGCCTCGTCGAACGGTCGCCGAGGTGGCGCACGGTCATGGGCCTGATGTTCGGGATCGGGCTCGCGCTGATCGTTGACGAGCTCGCGTTACTGATCGACCTCAAGGACGTCTACTGGTCAGGTGCCGGTGGCGTGAGCATTGCGGTCGCGCTGGTGTTGATCGCGGCGGCCGGCGGGCTGCTCGCCCTCACCCGCGCGCCAGGCGTGCACGACGAGAATCCGCACCACGGGTAGGTCACTCGCAGTGCTAGCCGACGACGCGCACTGCTCCGGAGTAGTACCCGTGAGCGGCGATCGATGCGATGCGCACGACATCACCGGTGTGTGGTGCGTTGATCATCAGACCGTTGCCGATGTAGATGCCGACGTGGTGATGGTCGCGATAGAAGAACACCAGGTCGCCGGGCTTCAACTGGCTTTCCGGAATGTGGCGGTAGTCGTTGTACAACGTCCCCGTGTAGTGCGTCGTGCTGATACCGGCCTGCCGAAACGCCCACTGAACGAGTCCTGAGCAATCGAAGCGGCTTGGGCCGGTCGCTCCGAACACGTAGCGGTCGCCAAGCCGCGTCATCGCGGACGCCACCGCCCGCTGGGCGACGCTGGATCCGCCCGGGCTCTGCGGCAGCGCCACGGTCTTGATGAGGGTCTTGTTCGCCGCCGCCGCCGCCGCGGCGGCGGCAGCCGTAGCTGCCGCCCGCGCCGCGGCAGTCCGCGAAGCGGCCGACCGCGCAGCAGCAGCCTGCGCGGCCTGAGCCTTGTTGAAGGCCGCCAGCGCGATCTGCGCCTTGGCCTGATCTGCGGCCTCTTTCGCCTTCTGGGCCGCAATCAGTTGCGCGCGCTGCGCGGCGGTCAACTTGGCGAGCACCTGCTGGCTCTGGGCCAGCGCTGCGTTGATCTGCGCCTGCTTTTGCACAAGATCTGCAGACAGCTTCTGAGCGGTCGCGGTGGCCTGGCTGGCTGCTGCCGACGACTGCTGGTAGACCTGATCGGCCGACCGCGCCGCGGCCAGGAGGCTGGACTGCGACGTGCTCAGTTGCTGCAGCATCGAGACCCTGGTCATCGCCTGCGACGGGTCGGCGGTGTTCAAGATGATGGCCAGGCCCTGGCTGAGGCCGCCTGACTCGTACGACTCCGCGGCGAGCGCACCGACCTTGGCTTGCTCGGTCACGACCTCGCTGTGCGCCCGACCGGCTGCGGCGGTGGCCGCAGTTGCGGTTTGCAACGCCTGCGTCAGGCTCTCCTGGGCGCCGTTGTACTGCTCGGAGGCGATCTCAGCCTGGTTGTTCAGCGCGTCTAGCTGAGCCTGAGCCTGCGCGACCGTGGTTGGCTGAGCAGCCTGGCTGGCGACGGCGGGCAAGAGGGCGGCGGCGACGAGCGCTGCACCGGTGGCCGACATGATCTTGACGAGGGGTCGCAGGGCTCGGCGCGGCGAGGGTCCAAGAGCCACCAGGATGCCGCGACGGCGCGCCAAAGCGAACAAGCCCTCCTCCCGCGGCCGCCGACCGAGTTAGCTGACGGGTTCGGGCCAGAGGAACGCCCTACCGCCCCAGCGTGAGCTGAGCCGGATTCACCCCAGGGGAAGGTGGTGGTTCCCCGGTTCCCCCGAAGGGGATTAGGCGACGACCCACTCGCCGCAGCGAGGCTCCGTTGCAGGTCACGAGCGGATCACGGAGCAACATAGCGAAGGGGTCCTTACTACACAACGCTGACCCACCACTTTGCCGCATATCGTTAAGAACGAGTGGCGTGCGAGTTCTGTGCAGCGAACTTTGCCGAGCAGTGATCGGAGCAGAAGTAGACGGTCCGCGATCCGAGCTGCAGCCGGGCCGGTGCGAGCGCTTTCTCGACTTGCATGCCGCACACGGGGTCTTTCGCGTACCGGTCAGTGCTGCCGTCGCGGTCGACAGCGGCATCGTCGCTGGCGCCGTTCGCACTCGCCGTCCGCGTTCGATAAAGCCAATACAGGACGCCGAAGCCGATCGCGGCGAGGACGTTGAGCACCGTCGTGTAGTTAGCTCCCGCGTGGGTGAGCGGCACGATGTGAGTGCCGACCTTCGGCACCAGGTGCACGGCTCTCACCAGGTACTCGGTGGCCAATGATGCGGCGCTCATGGCAAACCAGAAAGCCCCGAGCAGACGGAGCGTGATCGCGGCGCCAAAGTACTTGCGGTAGATGAAGAGCAGCGGCAGCGTGATGAGGTCGGCGAAGATGAACGAGATCACGCCGCCGAAGCTGATTCCGCCGCGCCACAGTGCAGCCGCGATCGGCACATTGCCGATCGAACAGACGAAGCTGATGAGCGCCAGAAGTGGCCCCAGCACGACGTTTTGCAGGCTTGACCAAAATCCGTGACCCGTCACGAATAACGAACGCCAGAACCAGGTCGGTACGAGTGCAGATGCGAATCCGCCAATGACAAACCCGGCGACGATTTCCCTGCGCAGCATCGTCAGATCGCTAATGGTGTAGCCCGACGCATCTGACCAGCCGGCCCGGGTACGTACGCGTTGCTTCCACGATGTCGCATCCCAAACCTGGGCCTCGTCGACGTCGCGCGATAGTGCGGTGCGCGCATCGTCGGTCCACCGTCGCGGAATCACTCGCGGTAGAACGAGGCCAAGCAGCGCGATCATGATGGCGCCACCGATGAACTCGGCCGCCGCGAATTGCCAGCCCAGCAACAGCCAGATGACGATGCCGAGCTCGACCACCAGATTGGTCGACGCGATCATGAAGATCATGGACGCCGTGAAGTCGGCCCCGCGGGCGAACAGGCTCTTGGCCAGCGCGCTGGCGGCATACGAGCACGACGAGCTCACCGCGCCGAGGCAGCTCGCCTTCGCCAGGGTTCTCGGCCGGTGGTCACCGAGTGCGGCCTGCATCTGCGCCCGAGAAACGAATGCTTGCACAGCGCCGGACAACGCGAATCCGAGCACGAGAGCCCAGAAGGTGTCGAAGAACATCCACCAGCCTTCGGCAATCCCGTGCGCGAAGCCATCCAGCACCATGCCGATCACAATGCCAGGGGTGGTCGCGTTTGTTCCGCCCAAGAAGTGTTGTTCCGCCTAGGCTGGCGCGGTGATCAAGTACCTTGGCTCCAAGCGGCTGCTCGCCTCCGTGCTCGGCGACATTGCCACCGCGGCGGGCGCGCGTACGGCCCTCGACCTCTTTACCGGGACGACGAGGGTTGCCCAAGAGTTCAAGCGTCGCGGTATCGCCGTCACTGCTGTCGACTGCGCAACATACGCCGAGGTGCTCGGCCAGTGCTACATCGCCACGGACGCCACCGGGGTCGACAAGGACCGGCTTGCGCAGGCTCTTGACAAACTGAACGCATTGCCAGGGGCGGCGGGCTATTTCACTGAGACGTTCTGCATCGCGGCACGGTATTTCCAGCCGAAGAACGGCGCGCGTGTCGATGCGATGCGCGAGGCGATCGAGGCCCGTTACTCGGGCGATCCGCTCTATCCGGTGCTACTTACCGCTCTCATGCTTGCGGCCGATCGCGTCGACTCGACGACCGGGTTGCAGATGGCGTATCTGAAGCATTGGGCCGCGCGGGCTTACAACGACATCGAACTGCGGGCGCCGGAGTTGCTCGCCGGTTGTGGCGTCGCGATGCGCGGGGACGCGATGTCGCTCATCGACGTCGTCCCGCATGTTGATCTGGCTTATCTCGATCCGCCCTACAACCAGCACCGCTACTTCACGAACTACCACGTCTGGGAGACGTTGGTGCGCTGGGACGCACCCGAGCATTACGGCATCGCCTGCAAGCGGATCGATGCACGGGACGACGACACGCATTCGCCGTTCAATGGCAAGGCATCGATGCCGGTCGCGTTGCGTTCCGTTATCTCGCGAACAAGAGCGGACGTCGTGGTGGTGTCGTACAACGACGAGTCGTGGGTAACGCCGGCGGACATCGGGCAGTGGCTAAAAGATGCAGGCCACGCGGACGTCGCGATGCTGGCGTTCGATTCCAAACGCTACGTCGGTGCGCAGATCGGGATCCACAATCCGGCCGGCCAGAAAGTCGGCGTGGTGTCGCATCTGCGCAACACCGAATACATCTTCGTTGCGGGGCCCACCGAACGTGTCGCGGCGGCAGTTGGATCCGTCGGCGGGTAACGCGTCAGGTTTCGCGGTCGTCGCGCTGGCGTTTGGTGTGATCGGCGAGGAATCGCTCGAGTTCCGCGCCGAGTTCGTCGGCCGACGGAAGGTCACCTGATCCGGTCGCGAGCAGGTCGCTGCCGCGGCCACGCAGGAACGCGTCGTATTGCTGCTCAAGCGCACCGACGAGCGCCATCGCCTCCGGTGAATCGGCGACCTGCTTGTCGATCTCCAACTTCGCGGCTGTTCCGGCCACGTGCAACTCATCGGTGGGCAGCACGAGGCCGCCGGCGAGTGCGATGGCCCCGACCAATCGCTCGGCTGCGTCAGGGAATTCGGTCTGCGCCAAGTAGTGCGGGATGTGTGCGGCGAACCCGATCGCGTCAAGACCACGCTCGGTCAATCGGAACTCGAGCAGGTGACCGGCACTCGCCGGAACCTGCACGCGCTGCACCCACGGCTCGTTGTCGGGAATTAGCTCCTGGCGCGACGCGTGGGACGTGATCCCGACCGGCCGGGTGTGCGGCACGGCCATCGGTATCGCATTGAGACCGATCGTCAACCGGACGCCGAAGTGTTCGACCAACCCGATGACGGCCGCTATGTAGCGCTCCCACTGCACATCGGGCTCGGGGCCGGTCAGCAGCAGGAAGCGCTCGCCGGCGGCGTCCGTCATGGCGTAGAGGAGCAGCTCAGGCGCGGCGTAGCTCTCCCAGTGATCGGCGTCGAAGATCATCGGTGGCCGCCGGGCCCGGTAGTCGTGCAGCTGGTCGACATCGAACCGGCCGATGACCTCATGCGTCAGGTTGGCCAGCAGATGCTCGTGGGTGAGCCGGACCGCCTCGCCGGCATCGACGAACCCGTCGAGGGCGTGGATCAGAATCGGCCGCTCAAGCAACGGGATGTGCTCCTCGAGCGTGTAGAGCGCGCGCGGGTCGAGCACGGTCCCTCCAATCCCTGCCAGGCGTCTATAGGGCTGGCTTCCATTGTCTCGCACTCGCGCGGTTGCCGGGGCGCGTGGTTGGGCCGATAGTCACCTCGCCGTCAGGTTCGACCCGTATCGTGGGAGTTAACTCGATCACCCGCCGACCTGATGAGGGCCCTGCGTGCCAGTCCCGACCCCTTACCCGCATCTGAACTTTCTCCAGGCGATCACGATCGGCGTCATGCAGGGCGTGACGGAGTTGTTCCCGGTCTCGAGCCTGGGTCACTCGGTGTTGGTCCCTGCCCTGGTCGGCGGGTCGTGGAAGGCACTGGTCACCGAGCAAGACCAGGCTGAATCGCCGTATCTCGCGTTTATCGTCGGGCTGCACGTCGCTACCGCACTCGCCTTGTTGCTGTTCTTCTGGCGCGACTGGGTGCGGATCATCGGCGGATTCTTCAGCTCGCTGCGCCGCCGCAAGATCGAGACCGTGCACGAGCGGATGGCCTGGCTCATCATCATCGCCACAATCCCGGCGGGCATTATCGGGCTGGCGCTCGAACACACGTTCCGCACGCTGTTCGCCAAACCGGAGGCAGCGGCCATCTTCTTGACGCTGAACGGCGGGATCCTTTTCACCGGCGAGTATCTGCGCCGCCGGTCTGTGGCGCAGACGGCAGCCGCGGTGCGAGCCGGCGATCCTGCTCCGCTGCCAGATGGGCAGCCTGCGACGATCGCGGATCCCGAGCACGATCCGGCGAACGACATCGAGATCACCCGACGGTTCAGCTTTCGAGACGCCGGCGTGGTCGGCGTCTTCCAGAGCTTGGCGCTCCTCGCCGGGATTAGCCGCTCCGGCATCACCATGGTCGCCGGGCTGATCCGTGGGCTGAACCACGAACAGGCGGTCCGGTTCGGATTCCTGCTGGCCACTCCGGTCATCTTCGCCGCAGGCGTTTACAAGCTGCCCGACCTGACTGGCCCCCTCGGCCAGGGCATCCGAGGTCAGGTGCTTGCCGGCAGCGGTGCCGCGTTCATCGCGGCCATCCTGACCATCAAGTTCCTGGTCCGCTACTTCCGCACCCGCACTTTGACGCCGTTCGCCTGGTATTGCGGCATCTTCGGAGCGTTCTGCATCGTCCGCTTCGCCTAGGCGACGCGGACGATTCGCTCAGGGAATCGCGCGCGGCGTCCGATGGGGGGGTATGCGACCACGCCTCGCCTCACTCATCT
>DATCDK010000167.1:0-12635 GCA_036510735.1 Acidothermaceae bacterium | reverse complement strand
ACGACGGTCTCCGGCATCGGCTCGAACGTGACCGCCACACCGGGCAGCCGGAGCTCGGCCGCACGGGCCAGCGCGCGGTGGACGATGCGCTGATGGCCGCGGTGCACGCCATCGAAGACGCCAATGGTCACGACCGTGCGGCCCGCGTCGGCAGGCACGCCACCGGTGCCGTCTCGCCAAACCTGCACCGAAGACCGCACCTCCCTCTAGGTGTAGCGCCCTATCCTGTCAGCCGACGAAGACCGCGAGTGCTCGTGCGATCTCGCCACGGTCCTCCAAGAGCGCAACCAGTGCGCCGTCCGGCCCGAACGCGGCAACCGGTTCGCCCTCGATACCGGACGCCGAAAGCTTGGCCCCGTGCGACACCGCGAGCGCCTGTTCGGCGTCAAGGTCTCGCCGCGCGAATGCGCTCGCGGCGACTGCGTCGAGAGGCGTCAGCGTGAACGCCGTCTCGAGCTCGGGCAGCGTTCGCGCGGCACTCAGATCGAAAGCACCGACCCTCGTGCGTCGCAACGCGGCGAGATGCCCGCCAACGCCGAGAGCTGTCCCCACATCGCGGGCCAACGCGCGGATGTACGTCCCCGAGGAGCAGGTGACTTCAACGTCGACATCGAGCACGCCGAGCTCGGCGTCGGGCCGGAAGGCAGTCGCCTCGAATCGGGTGACCGTGACCCGCCGGACCGCAAGCACGACGTCCTCACCCGACCGCGCCCGTGTGTAGGCACGCACGCCGTCGACCTTGATCGCGCTGACCGCAGGAGGGCGTTGCTCGATCTCGCCGGTGAAGGCCTTCATCACGGCAACAACGTCGGCGACACCAACGTGATGGGCTGCTGTGCGGGCGAGTGGCTCGCCCTGGGCGTCATCGGTCGACGTCGTCACCCCGAGGCGCATCGTCGCGAGATAGTCCTTGTCGTGCAAAGCGAGATGGCCGAGTAACCGGGTAGCCCGCCCGACGCCGACCAGCAACACTCCCGTGGCCATCGGGTCCAGCGTGCCTGCATGTCCGACGCGCCGCGTCCCGGCCAGCCGTCGCACCCGGGCGACCACATCGTGTGAGGTAAGTCCGGCCGGCTTGTCGACAACCACAACCCCCCCACGCTGCGGCGGCTCGACAACCGCGCCTCGCTCCGCTGGCTGCGCGACAATCGCGCGTCTCTCTGCGGGCTCCCCTGAGCCTTTCGGCACTTACTCCGCCGCACCTGGCGTGACGCGGTACGGATCGGCGTCCCCCGCCGGAACCGCGTGCGTCGCGGCCTCGTGCACTGCCGCGTCGGCCTCGCGCGCTTTCGCGAGCAGTTCGTCAATGTGCTGAACGTTATCGAGCACTCCGTCGAGCACGAACGTGAGTGTCGGGGTGAACCGCACTTGTGTCTGCTTGCCGACCTCGGAGCGCAACACGCCCCGCGCACTATCGAGTGCAGCGGCGGTCTCGGCGCGCGCACTGTCGTCACCCAGCACCGTGTAGAACACGGTCGCGTCGTGCAGGTCGCCGGTAACCCGAGCATCGGTGATCGTGATGAAACCCAGGCGCGGGTCCTTCACCTGCCGCTCAAGCGTCTCGGCCACAACAACCCGAATGCGGTCGGCCAACTTACGTGCGCGCGCGTGGTCAGTCATTACTCATCCTCCGCAGTCACTCTTCAGGGCCAAAGAGCCGCTGCCGAGTCGACAGCACCTCAACCTCCGGTCGCCCAGCCACCAACCGCTCGCAACTCTCAAGAACCTCAACACAATGAGCAGCCTCAGCCCCAACCACAGCAACACCAATCAAAGCCCGCCGATGAAGTTCAAGATGCCCCGTCTCGGCAACAGAAACCTCAAACTTGCGCCGAACCTCAGCAATCAGGGGCCGAATGATCCCCCGCTTCTCCTTGAGCGAATGCACATCCCCAAGAAGCAGATCAATCTGCAGAACCCCAGCGAACATGTGCTCTTCCGCCTCTAGCGAGGGTGGTGGCAGGGACGTCGTGATAGATCCGTTAGAAACAGCGAAGGCTCGGGCCCGTACGAAGCGGGGCCGAAGTGCCAATGCCCCTTCGAAGGACATAAAGCGAAGCAGTCCGAGAAGGGGCATTGGCACGAAGGCCGACGCACGGACTAAGCCCGAGGCTTCTCCTTCATCTCGAACGTCTCGATCACGTCGTCCACCTTTATGTCATTGAACGATCCGAGCCCAATACCGCACTCGTATCCCTCGCGAACCTCAGTAGCGTCGTCCTTGAACCGCTTGAGCGACTCGATCGTGAGGTGGTCGTTGATCACCACACCGTCGCGGATCAAGCGAGCCTTGGAGTTTCGGGTGATGACGCCGGAGCGCACGAGACAGCCGGCGATGTTGCCGAACTTGCTCGAGCGGAAGACGTCGCGAATCTCGGCGGTACCAAGTCGCGCCTCTTCGAACTCGGGCTTCAGCAGGCCCTTGAGTGCCGCCTCGACCTCATCGATCGCCTGGTAGATGACCGAGTAGTAGCGGACGTCGACGCCTTCGCGATCGATGAGTTCGCTGACCCGCTCGGCCGGCCGGACGTTGAATCCGATGATGACCGCGTCGGACGCAACCGCGAGGTTGACGTCGTTCTGCGTGATGGCACCGACGCCGCGGTCGATGACCCGCAGGTCGACGTCCTCACCGACATCGAGGTTGAGCAACGCATCCTCGAGGGCTTCGACAGAACCGGAGACGTCGCCCTTGAGGATGAGGCGGAGTTCTTCGACTTCGCCCTTCTCCATGCGTTCGAGGATGTCTTCGAGACTGCGCCGGCCACGACTGTCGGCGAGTTGGGCGTTGCGCTCGCGTGCCGAACGTCGCTCGGCGATCTGCCGCGCAACCCGGTCTTCGGGGACAACGAGGAAGTTGTCGCCGGCGTCCGGGACGCTGGTGAACCCGAGCACCTGAACCGGGCGTGAAGGCCCGGCCTCGGCGACGGTCTCACCGAACTCATCGAGCATCGCGCGCACTCGACCGAACGCCTCACCGGCGACGATCGAGTCGCCGACGTGCAGCGTTCCGCGCTGCACGAGGACGGTCGCCACCGGACCACGGCCGCGGTCGAGGTGTGCCTCGATGGCAACCCCTTGCGCGTCCTGGTCGGCGTTTGCCCGCATGTCGAGCGCTGCGTCTGCGGTCAGCAGGATCGCCTCGAGCAGCTTGTCGATGTTGAGGTTCGACTTCGCCGACACGTCGACGAACATCGTGTCGCCGCCGTATTCCTCGGCGACCAACCCGTACTCGGTCAACTGCCCGCGCACCTTCGTCGGGTCAGCGTCTTCCTTGTCGATCTTGTTGACCGCAACGACGATCGGGACGCCGGCCGCCTGGGCGTGGTTAAGCGCCTCGATGGTTTGCGGCATGACGCCATCGTCGGCCGCCACCACAAGCACCGCGATGTCGGTCACCTGCGCACCACGGGCACGCATGGCGGTGAACGCTTCGTGGCCCGGGGTGTCGATGAAGGTGATCGCCCGCTTGCCGGCGATCGAATCCGCGATGACCTGGTAGGCGCCGATGTGCTGCGTGATGCCACCGTGCTCGCGCGCGACCACATTGGTGTTACGGATCGCGTCGAGCAGCTTGGTCTTGCCATGGTCGACGTGCCCCATGACGGTGACCACCGGCGGACGAGCAGTGAGGTCGCTCTCGCCGCCTTCGTCTTCGCCGAACTCGAGGTCGAAGCTCTCCAGCAACTCGCGGTCTTCGTCCTCGGGGCTGACGACTTGAACGTCATAGCCGAGCTCGGCACCGAGAAGTTGCAACGTCTCTTCGTTGACCGACTGGGTCGCGGTCACCATCTCGCCGAGGTGGAACATCACCTGGACGAGCGACGCCGGGTTGGCGCCGATGCGGTCGGCGAAGTCAGACAGCGACGAGCCACGTGGCAATCGCAAGACTTGACCATTGCCACGAGGGACCTGCACGCCGCCGATCGACGGGGCCTGCATGTTGTCGAACTCTTGGCGCCGTTGCTTCTTCGACTTGCGGCCACGGGTGGGCCGACCGCCGGGTCCACGGCCGAACGCACCGGCTGTGCCGCCGCCACGACCGCGACCACCAGGACCGGGACGACCACCGCCAGCTCCGGGGGGACCCCCAGGACCAGCGCCCGGACCACCGGGGCCGCCAGGGCCGCCGCCGGGACCGCCACGACCAACGCCGGGACCACCAGGACGTGCCGAGGTGAACCCACCGCGGGCACCACCGGGACCGGCCGGACGGCCAGCTCCGGGACCACCGGTTGCGGGGCCACGAGCGCCGTAACCACCCGGCCCACCAGGTGCGGGGCGCGGCGGCATACCAGCGGGTGACGGTCGATTGGCGCCGATACCGCCAGCGCCGCCGGGGCGCGGCGGCATACCAGCGGGTCGCGGCGGCGCGCCGGCACCTGGGCCAACGGGTCGCGGCGCGCCCGGAACGGCACCTGGCGCGAGCGGCGGACGCGGCGCGGTTGACGCCTGGGAGGTGAAGGGATTGTTGCCCATCCGCGGCGGGCCCGAGGTTGCCCGCGGGACGGCTGGACCAGGTCGCGGGCCGGCTGCCGGACGAGCTGCACCTGCCTCGCCAGGACGACTGACGGTCGGCTCGGCGGTGGGCGCGGCCGCTTGGGCAGCCGGTGCCACGGGCGCGCGGAAGACCTCGGTCGACGGGCTCACCCGGTCGGCTGCCGGCGCTGCCGGGGCCGGTGGCGCTGCCACCGGTGCAACCGCGACTGGGGCTGCTTCGGCCGCGCGTGGCTTATCGGCGGTACGCGCGGTAGCCGCTGCCTTAGGCGCGGCAGGGGGCGCGACAACTACCACAGGCGCCGGGAAGGACTCCCTGAGCTTGCGGACAACTGGCGCCTCGATTGTTGAGGAGGCCGAACGAACGAACTCCCCGAATTCCTGAAGCTTGGCCATGACGGCCTTGCTTTCAACATTGAGCTCTTTGGCGAGCTCATACACCCGAACCTTGGCCACGTGACTCCCGTCTCCTGGCCCGGGTGATCGATCGGGTCGAACCCGGGCCGCACTTACTTATTCATGACGCGCCTTACTCATCGCTGCGCACTCATTGACGGCTCATCGACTCGCTCGACCTGCTTCCTGTTCAATGACTACTGCTGCCTTGCCGAACCTTCCAGGTGCTCCCGCACAGCGGTGGAATCGAGCGGGCCCGGCAGGCGAAACGCCCTGGGGAACACCCGACGTCGCTCGGCGAGATCGAGGCAGTGCGGATCGGGATGCAACGAGGCGCCCCGGCCCGAACGCTCTCCGCGTGGGTCGGGCACGACGCGAAACTGCTCGTCGACCCGGACCACTGCGAGACGCAGAAGGTCGTACTTGGCCGCCCGCTTCTTACATCCCACGCAGGATCGCATGGGCCCGACGCGTTCGGCCACGCCGAGTCTACCCCCTCGGCGCGCTTGGTTCGCCATGCGCGGACCTCGCGGCGCCCGCCCGATAGGCGGAGTCGGCGCTCGCCTGCTGGGCAGCGTCGGTCGCGCTTTCGCCGTCGGACTCCGGATCGAGGGCAATGACCGTCTCCGGCGCCGACGGGTTGTCGGAGCGGATGTCGATGCGCCAGCCGGTCAGCCGAGCCGCCAGCCGAGCGTTCTGACCTTCGCGGCCGATCGCCAGCGAGAGCTGGTAGTCAGGGACCGTCACCCGGGCCGACCGGTTGGCCAGATCAACGACCTCAACCGCACTGACCCGGGCCGGTGAAAGCGCGTGCCCGACGAACTCGGCCGGATCGTCGGACCAATCGACGATGTCGATCTTCTCGCCGTGCAACTCGGCCATTACTGCCCGCACCCGCTGCCCTAGCGGCCCGATGCAGGCACCCTTGGCGTTCAGCCCTGCCACGTTGGAGCGCACCGCGATCTTCGACCGATGACCCGCCTCACGCGCGAGCGCGGCGATCTCGACCGAGCCGTCGGCGATCTCCGGCACCTCGAGGGCGAACAGCTTGCGCACCAGCCCAGGATGCGTCCGCGACAGCGTGATCTGCGGACCGCGAACACCCTTGTGCACCTGCACGACGTAGCAGCGGATCCGCGAGCCGTGTTCATAGCGCTCGCCCGGCACCTGCTCGCCGGCAGGCAGCACGGCCTCGACCTTGCCAAGGTCGACGAACACGTTCCGCGAGTCGTGCTGTTGCTGGATCACGCCGCCGACAATGTCGCCCTCGCGACCGGCGTACTCGCCGAAGGTGAGCTCATGCTCGGCGTCGCGCAGGCGCTGCAGAATGATCTGCTTTGCCGTGCTCGCCGCAATGCGGTTGAAGTCATGCGGGGTGTCTTCAAACTCGCGAATCGGGTTGCCGTCGTCGTCCATCTCGATGGCGATGACCGTCACCTCGCCGGTGCTGCGATCAACGCTTGCTCGCGCATGCGGATTCGCGCCCTCGGTGCGCTGATACGCGATCAGCAACGCCGATTCGATCGCCTCGACGAGCAGGTCGAAGGAGACGTCCTTCTCGCGCTCGAGGCTGCGCAACGCGGCCATGTCGATGTTCATCGTGCGTCCTCACCCTCTCGGTCGGGGGTGAACCGGTTGAACTCCACCTGCACACGACCGGGGCCAAGCTCGTCGTGGCGATAGGCCTGTTCCCTTGTGGGCGCACCGGGCTTTGCGCCGGCAACGGCAAGCCGGACGCCGTCAGCGTCGACAGCCGCGATGCGCGCGGTGATCTCGGCGCCTGCAGCAAGCCGCACCCGCACGAGGCGCCCCGTCGCCCGCCGCCACTGACGTACATCGACGAGGGGCCGGTCGACGCCGGGCGAACTGACCTCGAGCACATAGGGCTGCTCGCCCAGGATCGCGTCGGCCGCGGGCAGATCAAGCACGGTCGAGATCGCTTGGCTGACGACCGCCACGTCGTCGAGGCTGATGCCGCCGTCCTTGTCGACGAGCACCCGGACCTCGGTGCGGTGACCGACTCTGGCCACGGCGACGTCTTCGAGGTCGAGCCCGGTCTCTTCGACCACACGGCTGAGCAACGCGGCCAACTCCCGGCCTGCGGAGGCGCTCGTCATCGCCGACCTCCTCGTTGCTCTGCTGTTGTCAGGCTGCTCAGGGCAGTTGTCACGCTGCTAAAGCAGATGGACGGCCAAACGCCATCCGAAGCTGTGGTGCTCGGTCCAGCGTAGCCGTAATGGCTCGTCCGTAAGCTGTCGCAGCGTTCTCGATCTGTCGCCGCAGAGGGTAAGCCCGAGGAGTCGTGTGGTGTACGAACCGCCGCTACGAGGTCGGCCGCTGGTCGGCAGGCGCAGCGTGTTGCGGCTCCTCGGCGTCGCAGCCCTCGGGGTTGTCGTCGGCTGCCGCTCCGGCAAGCAGCGGACCGCACCGACGACTCCCGCGGCCGTAACGACTCCACCCAGCCGGTCACCACAGCCAGCAACGACGTCGGCACCCCCAGCCACGGCGTCGGCCTCCCCCAGGTCGACGGTCTCGGCGCTGTCCCCCGATCAGCTCGTCGCGCAGCGGGTGGCCGCCGCAGAGCAGGCACTGCTCGCGGCCTACGACGCTGTCACAGTCGCTCATCCCGAGCTGGCCGGTCGGCTTGGGCCGTTTCGAGCTGACCATGCGGCGCATCTGCAGGGCCTGGTTCCGGGAGCCGCACCGTCGACTACCCCATCGGACACGGCCCCGGCGAGCAGCCCGCCGTCCGGCAGTGCTGCTGCAGGCCCGCCGCTGTCGAGCCCGCCAGCATCCACCGCGATCCTGCACGACCTCGCCGACCTCGAACGAACTGCAGCGGCAGCAAGGCTTGGCGATGTCGCGACGACGAGCGGTTCGCTCGCCCGGTTGATCGCCTCGATCGGCGGCTGCGAAGCGGCACACGCCGCGTTGCTCTCGGTGGCCACGTGAGCGACAGCCCCGTCGTCACTGCCCTGCTGGCGGCGGCGGCGGCAGAAAACGCTGCGGTGTACGGCTATGCCGTTGCGGGCGCGAGACTCGCAACAGGCCAAGCCAAGAATGCGGCGCGCACGGCGTACGACGCGCATCGCGCGCAGGTGCAGACAGTGACGCAATGGCTGGCCGGCCTCGGTGCCACGCCAGCGCCAGCCGCGCCGGTCTACCAACTGCCGAACCCGGTCGTCGACAACCCAAGCGCGCGCGACCTACTCGCCGCCATCGAGGAGTCGACCGCGGCGGCATACGCCGACGTCGTCGCCGTCGCTAGTGGGCAACTGCAGCACGACGCGGCTCTTGAGTTGCAGGCTGCGGCGATCCGTGAAGTGCAATGGCGGACGACGCCAGTGCCGTTCCCCGGACTCGTCGGCCGCCTCCCCGGGTAGCGACTAACCCGCGGCGTTCTCGGGCCACGACACGAGCGGCGACGCGTAGTAGTTGATGCCGAGCAGCTTCCATGCAGCGGCTTGCGCAGCAAGTCGAGGTGCGAACGTTGACCAGTTCCGCTGCACTTGCGGCGTCCATCCCACTTCGGCGAGTTCGGCCATTCGCGGCCACGTCATGTATTGCAGATCCTGCAGGGATGTGAGCGTCTCGGTCCACAACGGACCCTCGACACCGATCACATCGGCGGCAAGACCTGGCACCTCCGTTGCCGGATCCCAGTTGTACGCGTCCTGCACCTCGTGAGTGCCCGCCCATTGCAACCCCAAAGACGTGGCCGGGGTGTACTTCTGGTCGAGGTACGTGTGGTCGGCCGGCGACATCACCAGCTGCGCACCCTTGGCAACCGCCTGTCGTGCCAACGCGCTGCCATTGCGGAAATCCCAGTACTGGGCGATCGATCCGGTCGGGAGAGCCGCGCTCGCGAAGTCTTCCCACCCCATCGGAGTCTTGCCGTCTGCCTTGACGACCTCAGCGGCCCTGCTCATGAACAACGCGTAATCGGACGCCGATGTGCTGGCTGCCTCATCGCCGCCGATGTGGATGTAAGGCCCGGGAGTCAGCTTGGCCAGCTCGCCCACGACCGCGGTCAAGAACTGATCTACAGCTGGCTTTCCGACGCACAAGGAACTGTGGCCGACTTCTTCTGACGTGTTGATCGGCGGCGCTATGCCATCGCAGTTCAGCGATGCGTACGACGACAGCGCGGCCCCTACATGACCTGGCATGTCGATCTCCGGCACCACGGTGATGAAGTGCGCCTCGGCGTATTTCACGATCGCGGTGTAGTCGGTCGTCGTGTAGAAACCGCCCGGACCGCCGCCGACCGCGGTCTTCGAACCCACCGTGGTGAGCGCCGGCCAACCGTCGACCGCGAGCCGCCATCCTTGGTCGTCGGACAGATGCAGATGCAGAACATTGATCTTGTACATCGCCAGCTCATCGATGTAGTGCTCCACAGTCGCGACCGGGAAGAAGTGCCGCGCCACGTCGAGCATCGCGCCCCGGTAGGCGTAACGCGGAAAGTCGCTGATGCGCACCCCGGGTACGACCCATGGGCCCGCCTGCACCGACGACGCCGATAGCTGCGATGGCAGCAGTTGCCGCAGCGTCTGGATTCCTTCGAACAGACCGGCGGGCTTGTTGGCCTCGATTGTCACGCCCGTAGGAGAAACGACGAGGGTGTAGCCCTCGGCACCCAGCGTCGGATCGTTCGCGGCCAAACCAAGTGTGATGTCGCCCGCACTGCCCGAGCGGGTCACCACGGGCCAGGCGAATCCCGTCGCCGGGCGCAGCAGGTCAGCCAGGTCGAGCCCGACCTGTTGCGCAGACGCGCCGCTGACCGCAATCGCGGCGTGGGTTCCGATCACGAAGGACGACGAGGGCTCGGGCAACACCGAGACGGGCAGTGGCACCAAGCGGTCGGTTGGATCGCCGGCGCCTGACGTCGTCGCCGGCGTCGCGGGGACCGTCGCAATCGCCGTCGCGGTCGGCGACGCTGGTGGCGTTGACGCCGGAGCTGTCGGCGTCGCCGACGCCATCGCTGTAGGTGAAGGTGTCGCAGCGACCGAGGACCCGGCGGCGGGCTTCGATACCCGCGCGCTGGTGCAACCGGCGAGCATGCCCGTGACCACGCACAGTCCCGTGCATCCGATGACCAGCGTTCTTCGGCCAAGGTGCGCCACGGGCCACCTTCGCGCTACTGGACCGCCTCGGCTGGCCGCGATGCCCCCGCAACTGCGATCGGAGCGGACAGCGCGCGCAACTGCAGTCGCGCCACCGTGACTCCGATCAGCGCACCGACGATCACGATGACGACTGCCCATGCTCCTGATGGCCGGGCTGACATCAAAAACACCACGGCGGCAAATCCGAACGTCGCCACATGTGACGGGTACCAGATCCAAGGCTCAAGAGCAGCAGTGCGCCGGAGTGAGTCGGGAACCGGCCCGTCGGGCGCTTCTTCGACGGCCTTGACCGCCGCCTTGGCCTTCGGCGCGAGCTTGGCGCCGGCAACTCCCTCGACCACGATGAGGCTGATCAAGCTCGTGAGAAGCCAGCCATCGCCCCAGTGAATGCGGCCCTTCGACAGATGGATCAGCCACGCGCCGAGGATCAGCAGGATCAGCGCCGCGATAGGAAAGAGCGGCTCAAGCCTGTGCAGGATTGCGGCCCACGAACGCATCTCGCGCACGTCGCGGGCACGTGCCATCGCTGGCAGTCCGGCATGGACGATGGCCGCCATCATGAACGCGATAATCGCCGTCAGGATGTGCAGAAAAAGAACGAAGCCGAACAGCGTGACGTGCATTGATGCTCTCCCACTTTCATTGCGAACGTAGCGCGAGCTCTTGACGATTGCTCGACGCAAACTAAGGCGTTTCCAACGGCGTCGCAAGAGGGGCGAAGCGCGGGTCGTGCAGGTGGCACGCCACCCGGACCGGTCCGACGTTGCGCAGCGCCGGATCGACCGGCTCGTTGAATTCGAGCCGGACGCCGGCCGGCTCAGGTTCGACTGATCGCACGCCCCGCCAGAACGGCTCGTCCGGGTCGGCCCTCCTGATCTCGTCGAGCAGCGCCACCGCGGCGCCCGATCCCGCTCGAGTGTCAGGCAGCCGCGCCGCCAGCCCCGCCTCGAGTTCGACCGGATCACCGACAACGACACGCTCGCGCTCGTACTCGCCCTCGGCAACCGCCGTCCATCTTTGTTCCAGTAGTGCGTTGACGTCGCGAGCCTCCCAGCCGCATGGCGCGAACGCGGCCGGACAGCGCGGATGGAACGAACAACCAAGCGGCGGCCTGGCGGCGTCGGGTACCTCGCCGCGCGGCAAGTTGCGTGGCACTGCCCGACTCGGATCAGGCTCCGGAATCGCCGCGAGCAACGACCGCGTGTAGGGATGCTTGGGGTCGGCGTAGATCTGCGCAGCTGGACCGATCTCGACGATACGACCGAGATACATGATGGCGATCGTGTCGCAGAAGAACTTCGCGGTCGCGAGGTCGTGGGTGACGTAGAGGTAGGTGAGCCCGAGATCGCGCTTGAGGTCGAGCATCAGCTGCAGGATCTTCGCGCGCACACTCATGTCGAGCATCGACACCGGTTCGTCTGCGACGAGTAGCGCAGGGTTCAACATGATCGCGCGAGCGAGCACCGCGCGTTGCTTCTGCCCGCCGGAGAGGTCGGCCGGGTACTTGTGAAGGTACTGATCGACCGGCGCGAGCCCGACACGTTCGAACGCAGCACGCACCCGTCGATCGATCTCGACGCGGTCCTTGGTGATGTGGTGAATCTTCAGCGGATGAGCGACCGCGGTCGCGAGGTCCATGGCTGGATTCAGTGATGCGTGTGGATCCTGGAACACCAGTTGGATGGCCTGTCGCACCGCACGAAACTGAGGCTCGCGCAAACCCGTCAGCTCTACCGGGCCGCCGTACTCGGGGCCGGCGTCGAATCGCACGGTGCCGCCGGTGATCGGCGCGAGACCAAGCAAGGCGCGCGCTGTCGTGGTCTTGCCGCTGCCCGACTCACCGACCAAACCGAGCACCTCACCCTTGCGGAGGGTGAACGAGACACCGTCGACGGCCTTCACCGATCCCGATGAACGACCGAGCAGGCGGTCGAAGAATCCACCTCGCAAAGCAAAATGCACCCGCAGATCACGGACGTCGAGCACTACGGGCCGGTCGTCGAGTGGCGTGGTGTCAGGCTTGACATGAGCAGGGTCGACCTCGAGATCGTCAGGCTTCGTCGGCACTGGCCAACTCCTGTCGTTGCAGCGGGGCGGTGCCACCGGGTGGGATCAGCTCGTCGGGGCCGTGCAACCAGCACGACACCCGCTGGCCACTGGGCGCCCGCACTTCGACCGGATCGAGACTTCCGCATACCTGCATCGCACTCGGGCAGCGCGGGTGGAAATGGCAGCCGGACGGCGGGTCGACGAGATCTGGCGGCGAGCCGGGAATGTAGTGCAGCGCCGTCGTCGACAGCGAAATCGTCGAGCGCAGCAGTTCGCGGGTGTAGGGATGCGACGGATCGGAGAACACCTGGCGCGCATCGCCTTCTTCGACAATCCGGCCCGCGTACATGACGGCCACCCGCTCGCACGCCTCGGCAACAATGCCGAGGTTGTGCGTGATCAGCAACAGTGACGTGTCGAAGTTGCGCTTCAGGTCGGCAAGGATCGACAGGATCTGGGCCTCGACCAGCACGTCGAGTGCAGTGGTCGGCTCGTCGGCAACGACGAACGCGGGATTGAGCACCAGCGCGAGCGCGATCATGATGCGCTGCCGCATACCGCCGG
>DATCDK010000166.1:0-2166 GCA_036510735.1 Acidothermaceae bacterium | reverse complement strand
CGAGTGGTGGGTGGTCGGGCCATACTCGCAGTCCCTCGAGTAACGCTTCCTGGAGCGCGTCCTCGGCGGCGTCGAAGTCCTCGCCGCGGCGGACCAGGCCCGCGAGCACGCCCGGGACGAGGGCGCGTAGTGCGCCCTCGTCCAGCGGTCGCGTCGGCACGTCGATCACGCCTTGGTCAGTCGTTCGCGGGCGCGTCGGACATGACCTCCCGGACGTCGATCCACTCATACAACGGCTTGCCTCCCGGACCGGGCTCCGAGGAGACGTAGGCCGCGAGCTCGACCGCGCGCTCGTGCGACGCGACGTCGATCATGTACCAGCCCGCAACGAGATCGCTGGTCTCGGGCAGCGCGCCGTCGGTAATGACGGGTGCCGCGTCCGGACCTCCGTAGCGCACCCACGTCTGCGTGGGTGTCAGCGCCTGCGCGTCGACGAACTCGCCGTTTTCCTTGAGCAGCTCGCCGACGTGCTTGAGAAAGGCCATGTGCGCCTCGACGTCCTCGGGAGCCCACTGATCCATCGGGGGGAAGGGACGGTACGGCGTCGGGGTGCCGCGGTAGTGCTTGAGAAGCAGGTACTTCGGCATGGTGTCTCCTGTGTCTTGGGCCGCGCCTGTCGTGGCCCTTCACCTGTTGAGCGGAGCCGATCAGAGCTTCTAGACATGCACCCTCACTGCAGTCAACTCCCGATTTACCGGCGCTGCTGCTTCTGGGTACGCACCTCGTCGAGGCAGATCGTCGCGACGACGGCGAGGGGTCGCAACATGCCGCCAAGAGCGGGGCTCAACTCGACAACGAAGCGGTCGGCACTGCTGAACATTTCCGCGAGTCCAGAGAACTGCTTGGAAACGCTACCGAGGGGCTCGCCGCTGGTCCCTTCGATTGACCAGCTCCAGCTCATCATGCTGCCCCCAGTCAGTCGGGCTGCGGCGCCGTCAGCGGCGGTCAGGGCGAACTGGGGAGCGAACAGCAGGTTCTCCTGCTCGATCTCACCGACGGCAGCCCCATTCGCCCAGCTGACCTCGAAATGCACCCGCCCGAACGCACCCGGTTTGATCATGTGCATCAGCACATTGCCGGTCGCGTCGGCGACGTCGTAGTCAATCGTCGCCAGCTGCCCGAAAATGCCGGCGCCCGATCCGGGCACCTGATGGACCGAGCCGAGGGGCGTGCCATCAGGCGCATAAACGTCGTATTCGGCGCGGGTCGAAAAGACCTTTGCCTGCTGGACGACGACGAGTACCGGAGCGCTGAGCAGCGGCGGCATGGGTGGTTGTTGCGACGACTCGGTCATCTGCGAAGCGTGCCAGATCCACAGGGTTATTGCGCGTGCGGCTGGGCACGATCAATAGCCGGAACGACGCGCCGTTGTCACAGAAGGGAGCCATGACAGTGCGGTTGGGGTGGGCCATGGTCTTGTCCGCGACGGAAGATCATGCCGCGAGTCCACCTCACACCATTAGTCGGCAGGAACGCTGAGCCCCATCGCGGCCGTCAAGACGCACACACAGATTGCGTGTGGACGGAGGCTGTACGGCGACCTCCCACGCCTGCGCAAGATGACGGGCTTGACCGTGACCGTTGACCTGCTGAGTGGAAGCTGTTCGGTAGACGGCCGCGAGCTAGTGCCATCACTTGAAAATCGCCGCGGAGACGAGCCGCTGGCTGTGTGACCGTTTTGAGCGCGACGGCGTTCCGGCTGGCACTCTGCGCACGGCCCGGCTCATGCTGAGTCTTCGGGAAGACGAGGGTGGTCGCTTGGTCGTGGAGTATGCGACCGAGTTGGAGACGGAGTCGAAGATCTACCAGGGCCGGGACACGACGCGCTGGCATCCGGGCGACTAGCTCACCCTGGGCTACCGCGCTCATCGACAGGACCGAACGTGCGTCCACGTGGCAATAGTGCGCGATTTCACGCGGTACCGACGCGTCGCGGCGACGCTGGCTAACGTCAGCGATGACGATGCACCACGGCTGCGATGTCAGCTGGCGACTTGCCGGCGTTGGGCTAGGACGCTGATCGCGTAGCGATGATCGAGGCGTTGTCCGTCCCATCGGGGGGTGGCGGCATCGGCCGCGACATGTGCGTGCTCATCTTCGAGTGGGCCGGGAGTCTGCGTTGGCCGAGGGTCGACGTGGCGCGCTGAGGTTACGACCGTCGGAGCT
>DATCDK010000165.1:0-2688 GCA_036510735.1 Acidothermaceae bacterium | reverse complement strand
GGGGGGCGTTCGCCTACCAAAAGCCCGGCGTACGGGAGTTACTACTCGCGGACCACTCACAAGGCGGCCGCCAGAAGGAGAGACATGCTCGTCAGACGTAGAGGTATTCAGATAGCGGCAGGAGCCGCCATCGTCGCGCTTGCGCTCGCTGCTTGCAGCAGTAGCAAGAAGAACAACGCCGCGACGAGCTCAAGCCCCGCGGCAGGCACTACGACGAGCTCCGCACCCGCGCCCAGCGGAAGCGCCAGCGCTCCGGTCGCGGCGAGCAGTGCGGCGGGGTCCCCGAGTCCCGGAGGCGAGACGAAGACGGGCAACCGCCTTACAGGTAACCCGGACACAATCAACACGGCAACCGTGGCCAAGGGCGGCACGCTGACCTACGCGCTCGAAAAGACGATCGACAACTGGAACATCCTCACCTCGGCTGGCAACACGTTTGAGACCGCTGAGGTCGAGAACTCGATCTACCCGGCTGCGTTCAACGTGCTTCCCGACTTGTCGCCGACGTTGGACACCGACCTGCTGACGAGCGCGACCGTGACGAGCCCTTCACCGCAGACGATCACCTATGTGATCAACCCGAAGGCCGTGTGGTCTGACGGCACTCCGATTACCGCCGATGACTTTATCTACGCCTGGAAGGCGCAGGACGGCACTGACTGCACGAAGTGCGACATCGCTTCGACCACGGGATACGCGCAGATCGCCTCGGTCACCGGCTCGAACAATGGCTCGACGGTCACGGTGGTCATGAAGACGCCGTTCTCCGACTGGAAGTCCTTGTTCGGCAACCTGTTGCCCTACCACGTGGCCAGCCCGCAGGGTCTCGATCAGGTCAACCTGGAGAAGAGCTGGGACACCGGCTTCGCGACCACGCCCCCGACCGTCTCCGGTGGTCCGTTCGTGATCTCAAACTTCCAGAAGGACCAGAGCGTCACGCTTACGCCGAACCCGAAGTGGTATGGAAAGAACGGTCCGTACCTCGACAAGCTCGTGTTCCGGATGATCACCGACGCGACGCAGGAACCGCCGGCGTTGCAGAACGGTGAAATCGATGCGATGTACCCGCAGCCCGAGGTTGACCTCATCAGCCAACTCAACGGGATGAGCAATATCGTCTACCAGCTCGACCTCGGTCTGGTATTCGAGCACATCGACCTCAACCTGCAGACCCCGGCGTTGCAGAACGTCGCTCTGCGCAAGGCACTGTTCACCGCAGTCGACGTCAAGGGCATGATCGCCCGTACCGCCGGCCAGACCGACCCTGGTATCACGCCGCTCGGCAACCGGATGTTCGTGCCGGGGCAGAACGGCTACCAGGACAACGTGACGTCGTTCGGATATGGCAGCGGCAACGTCGCGGCTGCGAAGCAGATCCTCACCGCCGCGGGTTACAAGGTCGGCAGCACGTTGACTGATCCGTCGGGTAAGGCAGTCCCGGCATTGACGATGCGTTACACCCAGGGCAACGCCGTCCGGCAGACCGAATGCCAGCTGTTCGCCGCTGCGGCGAAGCAGCTCGGTGTCACGGTCAACGTTTCGCCGACCGACAGCCTGGGCGACACCCTCACCCAGAAGGACGCGAACCACAAGTACGACATCATCGTGTTCGCGTGGGTGGCAACGCCGTTCGGCTCTGCCAATGCGGCGCTCTACCAGTCCGACAAGGCACAGGGAGCGGCCGGTAACTGGGGCGGCAACTACGGTCACTACAGCAACCCTGCCGTCGACAGTGCGCTTGCTGACTCCTTGGTTACCACGGACCCGGCAAAGGAACTGGCCGACCTCAACACCGCCGACAAGCAACTCTCGGCTGACGCCTACACCCTCCCGTTGTACCAAAAGCCAGTGATCCTGGCTTACAACGCGAAGTGGGGCAACATCCGCGACAACGCGACCTCGGTCGGACCGCCGTACAACACGCAGGACTGGGGCCAGATCAAGTCCCAGTAGTCGCTCGCGTCGATGATCGGTGTGGCCCGCCCTAGTGGCGGGCCACACCGGCTCGGCCCGGCGGTCTGACCGGCCTCAGCACACCGGTGATAGCTCCGGTGAGCCGTAGAGCAAGGTGGACCACGGGGAGTACCGTCACTTATGGGCCACTGGCCCCAGGCGTCTCCGGAGCGAGGCCCATATGCTTGCATTCGCCATTCGGCGGGTATTGATCTCGATACCGATCCTGATTGTCTCGACGTTCATCGTCTTCCTGCTTGTGAGTCTCTCCGGCGACCCGCTGTCGAATCTGAAGACCAAGCAGCCCAGGCCACCTGAGTCGACCATCAGGAATGCTGAGCACCGGCTGCGCCTTGACCAGCCGTTGCTCGAGCGCTACTGGCACTGGATCACCGGAGTTATCCACGGAAACTTCGGGCCGTCGGTCGCCGGCGGGGGAACCCTCGACATCGGCACCGAAATTGGCCACCGTGCCCTGGTGACGTTGCGGCTCGTGTTCTTCGCGATGGTGGTTGCCGCCTTGATTGCGATCGTCGTTGGGGTGATCAGCGCGACGAAGCAATACAGCAAAACCGACTACTCGTTCACTTTCACCGGCTTTCTCTTTCTTGCCATGCCGACGTTCTGGTTCGCGATCCTGCTGAAGGAAGGCGCGATCTGGTCGAACAAGCACTTCGGGACGGGGTTCAAAACGATCGGCGAGAACTCGCCGAACATCGCGCCCGGTCTTGGCTC
>DATCDK010000164.1:0-20241 GCA_036510735.1 Acidothermaceae bacterium | reverse complement strand
GCTGGGACCGCGTTCTCCAGATCGACCTGACAAGCCAGTTCATCCTGACCCAGGCGCTTGCTCGCCCGATGATCGCGCGCGGTTACGGCAAAGTGATTTTCACGGCGAGCTTGTTGAGCTTTCAAGGCGGCATCAACGTCCCGGGATATACAGCGGCCAAGTCGGGCGTAGCCGGACTAACGAAAGCGCTCTCCAACGAGTGGGCGCAGTTTGGCGTCAACGTCAACGCAATCGCACCGGGATACATCGCGACAGACAACACCCAAGCGCTACGCGACGATCCCGAGCGCAACCGCTCGATACTCGACCGCATTCCGGCCGGACGCTGGGGCCGACCGGCTGACCTGAGCGGGGCGACGGTCTTTCTTGCGTCATCGGCGTCCGACTACGTGAACGGGATAACCCTTCCGGTGGACGGCGGGTGGCTCGGCCGTTGAGACGGCCTAACCGCGAGCGGCGGCATAAACCGCCAATCGGCTGCAAGCGTGATCGTGGTTCCTTTGATCTGGCGAACAGCGGCCTGCGAACCGTCATCTTGGTGCTCTTCGCAGTCTTCTTCACCGTCCCCCTCCTGTGGCTCGTGCTCGCGACGACGAAAAGCGGTCAGCAACTCGAGACCCGTGCGCCGCTCGGGTGGGGGAGCTTTCACCAGCTCATCGGCAACTGGCACCGACTCACGGCGTTCGACGGCGACGCTTACGCCGGCTGGTTCGGGAACACGGTGGAGTACGCCGGCACTGCCCTGGTCATCGTGCTGCTCGTCGACATCCCGGCTGGCTATGGCTTGGCCGTCAGCGGCGCACGAGTGCGACGCCCGCTGCTGCTCCTCACGCTTGTCGTCATGCTCATCCCCAGTTTCGCGCTCGTGCTGCCAATATTCCTGGAGATCAACGATGTGCACCTGCTCGGCAACCCGTTGTCGCTGATTTTGCCGTTCTCGTTCTTCCCCTTCGGGGTCTACGTTGCGTACCTGCACTTCTCTGCTGCAACGCGGCAGGAACTGCTGGCCGCGGGGCGTATGGACGGTTGTACAGAGCTGCAGGTATTCCTTCGGATCGCGCTCCCGCTGGCGAAGCCGGTCGTCGCGCTGATCGCCTTCTTCAGCTTCGTGGCCAACTGGAACAACTACTTCCTGCCGCTGGCGATGTTGCCGTCCAGCGACGCCTATCCCCTGCAGGTCGGGTTGGTCCTGCTCCCCAGGAATAGCCCGGTCCTGGCGCTGGGAGTTCTCATCTCGATCCTGCCGGTACTGCTTGTCTTCTTCGTCTCGCAGCGGTACGTCGCGACAGGCCTGACCGCGGGAAGCACGGCGAACTGAACGCCAGCGAAGGCGGTGGTAAGTCCATCAAGAAGGCGGTCAAGCTCTGTGTGTAGCCCCGACGGGATTCGAACCCGCGCTAACGCCTTAAGAGTGCCATCCCACGGTGATTGAACGTTGCTGGTAACCGTTGAAAACCCTTAGTTCACAGTGTTTCCGTGACGTGTCATCGTTGGCTGACGTTCGCTGGATTTGCACGTCGTGTTGCCCATCTGTTGCCCGACAGTGATCAACTTCTCGACACCAACACAACGCCGCCGCGATCCGACACCGCGGGGCGCAGATAGCCGGTGTCAGGCGGTGGGCAGACTCAATCTGGTGGCGACATCGGTCGGAGTTTGGGCCAGCGCCGCCGCCAACAGTTTGCGGTCGGCGCTGACAAGCGGGACCGCGAGCTCGCGCGCCGCCGCCGCCCACGCCGCGTCGTAAAACGACAGCGCGTGGGCGTGGGCAAGTTCGGCCGCTCGGCGAAACCCGGCAGCGGTCATCACCAGCGGCGCCCCAAGGATGGTGGTCAGGTCATCAAGCTGATCGGCCACGTCGTCTGCCGTCCAACCCAAGGCGCGGATCAACACGTTGCCCAACTCGTAGTACGCCAAGTCCAGCACCTGCACATCAAGCTGCCCGTCGGTGTGGGCGGTGCGCAGCGCACGGGCTTGCGGCACCTCGCTTTCGCCGTCGCTGTGGAACCACTTGATCAGCACCGACGTATCAACAAGCAGCCGGGTCACCGCCGAGTGTCGCGATCCCCACGAACAAGCTCAGCGGCCTCGAACTTGCCCGCGTCCCGGAAGCGTTGCTCGGATCGGGCGATCGCCTCCGCGACCTGCACCGGATCACGACGATCAAGCTCCCGGCGGGCCGCCACCGCCAGCAACGCACTGCGACTAGTCGCCCGGCGCTTGGCCTCCGCATCGATCTCGGCGAGCAGGTCATCCGCCATCGACACCATCACCTTAGACATATCAGAAGTATAGCCACTAATACTGCCGCGACCCACGCGATTGCGGAAGGAGGATCTCGTCGCGTACCCGGCGGTGCGGTCGCCTCCCCGAGGACTTGCAAGTCGACAAACACGAAGGATTTCTTCACCAAGGCCACCCGCCGGGCCGGCACCGACGACATCGCCCAACCCCCGACGCTCGGCCTGCCGGCGGGGGCCCAAACGGACCCGTCGAAACGCAATCATTTAGCCGATGAGCGCGAACCTCTACCGCAATCGCCACAGCGGAGGGCAGCAGCCTCAGGAGGCCCGGCCCCTAGAGATGGTTTAGCTCATGCTCAAGCCCCGCCGACCCAATCCCTCCCACGCGACCAACAACGCAGTCAATACCGCCTCCTCGTGCACAGGGCGGCCCTGTGCCCGCATGGCCGCGGCGAGTTCGGCGTCCCACGACGCTTCGACCCGCCGGTCGTCGAGGCGAATCCCAGACGGTGAACCAGACGCCGCAGCCACAGCCGCCTGGTAATCAGCGGTCGCCATCTGCCATGGCACCACCCCGCAATGCGCGATGAGCCAGTTGGCGATCTCGATGCCTGCCCAATCGAAATCGCCGTGGTAGCACAACTCCGCTCGCAAAGCGTGCAGCAGGTCGCAGGCGACGGCCGATGCCCAACCCGCCGTGCAGACGACCGCGAACGCGCCGCCGTATCGGTCGGCGAACGCTTCAAGCACTCGCGGGTTTTCGCAGACGAGCACCCGCGTCGTCGGCGCGAGCCACAGCCGAAGGCCTTGCAAGTCGCGGCCGGTCAAGTGAACCGGGTCACCATTTTCAGCGGCATCACACAATCGGCGTTCGCGCGACCCGTGCGCCTCCGGGCGCAAACCCAGTGTGAGCACGGTCGTCGAGACAAGGTCCGTCACCACTCCGAATCGCGACCACAGCTCACGCCGGCCGCGTGCATCTCGCGGCACGGCAGGCAGTCCGTCGGCTGCGGCGAGCGCACGCAGCACGAGCGCCCCGACGGTGCTCCCGTCGTCTAGGGCGTGCGCGTCGTGTGCTCGCTCAGCAGCGAGGTCGTTACGCGACAGCAAGTCGACGTCGAGCGCCCGTTCGAGCACCGCCACCGCGGATGCCACAGTTACGCCCGCGTCACCGACACGAGTCAACATCCCACTCGCGCGGACGCCGGCGAGCCACTCTGGCACCCATGGCCTAGTGGAAAGCACCGGCGAAGCCTCAACCCGAGATTGCAGCATTTCCAGCGGTTCTTCACGTCGTCGGGACACCGCCAACCGTTCGCCCGGGCGGTCGCGGAGCGGTTCGCCGGTTGCCAGCGCCACCACGTCGCGCAACCCACGTCCAGCGCGTCCGCGCAGCGTCGCGTCAAGCTCCGTCAAGTCGACGGCGACGGTATCGGTGACGATCGACCTACCGAGCAGGCCGGCAAGTGCGTGCCGCGCCTCCCGGTCAAGGTTGCGCATCCGCGCTGTACCGGTCACGGAGGTGCCCTGGCGTTCGAGCGGCGCGCGCAACTGCGACCACACGTTCGACAGCGCGGGATCGGCAAGCCACGCAGGCAGTGCGGACGACGTCATACCCCGACCGCGGTAAGACGTTGACCGTCCCACAGATGTCGGTATTG
The DNA here is from genome assembly GCA_036510735.1 of Acidothermaceae bacterium. Taxonomy (GTDB): domain Bacteria; phylum Actinomycetota; class Actinomycetes; order Acidothermales; family Acidothermaceae; genus PALSA-607. The sequence continues at coordinate 16,337 of DATCDK010000164.1, read as the reverse complement.
CGCGATGCCGCGTTCGGTCGGCGACCGCAGCGCCTCGTAGATCGCGAGAGACGGAACCGTTGCGTGGTCGCCCCAGAGCCGTTCGCTCGTGACGACGAAATCGAGATCGAGGTCGACGAGCAGGCCGAACAACAGCGGATGTGTGCGCACATCGATCTTCGGAAATGCGTCGTCGAGTAGGACGAACCGTGGTGCGTATGGCGCCGCGCCGGCCACTGACGTGAAATGTGCGGCTGCTGCCGCGAAAAGCGGTAGGTAGCACACGACTTTCTGCTCGCCTTGCGACAGCGGGGTTCGCCTGGTCAACGTGGTCCAGCCTGGTGTCTCTGGCCTCGACAACCTGACCCTGAATGTCGACCAACGCCGGTAGTCCAATGCTCGCCCGAGATGCTCGGCATAACTCAACTCGGGACTTTCGGCGCGCGACGACTCGATCATCGTGTGCAAGGCGTCGCGAAGCTTTGTCCGCTCGTCGGGGAGTAGCGCCCCGACGGGGCGGCCGAGAAGGGCAACCGAATCACGAATCTCCGCGCTGACGTCATCACGTAACGCCCAATCGAGGCGTACGCCGATGCCCTGCGACGTCCGCACACTGACCAGCAGCCGATTCATCGCGGCGACGAGTTCGGTGGCCTCCTGTCGGCGCGATCGCAAAGCCTCGCCGAGTTCACCGAGCAGGTGCTCTTCGAACAGGTCGCGCTCGCGATTGCTCAACAACTCTCGGTCCGCAGCCACCCGGGCTGCGAGGCGCACCGCCAGGGTAGGCAACGGATGCTCGCCGGCGTCGTCCCGGGCAAGGACGGCGAGCACGCCACCGACCTCGATGACGCGCGGCTGTGTCTCGGCAGCCGGGCCCGACGCCACCACTTGCCACTCGCCGTAGATGTCGTTTTCGCCAACACTTTTCGCGGGCGCGGCTTCCTCGGCGTAGCGCGCCATGAGTTGTTCGACGTCCGCGGCCAGCCGCTCGCCGTCGGCACGCTCGAGTGTACCGAGCGAGCCAAGTGTGGCGGTTTCGTCGGCGGTCGGATCGCGACCTAGCCCGGCCGAAAAGAGCCCTGGAACTTCGAGCAAATGCGCGAACCGCATGGCCGCCGCCATCACCAATCCGACAGCTGCGGCGAGATCGCTCTCGGCTACCTCGAGACCGGACGTCGCCGCGCCACGCTTCTCCCGCAACTCCCGGATCACGCGGTCGGCCGCATCGGCCCTTGCCTGCGCGTCGGCCGCAAGATTTCGCTGCACCACAAGCTTTTGGCGCAGGGCGGCGACGTCATCACCGACGGCCTGGAGTAGCAACGCGAGTTCGGCTTCCGCGTCAGCCGCGCGACTCTGGGCCTCCTCGGCGTGGCGTGCGGTCTGCTGTGCGGCGAGCGAGTCGACCTGGCGGCTGGCGAAGTCGTCGCGCCATCCCGCCAGCGCCGCTGGCAGCCGGCTCGCGTTCGCGGCCAACCGCTCAAGCTGTCTCGTCAGCTGATTCAACTGCTCGGCACGGGCGTCGAGGCCCGTTCGGTCGGTGGGCAAGGCGTTCGCCCGGGCCAGGTCGTCAAGGGCATGCCGCAATTCGGCCAGCACCGATCGTGCTCGTGCGGCGTCGGCACGCGCGACGTTTGCCTCGGCCAACGCCCGTTGAAGGTCATCGGACGCCGCGGCGAGTTTGGTCCAGGCCTCACGTAGGGCAGTCGACAAGGGCATCTGCTGGAGCCAGGTTTCGAGCGCGATCCGTTGCGCAGCCGCGGCTTGGCCGTGGCGTAGTGCGGTCTCAAGCGCAACCGTGGTGCGCGCGATCTCGTCGTGAATCTCGGTTAGTCGGCGTTCGCGTTCCGCGGCACGCGCACTCGCGCCGACATACTGCGGCACAGATTTGGAAGCACGACCACTGAGCACACCGAGACACCAGCCGCCGTCTCTCGCGATCGACGGGTGGGCGAACTCGGCAACGTCGTCGAGCCGTTCCACCACAGCGACGCGCCGCAGCACACCCGCGACAACGTCCGCGGGAATTCTCGCTTCGGCAACCGTGACGGCCAGGACGTCGGCCAGCGTCGGCCCGCCGCTCGTCGCGGGTCCGAGGGACAGCACGGTGTCGAACTCGCCAGCTATGAGAACCGACCCGTCAGGGCGGATTGCGGCGTCGAGTATCCCGGACGATTCGAGCGCAGCTTCGATCGCCGCCCGTTCGGGTTGCGGCACCCCGGCGGCGAAATCGACGAGCCGCCAAAGCGGAACCGCGGTCTCGTCGCGAGTGCGCCGCGGCAGCGCAGGAGGTGGGGGCGCGGGATCCTGTTCCGCCTCGACCGCGGCTCGGCGAGAGTGGAGCTGGGCCAGCCTGGTGGTCGCGCTCGCCGCCGCGCTGCCCGCCTCGATTTCGGCGGCGCGTGCGGCCTCGATCCCTGGCGCCGCTGCGGCGCGGGCGATGTCCGGCAACTCGTCAAGGGCGATATCGGTGAACTCGTCGGGCAACGCGACATCGGGGAGGGGGACCTGCGCGGGAAGTGGAAGCGTTGCCCATTGGCGAAGTTCGGCACGAAGGTGTTCTTCCGCCGCGGTCGCGGCAGCGCAGGCAGTCTCGTGCCGACGAGCGGCGGCTTCCTCCCGCTGCTCGGCCGCCTCCTCGACTAGCTGCGCGGCAGCGCGGGCGGTGTCAGCCCGCTCGACATCGTCGAGTGCGCCACGGGCGACGTGAACGGCAGCCAGCCGAGCGCCGAGCGCATCGGTCGCTGCTCGCAGCGACGTCGTCAGCGCGTGAACCGCCCCAACGATCGTGTCGGCATCACCAGATTCACGCAAACGCGGCTGCCCGAGCTCAGCCGGGGCGGCGAACGTTGTGTCGACCTCGCAGCGAACGAGTTCAGCGGCAAGCGCATGCGATCCGGTAGCGATCACACCCACCTCGCCGAGCAGGTCAATGGTCCGCTGCTCGTCTCGTGCGCTGCGCGCGCGCAGTCGCTGGTCGTCGGACGTTGCGCGAACCCCCGCTTGATCGGCGACTTGGCGCAGTTCACGCGCGCGGCGGTCTTTCTCCAACATCACCTGCTCACTGCGCGCCTCAGGACCGGCCTCGAGACCGCGAATCGCATCGTCGGCCTGATCCTTTTCACGCCGCGCATTGCTGGTTTCTCGCTCGGCGAGCGTCAGTGCCACCTCGATGCCGTCGAGATCGCGACGGAGGTGTTCAAGCGCGCGCCGAGCGTGCCTGCGGTCGCGATCGGCGGCACGCAGGGCACTGGCGCGCTCAGCCACCACCGCCGCCGCGTAGTTACGGTACGTAGCCGCGAAGCCGGAAACCGCATCTGCAGCCCGTGCGCGGCGGTCGAGTTCGTCCCCGAATTCCGCAAGCTGGTCGAGAGAATCACCAACCGAGCGCACCGCAGCTTCGTCTAGTTCAGGCAACGCGATAGCGAGAATGTCAGCGAGCCGCCCTGGTTCGATATCCTCGCCGATCTGCGGTTGGCGCAACCAGTAGAGCAGGCGTAAGAGTTCGTTGTAGCGCGCAATGTCGAGCCCGAAGAGCTGGCGACCGACGTGTTCCTTGTACTGTCGCGCACTGTCGAAGAACGCGCCTGCGGAACCGAGCGCAGCGCGGCAGCGTTCGCGACCGAGTGGGCCGAGTTCGTCTTCGAGCACAAGGTCGTCGCCAACCCTGCCGGGATAGGTGAAATACCAGGATGTCGCAGAGCGGCTCGACTGCGACGCCCGAATTCCCACGCCACAGGTGAAGAACTCCTCGTCAGCTTTTTCGGCGAGCTCCCCTTGCGCTTCGTCGATCTTGCGGGCGAACTCGACCCACAAGTAGCCGGTGCGGGTCGTGGCCTCGGATTCGGCGCCCTCGAGCATCAGCCAGAGCAGACTGGTGTGGTGCCTGCCGGACGCCGTCAGATGCAACTTGTCGCCGTCGAGGACGAACGGCAGCAGCATCTCCAGCGTCTTGGATTTCCCTGCCCCGTTGGCTCCCCGCAACAGCAGCCGCCCGTCAGCAAACTCGAATACCTGCTCGTCGTACTGCCATACGTTGAGCACTCCCGCGCGTCGCAGCCTGAATCGATGTGGGTCGCCAATCACCGCGAACTCGTCGGCCATCAACCGCATAGCATTCAGCCTTCGCCATCGAACGACGCGTTGCCCGAATCCGGAGCGGAATCAGCGAAGAGGGAGCGTTCGTGACTCGGGCCGTCGTCGGCAAGGGTGGTGCGGGCGCGGTATCGTGCCGCCGCCGCATGGACGGCATAGCCCTCGGACGACCGCGCGATCAGCCCGGCCGATATCAACACGTCGAGAGCGTCGCGCCGGAGCAGCACCAGGTCATCCTTGTACGCACGGCGCAGGGCACCTGAGTAGTCGGCATGGACAGCTACCAGCGCGGCGTCGAGGTCTGCTGTCGCGACTGTCCGCCAAACTCGCGACGACGCCGGTGCTTCAAGCGCGGCGGAGCGCATGGTGTCGACGAGTCGTTCGAGCAGCAGCAGCGCAACGTGTCGCGCCGAACCAGGCCCAGGGAAATCGCTATCGCTGAGTTCTTCTGCGGGGTCGATTGCGGCAGCGCCCTCGGCGCGCAATTCGAGTTCGAGCCCGAACCGTTCACGGAACCATTCGCGCTCGCGATTTCGGTTGCGGCTCCACCATTCCTGCTGGTCGTCGGTCATGTCGGTCAACGACAACACGGGTGATTCGAGCAGCTGTCGCCGGACGGCGACCCGTGCCCCACCGGCGCCCGAAGGCAGCGCGGCGACATCGAGCAACTCGTCGAACGTCTCGACGTTCGTGACCGAGCGCGCGACAAGGAGCCGCAGCCGTTCACGGCGCACGTCGAGGAGAGATTGCACGCGCGCATCGTCTGCCCATCCCGCAAGATCGCCGTCACGTTCGACGACAATTCCGAACTCGATCAGCGCCACGATCGCCGCGTGCAACGCGCGCCGATCGCTGTGCGAGTCGAGATCGACATCGAGACCCGCGTCAGCAATCGCCGAGCGGATTTCGGCGACCAGCTCGTCGATGAGTAGCTGCTCCTTACAGCGAGTAAGCGCGGCAATAGTGAGACAAAGCAGTGCGTACGCCCGAGGTGTGAAGGCTGTGCCTGCTGCGTTGCCTCGCCGCAACGCACGGCTGCCGTCGCGACCAAGGCCGGCTTTAAACAGGCGCGCGGCGCGCGGTTCGACGACAAGCCGATAGCCAAGACCTTCGGCGAACAACCGTTCCAGGTCGGCGCGGTGGCGCCGCACCAGCCGCAACTCGTCCGCGGCGCCGCCGCTGCCGTCGTCCGTCAAGAAGGGACGCCGTAGCAAGGCGCGTGAGGCCTGACGCCGCTCCGCCGCCGACTGCACATCATCCGCGGGGGCAGGCCGCTCGATGCGGCCGACGATACTCATGCGCTGACCTCACTCGTTTCCGCAATCGCTGCGCCGGTGCGCGAGTCGGTGACCGCGAGGATGACGTCCACCATCTCCAAGCGACCACTCGGACTTACCACGACGGTCGACCGACCGGGCTCGTGTCGCACTTGCAGCGTGGCCGCAACTTCGGGCACGTCAACGAACGAGTCTCGCGCGCCCGACGCATCGCGATCGGCGAGCGCACGGCTGTACAGATCGAGCAGGACGCCTCGGGCGTCGTCCGACATCTTGACCCGGCCGAGATCCCCTCGAAACGCGAATAGCTCTGCCAGGGCGGCTCGGCGGCGGCGTTCGAGCACTTCGCGTTCGGCCAGGCGGGCCGCCTTGGCAGCCGAGAAGTCGGCACGCTTCGGGGAGCGCCCGCGAATAGTCCGATCGCCAGTTAGGCGAAGCGCCAGCGGAACATCGGCGACCGGCGACCGCCACCACGACGCCGTCGACGGCAACGGATCCGGGTGGGAACCGTCGGGACCGGCGGGAAAGCCCAAGTGGCGGCAGGAATACATCCCGAATGCGGCGGCCCACAATGCGTGGGAAGTAACGTCGTCGGCACGGTCGAACCACCGCGCGAGAGTGAGCAGGTCGTCGTAACGGCTGACCTCGCGCTCACCAGTAGAAGCAATGCGCCGCAGATTGACCAGCAGTGCACGCATGGCCTGAGTCGCGAGCGCGCGCACCTCCTCGGCGTCGCTGCGCCGTCCGCGTTCGCCGAGAAACCACGCACGAAGACCGGCCCAATCGCTTGCATCCAGCCCCCGGGCGCGCCGCGCCTCGGCGCCGTCGATACCGACGAGCCGCTGCCCGCTGTTGGCTCGGCCAACGATGAACTCCACCCGGGTCAGCACGTCGGTCAGCTCGTCAGCGATCTGCGGCATGTTGCGGGCGACCTCGTCGACGAAGCGCTGCAGGTAGTCAAGCAGCGCGGTCTTGAACGCCTGGAACTCCGCGCGACCGAGGTCGTAGCGGACCAGCACCTGCGACAGGTACGTATAGAAGTCGCGGGTCGACTCGACGAGCCGCTCGAACTGGGCGAACAACGTGCCGATCTCGCGCGCGACCACATCGGGCTCCGCTGCTGCAAGGGCCGCGTCGTCGTAACGCGCCAGCCCGCGCAGACCCTCGAGGATTCCCCCAAGCATCTCGCTCGAGACTTCGCGTGCTGCGTCGGCCGAGGCGAGCAACTGCTCGACTTGGCGGTGAACCAGCTCACCTCGTTGGGTGAGCTGATAGCGCGCCCTGTTGGTGAGGTATTCCTTGACGCTGCGTGCCTCGGTCTCACGAGGGCTGCGAGCCAGGTTGCCGTGCTCGACGAGGTAGCTCAGCCGAGCATCGACCGTGTCGACATCAAGGTCGAGGCCGATCTCCGCGAGGCGGCTCGCTACCTCGGCCGCGCTTTGGTCCGAAAGCAGCCCGGCCGTACCTGCGGTGAATAGCCGCATGATGGCGATGTACTGGGCCGCTTCGTCGTTGACGGCATACCGCAGCGACTCAAGCCTTGCTCGGTCAACGGACGTCGGTCGGTCGAAGTCAGGCACGGGACGACGGTAGCCGAGCATCCCGACGAAAGACGCGCGGAAGGCGGCCGTCATTTCGCGGACCTTCGCGAGAACCAGGGAGGTGTCCTCCGCGCTCGCCAGGCAACCGTCGCCCCCGCCACGAGTTGCCGGTCAGACGGAATAGGATTTGCCGGTTAGTAATTATAGGATTTGCCGGTCAAGCTAGATAAGATCCACCTGTTGAGGGGAGGCGGGTGTGGCGCGACCGTATCTGCCGCGCGTTGCTGACGGCGAGCTGGCAGCCAGGATGTCATCGGCTGGGGCAGTGCTGATCGAGGGCCCGAAGGCGTGCGGAAAGACAGCGACGGCGATGCAGGTAGCAGGCAGCGTCGTCCGTCTTGATGTCGATGCTGGCGCGCGGGCATTGGTCGCGGCTGCTCCGGAGGTCCTGTTCGGACAACAGATCCCGATTCTGTTCGACGAGTGGCAGATCGTGCCAGCGCTGTGGGATCTGGTGCGCCGCGCAGTAGACGATCGTTCGCCGCAGCGTGGCCAGTTCGTCCTCACCGGATCTGCCACGCCGAATGATGCAACCCGACGTCACTCCGGGGCGGGGCGGATCTCGACGCTGCGGATGCGTCCGATGAGCCTGCATGAGGCCGGATACTCAGCCGGGTCTGTGTCGCTCGCCGACTTGTTCGCGGGTGGCATTCCAGCCGCGTTGGATCCTGGTCTCAGCGTCCCGGAGTTGGTCGACCAGATCGTGGTCGGGGGCTGGCCCGATCTCGTCGGCGCCGGCGTCGCCGACGCACAGCAGTGGCTGCGTGACTACCTGCGCAATCTGGTCGAGGTCGATGTCCAGAGTCTAGGTGTCAGGCGAGACCCACAGCAGGTCCGCAAGCTCTTGACCGCGCTTGGTCGCGGTGTCGGCACCGAGATGAGTGTGCAGTCTCTGGCGAAGGATGTTGGTGGCGCTGGCGGGCCGGCCGACCGAGACACGGTTGCTGCCTATCTGAAGACGTTGAACCGCCTGATGGTTGTCGAGGACATTCCGGCGTGGGCACCGCACATGCGGTCGAGTACTCCACTGCGGAAGTCACCGACGCGATACATGGTCGACCCGTCGCTGGGTGTGGCCGCGCTCGGCACCGGGCCGCGGCAACTGCTGGCAGACCTGGGCGCCACGGGATTTCACTTCGAGGGGATGGTTGTCAGAGATCTGGGCATCTACGCCCAGCCCTTGGGTGGCACCCTGAACCACTGGCGGGACAACAACGGCCACGAAGTCGACCTCGTGCTGACGCTGGAGGACGGACGCTGGGCCGCAGTCGAGGTGAAGATGAATCCCGACGACGTGGACAACGCTGCCATCTCGTTGCTGCGATTTCTCGAGAAGGTCGACACAAGCAAAGTCGGCGAGCCGGCGTTCTCAGCAGTGATCACCACTCGCTCACCTGCATACCGGCGACCCGACGGTGTACTCGTAGTGCCGATAGCAGCGCTCGGACCATGACCCGCCAGCGGCGCCGAGTCCTGCGAGGCCGCGACAATAGCGCTTCCGCACTGAAACAACACGAGCAGCACGAAGTCGCGGTTTCCATCAAGTCAAAATTCCTTGCTCGACATGTCCGTTTCGGTTACCTCAACAGTACCTGCCCGTAATGAGAGCACCTTGCTTACTCCCCAGGAGGCCGCCCGCACGCACCTCTAACTTGCCGAACCAGTCGAAGCTGCTGTTGCCAGCTGTTGCCGACGGGCAAGAAAGGCATCCTCCCTTGGTGCCCCGCAACAGGCGCCATACCTGCGCTGAACTGCGGTTCTGCGTGTAGCCCGACGGGATTCGAACCCGCGCTACCGCCTTGAGAGCGCCATCTCAGCGTGATTGAACGTTGTTGGTTACCGTTGGAAACCCTTAGTGTGTACCGGCTGTCGTGGCGCACATGGCAGCGGCTCCACTCGGTCAGACACCGACACGACTGGTCTGTCACAAACGCAACATGCCCGCGTCACCTGACTAGCCGTCGATCGCCACGGCGACCGCGATATGGCCGGCATTAGCCGGGCGACCCGCGGTCGCCCGTCCATCCAGCGCCTCGATCTCTCCTCGCCATGGCGCGGTCTGCAGTCCGTATCGCAAACTCGTCTGTGCAGGCCAGACGATTCCCGGCTCGCCTCGTCATCCGAATCTCGATTGAAGGAGCCGAGACGGCTGAGGCCGCGTCGGCTGCGATCGCGCGCTCGCTCCGACGCGCGCAGCATGGCCTCCCCGCCTTGGCCGTGCATAGAGCAGCCATGCAGGGCGATAAAAGCACCCTCTCACCAGTCGTGTACGGTCCCGTCGGCCAGCCGGTTGTACGGCAGATATGCCTGCTGGTAGGGAAACGCAGCCGCTGCCTCCTCGTTCAACTCGACACCAAGGCCCGGTCGGTCGCCCGGATGCAGATAGCCGTCGGCGAAGGTCATCGACTGCTCGAACACAGTGTTGGTCTTATCGCTGTGCTGCATGTACTCCTGGATTCCGAAGTTGTGGATGGCGATCCCGACGTGGAGCTCTGCCGCCAGACCGACGGGTGAGACGTCGGTCGGACCGTGAAAGCCTGACTTGATCTGGTACTGGGCCGCGTAGTCCATGATCTTGCGTAACGGGGTGATGCCGCCGAAGTGAGTGGACGCGGCGCGGATGTAGTCGATGAGTTGCTCCTTCACCAGCAACTGGAAATCCCACACCGTGTTGAAGACTTCTCCGATCGCCAGCGGCGTCGTCGTGTGCTGGCGAACCAGGCGCAGCGCCTCCTGGTTCTCTGCCGGCGTGCAGTCTTCGAGCCAGAACAAGTCGTAAGGCTCAAGGGCCTTGCCGAGCTTCGCGGCTTGAATCGGCGTCATCCGGTGGTGTCCGTCATGCAGCAGAACCAGCTCAGGCCCGAACTCGTGACGCACCGCTTCGAACACCGTCGGCACATGCCTCAGGTAGGCACGGGTATCCCAATCTTCTTCGGCGGGAAACGCTCCCCTGCCCGCAGGCTCGTAGTCGTAGCGTTCACCGGAGACCTGGGTCTGCGCCGCAACACCGTAAAGAGCGTCGATTCCAGGCACCGCACTTTGCACTCGAATCGCCCGGTAGCCAAGCTCCATGTGCTCGTGAACGGACTCACTAACTCCCGCTGTCGTCAGACCCGACGCATGACCGTAGGCGAGCAGGCCATTTCGGGACGCTCCCCCGAGCAACTGGTACACCGGCAGATTCGCGACCTTGCCCTTGATATCCCACAGCGCCATGTCCACAGCCGCGATTGCGGCCATCGTCACCGGTCCGCGACGCCAGTAAGCGCTGCGATAGAGAAATTGCCAGGTGTCTTCGATCCGATGCGGATCCTTGCCGATGAGGAGCGGGACGACGTGTTCGCTCAGGTAGGTCGCGACGGCGAGCTCACGGCCATTGAGCGTCGCGTCGCCGAGACCAGTGACGCCGTCGTCGGTCGTGATCTTCAGCGTGACGAAGTTGCGGCTAGGACTTGTAACGACGATGTCGGCCGACGAGATCTTCACGATGCTCCAATGCGATCTGCAAGGCACCTGGCGTTATTCATCGCGCTCTGCCCGCCGTCGGGTGTCACGCCACAGGAGCTCGTCCACGAGGACGCGTCCTGATCTCTCGGCGGCAATCCGGGCGTGTTCCGATCTTTCGCCCGGTATTCGAATGGGTTCATCGGGGTCTCGGCGCCGGCCCGCCCGGATTTCGGCGAGCAGCCGCGCTGTCTCCTCGGCTATTTCGTTGGGCATACGGAAATGGTCGACCCTAGTCGCCACCATGACCAGGCCGTCCGACCCGGGCGTCGCCGATCGCCCTGCCTTTCCGCCGATCATCGGGCCGGCCAACAGCTCGATAAGCAGCGCCAAGCCGTATCCCTTGTGGCCCGCCATCGGGAGCTGTGCTCCCGTGAGCGCGTCTCGCGCATCACACGATGGGCGCCCCGCAGCGTCGACAACGGTGGACGGCGGCGCGGGAATCCCGTGGGCGGCCATCTCCTGCAACGTGCCGTACGAAACGGCGGAGGTGGCCATGTCGAGGGTGATCGGGGTCCTGTCATGTGGGAAAGAGACGGCGAGCGGATTCGTGCCTAAGGCCGGGTCGATTCCACCCTCGGCCGCAACGCCGCTTTCGCACGAGGCAACCATTAGCGCGACCAGACCCCGAAGAGCTGCCTGTCGGGTGAAGTACCCAAGCGCTCCCGTGGATCCGCGAAAGCCAGTCGCGACGACCATGGCGGATCCGCCGAGCCGCGCCTCGTCGATGGCCAAGTCGGTGCACCGCTGCGCGACCACGACACCGAGTCGCCCGCACCCATCGAGCGCGATGACCCCTGGGGAGGTTCGCCGAATCTGAACTGGGCCACTCGGCGGCGTCTTGGCAGTAGCGGTCAGCATGCCGGTGAGGCGACGTAGGCCGTGCGTTCGATGTCCAGCCGACTCGGTGTCAACGATGTAATCGATCAGAATCGCGGCATCGTCGTCTGCGACTCCGTGCGCGCGCAGCTCTCGGCCGACGACATCGCGTAGCTCGGTCACCGAGACCTCGATCACGCGTCACCTCGCGTCGGTGGGCGCTGCAGACACAGCTTCATCAAGGCACCCCGAACGTCAGCAGATCGATGGCGCGTCTCGCCGCATCGACCAAGGAGGCGCCTGCGCTTGGCGCGAAACAGTTCGGCTGCGCGTAGAAGTAATGCGCCTCCTCAACTTCGTAGCCACCGTGCGCGTACTCGGCCGGCGGATACGGCACATAACCGGGTACGCCGTTGCAATACCCGAGCACCAGCGCATCTCGGTCGGGGACGTCGGCTTTGACAGCCAGCCCGATCCCCACGAAGGCTTCTCCTGGCACCCCGGCCACCGTCAGCGAACCCCACCTGTGCGCGACAACGTCGCAGTCAACAGACGCCGGTGGCTGCTGCACCCGCAACGCCTGCAGCCAAGCACGGCGACCGCGCAGCACGAGCGCACGGTCACGCGATGGGTCGAGGGCCATTTCGGCGTCGACCTGGGAGATCAGGCGGTCGACCTCGTGGACTTCCGGGGGCGAACTGAAGGGCAGCGCGACCGCGACTCGGGCCACCGCGACCGTCGCGTCCACTGTCCGCAATGACTCAGCCACGTCGACCACCACGTCGCCGAGCCGCCGTCCGAGAAGCCGCGACTCAGCGAACGTTCGGCGGTCGGACTGCGTCGGATCCATGCTGTCGTGGGCCGAGTGCCCTGTGTTGATGTCGCCGCAGCAGCCTTGCAGAAACACCGCGGTCGCTCCGGCGAACCGCTCCTCCACGCGCTGTCGTGCTTCTCCTGGCCAGTCAGCGGAGATCAGCAGGTTGGTCGGACCAAGCACCACCGGATGACAGCTGTAGGAGAAGAGCACCGCGAGTGGCGCGCCTTGCGCGTCGTCCACCCGGACAACCGTCACCGTGGGGTCGACCACGCCGTCCAAGTGACGTCGATTGTGTGCGACAGTCCGCTCTACGCCGAACGCGTGACCGATGCGCGCCGGCTGGCGAGTCGACCACGCGCGAATTGCCGTCGCGGCCAACTCCTGCTCGAGCCAGGCCACGTACTCGACATCTGCGCCGGGGCCAAGCTCGTCCTTCGACACGTGCGGGCCGGCGTGGGTATGTGTCACCGAAACTAGAACTGACTCCACGCCGAGACCGGTGTGCTCGCCAACTCGGCGACGCACTTCGTCGCATTGCTCGATGGTCAGCGCGACCAGGTCGGCTGCGACCACGATCGAGCCTTGCCGCCCGTCGTCGAGCGCCACTGCACGCGCGAACAGCGGGTCGTGGATCCCGGCCGACGGCGCGGTGCGCGCCGCGAATCCGGCCAGCACGCTTCCCCGCGGCGGTGTGATGTCCGAGACCGCCACGCCGGCAAGGAGTGAAGCAATCACCACGACTCCGCCAGCCACATCGTGCGCCCGCCACTGATGGTCTCCACCGCCGTCAGGCTGCGCCGATCGGAATTCCAGCGCGCTCGCACCAAGTCAGCGCGCTGTCCTTCGGCGATGCGGCCACGACCGCTAGCCCGATCAGCAAGGACCCGGGCGGGCACCGATGAGACTGCGGCCATGACGTCGGCGGCCGGCAACTCGGGCACCCGAAGCATCCGGGCCAGCCCGTCGATCAACGGCCGGGCCGCTCCGGCGAGGTATCCCGTGCCGACCATGCCGAGGCGACCGTCGGCGGTCAGCTCGACCAGCCCACCGACCGGTGTGCGGTATTCGCCGACGGGCATCCCACCGATCGCCGTCACGTCGCTGACGAGCATCCACCGGGCCGCACCTTTCGCACGGGCCATGGCGGTCAGCGTCGCGAGGTCGAGGTGATGACCGTCGGCGATGAACATGCAGGTGAGCCGCTCGTCGTAAAGCTGCTGCCAGATCAGATTCGGATGGCGCGGCAGCGTCATCGGAACGCCATTGCCCAGGTGGGTGCTCAACGTCGCGCCCGATTCCACGGCGATCCGGACATCGTCCGGCAGCGCGGCGCTATGGCCGACCGACACCTTGACTCCGGCTGCGACCGCCGAAGCAATCAGTGTCGGCGCGCCCGCAAGCTCCGGAGCCAAGGTGAGGATCGCCACGTCCCCAGCTGTAGTCAGGGTGCGAAGCTCGGCGAGATCTGGCGGTCGGACGTCCTTCAAGGCGTGAGCGCCACGTGCTCCGTCGAGCGGCGAGATCCACGGCCCCTCCAGGTGCACCCCCATCACAGACGCAGCGATATCGTCGTCCTCGCGGCATGCCGCGGTGATTGTCTGCACGGATGACGCCATGCGATCCGGTGGCCCAGTAATTACGGTCGGGCAAAACCCGGTGACACCAAGTGCCCACAACTTCTCGACCACTATCCGAACCGCGGCGGTTGTGAGGTGGGCGTCATTGAAGTCGACGCCCGCGTATCCGTTGACCTGCAGATCGATCAGGCCCGGCAGCAACAGTTCGCCGTCGAACCGCGTGCTCGACGGGTCTGACACGGCGTCGGTGACCTGCACCTCAACGATGAGCCCGTCGTCCACGGTCAGCCGCACCGACCCGGTTCCAGGCAGCAGTCCACTCAACTGGCGGCTCATAGCCATCGCACCCGGTGCCGGAAGCGGTCGATGAACCGGCCATTGCGGGTATCGCCGTCCGGCGCGTTCGCGCTGCGCCACACGGTCGGCTCCGCACCGCGGCTGCGCACCTCGGCGATGGCGCAGACCATGATCGACTGCATCGCGTACGCGTTAGCGAAGGTCGAGATTGCGCCAACGTCGTCCGTGACGCCTTCGATGGCGAGCACAGCGTCGCCGACAGGCACCAAGGTGTCGACATGAACGTCGACCAAGTCGTGCAAGTTTTGACGGCTGGGATGGCGTGCGGGATGGTCGGGTGGCGTCTGTTCCGCGTGCGCCCGAGAGCTCACGCCGATAAGCGTCACGCCACGCTCCCGACAGGCCAACGCTGCATCGATGAGGGCGGAGTTGATGCCGTACGCGTTCACCAGGATCATCAAGTCGCCTGAGCCAAGGCCATTGTCCGCGATCACCAGGCGACCGTATCCAGGTGTGCGTTCGACGTTCATCGAACGCAAGGCGCCGTCGGCCAGCATCGTCCCGCTATCGAGAATCGCCGACACGTTCGCAAGCCCACCGGCTCGAAAGAACACCTCCTGCGCAGCCAAATTTGAGTGACCGCCCGGGCCGTACACGTACACCAGCTCGTCGCCGATCACCTTGTCAGCGACAAGCGAAGCCGCGGCGCGCACGGCCTCTTGCCCACCGACGCGAATCGCGTTCAGATATTCGGCGATCACCTCGAAGTAGGTCTGCATGATCGAGGCGACGTCCGGGGCCGTCGGGCGAGCTGTCATGGCGAGGTATCTCCTGATTGCACTGCTGACGGGGCTCCAACTTGGGCGGACTCCACGTGCGCGGCGGCCGCACGGTCGAGAAAGAGCCGCACTGAGGTGTGGGTCTGTAACGCTGAAGCAGGCACAGCCGGCGTGATCGCACCCGACACGCAGCGCGCCACTGCCTGCGCTTTGTGCGACCCCGACACTGTGACCACGAGATGGCGCGCCGCGAGGAGCGTAGGGATCGTCAACGTGATGGCGCAGGTCGGGACCTCGTCCAACGAAGCGAAGCACCCGTCGTCCACTTGCTGTCGGCGTGACTCGACATCGAGTTGCACAAGCCGCGCTCGAACAGGGTCATCGATCGTCCACTGGTACGGCTCATTGAAAGCCAGATGGCCGTTCACGCCAATGCCCAAGCACGCGACGTCGATCGGGGCAGCGGCGACAAGACGGCCGTAGCGCTCGCATTCCTGCGCCGGATCGGCATCGGGACGCATCAACTCGACGACCCCAGGTCGGACGTCGTTGAAGAGGTGGTCTTGGAGCCAGCGGCCGAACGCCTGGGGCGCCGACGGGTCGATGCCGACGTACTCATCGATATGCAGCGCCGTCACTCGCGCCCAGGGCACATCCTGCGCCTTCAGCGCGTCGATCATCGGGGATTGCGACGGTGCCGACGCGAAGAGCACGCGGGCCAAACCCTGCCGGCGTACCGCCTCGCGCAAGACGGTCGCCATAGCGATCGCGGCGTCGGCGCCCGCCTCGGGGGCTGTGTCGCGTACGACCACGCGCAAGGCGGTAGCTCGTGACGCCTCGGCAGAGAAGGCTGAACCCATCGTGCTCCTGACGGTGGTTGCAGAAAGTTGCAGACGTTAGTTGCTGCAACCGGTTGCACACTAGCCCGTCCCCAGACTGCTTCGTCAAGACGGTCGCTCGGCCCGTCAGTGTCTCTTTGGAGCTGGTCCGCTGGATTCTCGCGGCACGAACTCAGTGGGCACCTGGGCATGCCTACGCTCGGCGGTCGGATGGTGGAGCAACTCCAGTGCGATCCCGGCGAGATCGTCGGGAGCCGAGGCGATGGATGACAGCGATGGGCGCAGCATTCGGGAGAACGCGACGTCATCGCACCCGATCACGCTCAGGTCTCCAGGCACCTGCACGTGCTGCTCTCCAAGCTCGGCGAGGACGCCCGACGCCATGACGTCGTCAAAGGCGACCACCGCGGTGGCGTCGGTCTCCAGCAGGGCACGAGCGGCCGCACGGCCGCCGTCGTAACTGGCCGCGAAGGGCCCAAGAGAAGCGAGCTTGAGCTCGGTCTGCTTAGCCGCAGCGTGAAGCTGGGCGAATCGGCGGCCGTTCATCCAGGAATCGACCGGACCCGACACGTACGCGATCGTGGTGTGACCGAGTCCGACGAGCGTGTCGCAGACTTGCTGGAGCGCCGAGGCGTCGTCTCCTGTCACGTAGGGGAGCAACCGGCTCGCTCGGTTGATCATCACCGCTGGGAGCCCGCCGAGCGCCGCCTGCAGCCGAGGCGACTCGGCGCGCGGCGACAGCATGACCAGGCCGTC
>DATCDK010000163.1:0-22799 GCA_036510735.1 Acidothermaceae bacterium | reverse complement strand
TGGGAGATCATCGACAACTCGGTCGATGAGGCGCTGGTCGGCTACTGCACGAAGATTGACGTCGTGTTGCGCGACGACGGCTCCGTCGAGGTGCGCGACGACGGCCGCGGGATCCCGGTCGACATCGAGCCCAAGACAAAGCTGTCGGGCGTCGAGGTCGTGATGACCAAGCTGCACGCCGGTGGCAAGTTCGGTGGTGGTTCGTACAACGCCACCGGTGGCCTGCATGGCGTCGGTGCGAGCGTCGTCAACGCGTTGTCGGTCCGGCTCGACATCGAGGTCGACCGCGACGGAGCCACGCACGTCATGAGCTTCCGTCGAGGCAAGCCAGGCATCTTCGTCGGTGACGGCGGTGAGGCCAAGTTCTCCGAACGCTCGGGCCTGACCAAGACCAAGCGGATCGCGAAGAAGATCACCGGCACCCGTACCCGGTTCTATCCCGACCGGCAGATCTTCACCAAGGACGCGGCAGTCGAGCTGGCCCCGCTTCTCGAGCGTGCCCGGCAAACCGCGTTCCTGGTTCCGAGCTTGACGATCTCAGTACGCGACGAACGCAGTGCGAAAGGCAACGAGCCAAGCGAGGAGTCATTCCGCTACGCGGGTGGCCTGCGCGACTTCGTCGATTTCCTTGCACCGGACACCGGAATCACCGACACCTTGCGGCTTACGGGTTCGGGGTCATTCGACGAGACAGTGCCGATGCTCGACGACGCAGGGCACATGACCGCGACCGATGTTCAGCGCGACCTCGATGTAGATGTCGCGCTGCGGTGGGGCGTCGGCTACGAGACCATCGCGAAGTCGTTCGTCAACATCATTGCGACGCCTAAGGGCGGCACGCATGTTGCGGGTTTCGAACGTGCGCTGGTCAAGGTCATGAACGAGCAGTTGCGTGCGACGAAGCTGCTTAAGGTCAACGATGACCCCGTCATCAAGGAAGACATCCTCGAGGGGCTCACCGCGGTCGTGACAGTGCGGGTGGCCGAGCCGCAATTCGAGGGCCAGACCAAAGAGGTCCTCGGCACGCCCGCTGCGTCGAAGATCGTCGCCGACGTTGTCGGCCGCGAACTGAAGGCGTTTCTCACTAGTACTAAACGCGGTGACAAGCAGTACGCGCGCGCGTTGCTCGAAAAGGTTGCCGCCGCGTCCAAGACCCGGCTGGCCGCGCGCGCCACCAAAGAGGCGCAGCGTCGCAAGAACGCGCTCGAATCGTCGTCCCTGCCGGCGAAGCTGGCTGATTGCCGTAGCGAGGACGTCGACCGGACCGAACTGTTCATCGTCGAGGGCGACTCGGCTCTCGGCACCGCTAAGCTCGCGCGCAAGAGCGAGTTCCAGGCGCTCCTTCCGATCCGCGGCAAGATCCTCAACGTGCAGCGCGCGGCCGTCGGCGACATGCTGGGCAACGCCGAGTGCGCATCGATCATCCAGGTCATCGGCGCCGGCTCGGGGCGCACATTCGACCTTGACGCCGCGCGTTACGGCAAGGTCATCGTGATGACCGACGCCGACGTCGACGGCGCGCACATCCGTTGCCTGTTGCTGACGTTGTTCTACCGCTACATGCGGCCGCTGCTCGACTCCGGTCGGGTCTTCGCCGCGGTGCCGCCGCTCCACCGCATCGAGGTCGTTGGCGTCAAGGAGCCGGTCTACACCTACAGCGACGCCGAAATGCGCCGCCTGCTGCTCGACCTGGAGAAGAAGGGCAAGAAGTACAAGAACCCACAGCGATACAAGGGCCTCGGAGAGATGGACGCCGATCAGCTGGCGGAGACGACCATGGAACCGGGCCGTCGAGTGTTGAGGCGGATCCGGCTCGAGGACGCCGAAGTCGCCGACAACGTTTTCGAGCTACTGATGGGAAATGACGTCGCGCCACGCAAGGAGTTCATCGTCGACTCCGCCGCGCTTCTCGACCGGGCCCGCATCGACACCTGAGTCCGATCGATACCTGAGGCCCATCGAGTCCTGGGACCTGCGCGTGGCTCTGTGAGGCCATCCTGGCCGCGAGGCGCCGGCCACCACCCCCGTGTGCGGCCGGCAGCCCTGCGGCTCCCACGGCTTAGACGCATCTCGCCGCGTATTGGTTCGCTGGGCGTCGTGGTTCGGTTCAGTCCTGACAACCCGTCAGGCGAGGTGGTTGCCCATGAAGCTGATCTGTGCCGCGGCCACCGATCGCCAGTAGCTGTCGGTGTGGCAGCCCTTGGAGATACCGCCGGCGGGGAGCGGAGACGCGTTCGCTCGGTATCGTCGCGTCTCTCCAGTGAACGCGTCGGTGGCTCCGCACCCGACATATAGCGCGGTCTTGCCGGCGTCGGGCTCGCTCACGAGGTCGCCGTACTTCGCGAAGTCGGCTGCGTCGTCGAACGCGCCGCTCGCGCTCGCGTGATAAGAGGCGAACAGTGCAGGGCTACTGGCAGCGGCCGCAACGACGGTGGTGCGGCCGGAGGCACCACCGCCCGAGAGCATGCCTCGGTTAGCTTCGCGGGCGAAAAGCAGAGCTCCGTACCCACCCATCGACCAGCCGAGCACGCCGAGCGTGTCGGTGCGCAACCCCAGCTTGCCGAGCATCGGAAGAAACTCCTCGGTGACCATGCGCAGCGGGTTGTCGCCGTTGCTGCGTGGATGCCAATAACTGTCCCCGCCATCGACAGCGGCAAGTGCAAACGGTGTGCCGCCCGCTCGCGTGTACGCCGCGAGAAACTGGTGCAGCTTCAATTGAGTGAAACCGCTGGAGTGGTCGTCGCCGCGGCCGTGCAGAATCAGCGTGACCGGCAAGCCCACCGCGGCCGGGTGGCCGGGCGGCAGGGCGAGCGACCAGCCGACGTCACGACCGCGCGCGGACGACGGGAAGCGTCCGCTGGTGATAGCGCCGACTGGACCGGTGGCCGGAACCCCGTCGACGTCACAGGCGCCGGTCAGATCGGCAAGCCGCGTGCGACCGGGCAACACGCCGTCCTCGATTGCGACGACCGCTCCTCCAGCTGCGAGCACCGCGGTACCGAGCGCACCGAGCAGGAAGGTTCGACGCGTTACCATGCGCGGCTCCCGTTCGCAGGCGGTGGGGGTTGTCGGATAGCTGACGTGCGAATAGGTGATTTGGATGGCGGACGTGGTGCGGCACACTGGCGACCATGGCGCGCGACGATCGGGAACTCGGTGACGGGACGCGGGCAATCCATGCGGGGGTGCCCAAGGGCGACGACGGGACGCCGCTGGGCACCAGCCCTGTCTTTGCCTCGACTTACCACCTGACCGGCGAACCCCATGGTCCTTACCAATACGGCAGGCTGACCAATCCGACGTGGAGCGCGTGGGAAGCCGCACTCGGCGAACTCGAAGCGGGCGAGGTGGTGTCGTTCGCGTCGGGGATCGCCGCTGTGTCGGCGGTGCTGCAGTCAACGCTTCGGCCGGGCGACGTTCTCGTGATGGCCGATGACTGCTACTACGCCACTCGTCGCCTCGCGCAGGGGGTTCTCGCCGAGATCGGCGTGGAGGTGCGCCTGGTCCCTTCAGCGGATGTCGGCGCGCATCTCGCCGGGGCGAAGCTGGTGTGGCTGGAGAGCCCGAGCAACCCGAAGCTCGACGTCAGCGACATCGCCGCACTGAGTCAGGCGGCGCACGCGGTTGGGGCAGCGCTCGCCGTCGACAACACCACCGCGACCGCATTGGGGCAGCAGCCGCTCGTTCTCGGCGCTGACTACTCCGTGGCAAGCGACACCAAGGCGTTGGCCGGGCACAGTGACCTGGTTCTCGGGCACGTGGCGTGTCGCGACGCCGGTCGCGCGGACATCATCCGCACGTGGCGATCGAGCACGGGGGGAGTCCCTGGAGTCTTCGAAGCATGGCTGGCCCACCGCTCGCTGATGACCCTCGACCTGCGACTGGCCCGGCAAGGTGCGAACGCTCTCGCTCTCGCCCAGGTACTGGCGACTCACCATGCCGTCGCCTCGGTGCGCTACCCGTGGCTGCCCGGTGACCCGTCCTATGACATTGCCGTTGCTCAGATGCGGCGTCCCGGCGGGCTCGTGTCGTTCACACTGGCTGACGAATCGGTCGCGGAGAAATTCCTTGCAGCGCTGCAGATCGTTGCAGTCGCGACCAGCTTCGGCGGGTTACACAGCACCGCAGAACGCCGAGCGCGATGGGGCGGTGACGACGTGCCGGCTGGTTTCATCAGGTTCAGCTGCGGCGGCGAGGACACCGTCGACTTGATCGCCGATGTGACCCAGGCGCTTGACGCCGCGGGCGCCTCGTAGTCGCGCTTATGCGCCGTCGCCGATGACGATCGTTCGGGCGGCGATCGCCGCGCCGCGCGCGCCCGCCATGTCGAGATCAGGGACCACGGCAAAGTGCGCAACGTCGATCTGTTCGCCGCGCAGGGCGGTGTTCGCGCGCACTCGCGCGAGGAACCATTCGCGAAATTCGGATGTCGTCTCGACCACGCCGCCGCCGACGAAGTAGGCGTTCGGGTCGGTGAAGTTGCTCGCAATCGTGAACAACCTCCCAATGGCCATCGCCTGCTGCTGAAAGATCTCCAGCGCGAGCGGGTCGCCTTGTTCGGCAAGGCCGCGCACCTTGCGGGCCGCCGTTCGGCGGTCGAGATTCGCCAGGGGATGACCCGGGTAGCGAGTCAGCCAGTACGGCAGCAGGTTGTTTTCGATAGCCGACAGCGATGCCACGCTCTCGCCGTCCGCAGAAAAGCCACAGTTGCACGACGGCACAGGCTGGCCCTCGGCGAGCAGCCCTTCCATCGGGATATGCACGTGTCCGAGCTCTCCGGCCATGCCGGCCGCGCCTTTGACCACTCGGCCCGCTTCGACGACACCCCCGCCAAGCCCGGTGCCGACGATCGCGGCGACCGACGAGCGGTGCGGCGCGTCGTCGCCGAAGTATTGGTAGTGCGCGTAGAGCGCAGCGGCGTTGCCGTCGTTGTTATAGACGACAGGCACGCCCGTATATGCCTCGAGCGCGCTGCGGAAATCGAAGCCGTGCCAGCCTGCCTCGGAGAAGTTCGTCGCGCCCTTCGAGGAGATGACGCCGTCGGCGCTGGCCGGGCCCGGGGTGTCGAGTCCGATGGCCCGCACGCTGGATCGTGGGGTGCCGGTGAGGTCGAGGATCGTCTCGAAGCTCGCGGCCAGACTGACCACCGCGATGTCAGGACCGTCGTTGACGCGGCTCGGATTCTCCACGAGCCGGTCGACGAGGAAGTCTCCCGACTCGGTCAAGACGGTCGCGTTGTTGCACGTGCCACCGTTGTCGAGCCCGACGACTACCCACGGTGTTTCCTGCAACTGAGGTGTTTGCAGCAAGTGCGGTGGTTCCAGCAGATCGGGCACGACACCTCCCCGTGAGTGCACGTCCGAGGCAAGCTACGGCCGTGTTGGCTAAAGGGATTCTAACTCCGATAGTGCCGATCGATAGTCAGTTCCCGACAGCCAGCACTGGTGCGGGCAGCGGTGTGCCAGAGCCGTCGCGGCGACCATTGGCCGCGGGGAGCTCGATCGCGACGCCTGACCCGGCCGTTGCCTTCGCAGGGGGTGGTCCAACCCACCCGAGTAAGAGGGTGTCCTCGCCGCGAAGGAAGCGGTGGCATCGCACCCCGCCGGTAGCCCGACCCTTCGGCGGGTACTCGGAGTACAGGGCCACTTTCGCCGTCCCCGCATCTGTCCCTGGCAGTGCCGCCGACGAGCCCGCGATGGTGACAACGAGAGCGTCGGCGTCGTGCCCTACGGCACCGAAGAAGACGACGTGCGCAGCCCCTGCGAGCCGGACGCCCGCCATTCCGCCCGCCGCACGGCCCTGGGGTCGCACGCCTGCGGCGTCGAACCGCAGCAACTGTGCGTCGGAGGTGATGAACACCAGGTCGTCGTCTGCGCCGGCGAGTTCGACCGCACCGACCACCGTGTCGCCGTCCTTCAGCCCAATCAGCTCGAACGAGTCCTTGTTCGATGGGTAGTCGGGCAGCACCCGCTTCACCACACCCGACGCCGTACCGAGTGCGACGCCGAGCGAATCTGCACGCAGGGTTGCGAGCGCGAGGACCTTCTCGTTCTTCTCGAGGTCGACGAACTCGCTGACTGGCGCGCCGCCGGCCAACGTGGGCGGCCCTGCGGTTGGAGGCAGCGCAGGCAGTTCAAGCACCGAGAGTCGGATCATCCGACCGAACGAGGTGACGACACCGACGTCCCCGCGCGCGGTCGACAACACCGTCGACGCGATCGCATCGTGTCGCGACCGTCCTTCACTCACCGTCGTTGCTTCGCTCGGTTGCGCGCGGGCCAGCAGACCGGTCGCGGAGAGCAGAACGAGGCAAGGATCGTCGGTTACCTCCAGTGGCACCGCGGCCGCGGGAACTCCGGCGGACTCGAGTAAAACGGTGCGCCGCGGCGTCCCGAATTTCTTTGCGACCTCGCCGAGCTCGTTAGATACGACCGTCCGCAAGAGTTCGTCGGAATCAAGGATTGCGGTCAGCTCGGTGATCTCGCGGGTGAGTTGATCGCGCTCCTTTTCCAGCTCCAAACGAGAGAACTTAGTAAGCCGCCGCAATGGCAACTCAAGGATGTCGTTGGCCTGGATCTCGCTGAGGTCGAAGACCTCCATCAGTCTGGTGCGTGCCCCGGCCGTGTCGTCGCTGGTGCGGATCACCGCGATGACTTCGTCGATATTGAGGATCGCGATCAGGCGTCCCAGCACGAGATGGATCTGCTCTTCGCGTCGCCGACGGCGATAGGTCGAACGCCGCCGGACGACTTCGAAGCGGTGATCGACGTATACCTCGAGCAGTTCCTTCAGCCCGAGTGTGAGTGGCTGGCCGTCGACCAGCGCCACGTTGTTGACACCGAAGGTGTCCTCCATCGGTGTGAGGCGGTAGAGCTCGTCGAGGATCGCCTCGGCGTTGAAGCCGTTCTTGACCTCAATGACAAGTTGCAATCCGTGTTCGCGGTCGGTGAGGTCGCGCACATCAGCAATGCCTTGAAGCTTGCGCGAATGCACGAGGTCCTTGATTTTCGCGATCACCTTTTCGGGACCGACGCCGTACGGCAGCTCGGTGACGACGATGCCGCGCTTGCGCGGCCTGACGTCAGTGACTTTCGCGGTGGCTCTGATGCGAAACACGCCACGGCCGGTCTCATACGCCTCGCGTACGCCGTCGAGGCCGACAATTTTGCCGCCGGTCGGCAGGTCGGGGCCCGGCACGAATCGCATCAAGTCGTCGAGGCTCGCGGTGGGCTTGCTGATGAGGTGCCTGGCGGCTGCGATGACCTCGACCAGATTGTGCGGGGCCATGTTGGTCGCCATGCCGACGGCGATGCCGGCCGCGCCGTTGACCAGCAGGTTCGGAAACGCCGCCGGCAGCACCGCCGGTTCTTCCTCTTGACCGTCATAGTTTGGTCCGAACGCGACGACTTCTTCGTTCAGGCCGTCGGTCATCAACTCGGCCGCACTCTCAAGGCGGCACTCGGTGTATCGGTAGGCCGCCGGCGGATCGTCGCCGCCGAGCGAGCCAAAGTTGCCGTGCCCGTCGACGAGCGGCACCCGCATCGAGAACGGCTGCGCCATACGCACCAATGCGTCGTAGATGGCGGTGTCACCGTGCGGGTGCAGCTTGCCCATGACGTCGCCGACGACGCGGGCGCACTTCACGTGCGGACGATCGGGACGCAACCCCATGGCCGCCATCTGGAAGAGGATCCGCCGATGGACCGGCTTCAGTCCGTCGCGGGCGTCGGGGAGGGCTCGGCTGTAGATGACCGAGTACGCGTATTCGAGGTAACTGCCGCGCATCTCCTCGGCGACGTCGATGTCGACAATCTGTTCGGACGACGGGGGAGGGGGCGGTGTGGATGCGGATTTGCGTGCCATGCCGGTCATTGTCTCGTGGCTGCCGACCGAGGCGTAGCGTGGCACGCATGGCTGACGCGCGGGATCCCGGCGGGCACGAATCCGACGGGCACGAATCCGACGGGCACGGAACGTCCGGCCCCAAGCGGCCTCGCAAGGCGACTCCGCGACCGGCTCACAAGGCCGCTCAATCGGCCGGGCCGGATGGGGCCCGTGTCGCGTTTCCCGGCATCAGTTCACGGGCCTACGAGCATCCGGCTGATCGAGCCGCGTTGGTCACCCTTCGCGGGGTCCCGGGCTTCGACGTCCTGCTCAAAGGCATGTTCGGTTTCTTCAGCGAACGGCGCTTGCGCATGATGTACCTCGCGTCGGCCGTGCGGGTCGACGAGCGGCAGTTTCCCGCGATCTACGCGATCTACCAGGACGCCGCGCGCATCCTCGACATCACCAAGGTGCCTGAGCTGTACATCAACCAAGAGCCGCGCGTTAACGCGTGGGCGCTGGGTCTCGACAATCCATTCATCGTCGTCAGCACGGGCACCATTGATCTGCTCGATGACGACGAGTTGCGGGTCGTGCTCGGTCACGAGCTTGGCCATGTGCTGTCCGGCCACGCGCTCTACTCGTCGGTGTTGTTCGCGCTGATGCGTATTAGCGGAGTCGGCAACGCGATACCCCTGGGCGGCCTCGGACTTCGCGCAGTGATTACCGCACTGAAGGAGTGGTACCGCAAGGCGGAACTCTCGTGTGATCGCGCGGGACTGCTGGTGAGTCAAGACCCCGGCGCTGTCACGCGCGTGCACATGAAGATGGCCGGCGGCGCGCGTGTTCAGGACATGAACCTGCAAGCGTTCCTTGCGCAGGCAGAAGAGTACGAGTCGACCGGCGACGCGCGCGAAGGTGTCATCCGGATTCTGAACATCCTCAACTCCACGCACCCGTTCGCCGTACTGCGTGCGCTGGAAATCAAGCGGTGGGTCGAGTCGGGCGACTACGAACGCATTCTCGCGGGCAACTATCCCAACCGTGCTGACGATCCGCGCGCGTCATTTGTCGATGAGGTAAAGGCGGCTGCGGCGTCGTACAAGCAGTCGTTCGATCGTTCGCCAGATCCCCTGATGAAGTTCTTGCGCGACGTTGGCAGCGGCACGGTGAATCTTGGCGGATGGGTCGCTGAGCAGGTTCGAAAGATGGCTGGGGGGAACACTCACGACGACGGGGACAATCACGGCGACGACCCCGACGACCAGGCGTAGGCCTAGTGAATAACGTGTTCGGACTCGACATTGGTGGGTCGGGCATTAAGGGTGCGCCGGTCGATCTGAGCCGCGGTGAGCTGGTCGGCGAGCGGGTGCGGCTGGTGACACCCGCAGGCGCGAAAGTGAAGGAGATCGCGAAGACGGCCGGTGCGGTCGTCGCGAGCTTCGGCTACAGCGGTCTTGCAGGCGCTGCGTTTCCGGCCGTCATCATCGATGGGCACGCGCGCAGTGCAAGCAACATCGATACCGGCTGGATCGGTGCCGATGTAGCCAGCACGCTCTCCGACGCGACGAACTGTGATGTGCGCGTCGTCAATGATGCCGACGCGGCGGGACTCGCGGAGATGCGCTTCGGCGCCGGACGTGACGTCGGCGGCACGGTCGCGCTGTTGACGCTCGGTACAGGCATCGGCAGCGCGCTGTTCCTCCACGGCAAGTTGATACCGAATACCGAGCTCGGGCATCTGGAGATCGACGGCCAGGACGCCGAGCTGAAAACGGCCGATTCGGCCAGGGAACGCGAAGACCTGACCTGGGAGCACTGGGCCCGAAGGGTGTCGAAATATCTCCGCCATTTCGAGGCCCTGCTGCGGCCGGATTTGTTCATCGTCGGCGGCGGCGTGAGCAGAAAGGCGGACAAATTCGTCCCACTGCTTGAGGGGGTGCGCACGAAAGTCGTGGTCGCTCAGCTACAAAACGACGCTGGCATCATCGGCGCGGCCCTCTGGGCATCGGAGGCTTGAGCGCGGAGCGCCCAGGAGTCGGGGGCGGGTCGCCGTCATCGCGGCCCGCGATAGGGGAGAATAGGCCCATGCCCGACAACACCACGGCCGATTCGGCTCAGTCAGCGCTTTGGGCGGACGTCGATCACAGCGGCTACTACCCCGAGCTCATGGCCGATTCGCTGCGCGGCACGCTAGGTACCGAACAGGCGCTGGCTCACGTCGTCCATCAGGAGACGACGCTTGACGATGCGATGGGCATCCGGCGACACGTCACGGTTCTTGCGACGACACCGACTCGGCTCATTGTGTGTCACACCGACGAGCACCCGGCGAGCGAGCTCACCCCCTACCCTCATGCGACGACCACAACCGAGGTCGTGCCGCTGTCGCGCATCGCGTCGGTTGCGCTCACGACCATGGTGGCGAATCCCGCCGAGTACCTGCCCGGCGCGTCGTATCGTGAAGCCACCCTCGTCGTTGGTTGGGGTGCGATCAGTCACCTCGATCTCGAGCCCGCGACGTGCGGCGACGAGACCTGCGAAGCCGACCACGGCTACTCGGGCACGCTGACTGCCGACGACCTCTCCCTGCGGGTGAGCCAGGACGGCGACGGTGCCCCCGTGGTTACCCAGGCGATTAGGTTCGCGACTGTTTTGTCAGAGGCGGCCGCGCGGGCGCGGGCCTGACAGGTGACTGTGGTTCATCCGGGCACGGTGCCGATTCCACGGTACGGGTCCGCATCGCTCGCCGATCTGGTGCCATCAGTGCTGGCTTCGCTCGGCACTCCCACGTTTACTGGCGTGCTTTCGCTGCCGCCGGCGATGGCTGCATGCATTCTTCTCGTCGACGGTCTTGGCGCCGAATTGATCCGCGCGCATGCCGACGATGCCCCGTTGCTCCATGCCGCGCTCAGTGGTAACGACGGACGCGACCTGACGTCGGGGTTCCCTTCGACGACGGCCGTCAGTATCGGGTCGATCGGTACCGGCCTGCCGCCGGGCGCGCACGGCATCCTCGGTTACCAGGTTGCGATTCCTGGCACCTCGAGGTTGATGAACTCGTTGCGCTGGGACGCCGAGGTCGACCCGCTCAGCTGGCAACCACTGCCGACCGCGTTCGAGCTTGCGGCGGCCGCCGGCACGACGGTGGTCGAAGTGGCCAAGCGAGAATTTGAGGGCGGTGGTCTCGATAGGGCCGTCTTGCGCGCCCCTTCTTTTGTCGGCTCCGACACATTCGGCGAAATCGCGGCCGGCGCGCTTGCTCAACTCGGGACGGCCATCGCGGCGCGGCGTCCCGGTCTGGTCTATGCGTATGTGTCTGACCTCGACTGGACCGGGCACGGTCACGGTGTCGGCTCGCTTGCGTGGCGACTGCAACTGCAGCTCGTCGACCGGCTGGTCGAGCAGATCGTCGACCGGCTACCGGCCGGCAGTCGGCTGTATGTGACCGCCGACCACGGCATGGTCGACGTTCCACCCGCTCGTCGCGTCGACGTCGACGTCGACCCGAGTTTGCTCGACGGCGTGCAGTTGATGGGCGGCGAACCTCGGGCGCGCTACCTCTACTTGCGCGAGGGCGCACTCGACGACGTTCTCGCGAGGTGGCGTGGATGCCTGGGTGACGGAGCCGTCGTGTGTAGCCGCGATGAGGCGATCGAGGCCGGCTGGTTCGGTCCTGTCACGGATCGATACCGCGCAAGGATTGGCGATGTGGTGGTCGCAGCGTTAGACGACATTGCCGTCGTCGACTCACGCCGGCACCCACGCGAGGCACGCTTGCTCGGCCACCACGGATCGGTCACCGCGGCGGAGCAGTTGGTGCCGCTGCTCGGGTTCGGCAACGGGTGATCAGTGTGATGACGCCTCGATCCGAGCTGCTGGTCGACGTGGCGACCTTGACGGTAGAGCTGGCCGGTGATCACCCGCCGGTGCTGATCGACGTCCGATGGAGTTTGGCTGGGCCGCCAGGGATCGAGGCGTACCGCGCCGGCCATCTTCCTGGCGCGCGGTTCGCCGATCTCGACACCGAACTAGCCGGACGACGTGGGGCTGGCGGCCGTCATCCGCTTCCCGAACCGGCGGATTTCGAAGGCCTCATGCGACGCCTCGGCGTCAGCAGCGACAGTGCGGTTGTCGTGTACGACGCGGCAGACGGTGTGCCTGCCGCGCGGGCCTGGTGGGACATCCGCTACTTCAGCCACGACAACGTTCGGATCCTTGACGGCGGCTACGCGGGCTGGGTCGCTGCAGGCCTGCCGGTGAACACGGAGGAGTCGGTGGTCGTTCCCGGCGACTTCGTGGCCCGCTCTGGCGCATTGCCCGTGCTCGACGCCGACTCCGCAGCGCGGCTGGCGAACGACGGGGTGCTGATCGACGTCCGGGTTCCTGAACGCTTTCGCGGTGAGGTCGAGCCGGTCGATCCGATCGCGGGCCATATTCCCGGCGCCGTCAACCTGCCGACGACGGGCAACGTCGGGTCTGATGGCAAGTTTCTTGATGGCGAGACGTTGGCAGACCGATTTGAGTCCCTCGGTGCTGGTGACGGAGAGCCGGTCGGCGCGTATTGCGGCAGCGGCGTGAACGCCGCCCACACGGTGTTCGCGATGACCCTCGTCGGTCTGCCGACGCCGGCTCTGTATGTCGGTTCGTGGTCGAACTGGATCGCCGACGGTACGCGTCCGATCGCAACGGGCGCCGACTGACGTTAGGCAGCGCCGAAGCAAACAAACCCGTCGACCTGCACCCGAGTTTGCGCGCTCGCAAGTGCGTGAGCAGGTGTCGCGCCCGCGCACAGCTCATGATGCAGTTCAACCATCAGCGACTTGGTGAGGTCATCGGCGACGGGGACCACGGACGCGATCAATGTGCTGGTACCTAAGGAAAACACGGCGCCTACCAGGCCCATGAGTTCGTCTCCCGCGTGCACCGCTGACAATCCCGAGTCGCACGCCGAAAGCACGAGGCGACGTGGCCCGCGATGCATGCGCTCGAGGTCGTAGACCGTCAGCGGTCCGTCAGCGAGTTCGATCGCGGAGAACTGCGGGTTGTCGGCCCGAAAGCGCCCGTGGGCTGCGATGTGCACCAACTCGGCGCCGTCGATGGTTTGCCGAACGATGTCGGCTGTTGCGGCGGCGCCGGTGAACATCTGCGGCGCATCGTAGAGCTTCGCGAGAGCTGCGACTTCGGGCTCCGCGTGTTCGAGATTCGGTCCTGCAACGAGCACCGAGCGTCGGCCGGATCGAGCGCGCGTCGGAGTATTGGCGCGCATGGCGGCTAACCACGTGGTCGCCGACGGCGCCACCGAAACTGGTCGCCCGCGCAGCGACGGCAGCGTCGGCCAGGGGAGCGCGTGCAGTTGCCCTGTCGGTACGAGAACGACTTCACGGTCGCCGATGACATCGACCACCGGTCGCATCAGCAAGGCGTCGAGGGATTCCGCAGCGTGCATGAGTCCGAGCCGCGCCGCGGCCAAAGACGTCGCCGATCCATGCTTGCGGGCGAGGCGGTGCAACGAAAATCGCAGCGACTCGAGTTCGCGCATCGCGTCGGGATACGACCCGAGCGCGTGCAAGCGCAGCTTCCGGTCGACCAGCGTGACGGCGAGCATCGCATCGTCGACGCGCAGGATCTCGACGAATGCTCGTTCGCCGACCGCAGCGCGCAACTCCTCGACATCGAACTCGCGGACCGGAGCACGAGTGCCGCGGGCGTGCCGCGAACGGTGCCGCACCGCTTCTTCGAGACGCAACTGCTCCGCGCGCAGCCCGCGCGAGTCTTCACCGTCGGCCGTCGTTTGCGCCAGTTCGGCGGTAACCCGACGTAGGTCGGCGAGCTCGCCTGCGAGCCGTGCATTTGACGGCGGCCGCACGGGTCGACGGCGCAGCGTGCCAGCGCGAAAGCGTTCGATCCACTCGAGGACGGCGACCGGCTTGCCTGACTCGACAGCCAACCGGACGCCCTGTTCGGCGAGATCAGTGCCGAGTCCGGTCGCGTGCACCCGCAGGTCCGTTGCACCGAGTGACGCCGCATGGTCGTCGACCACACGCAGACCTGCCTTCAGCGCAGTCGTCGCGCCGCGGGTGTCGTGCGAGGCCAGACGCAGCATGGCCTCCGCGTACCACGCCGCCGCGCGCAAGTCGGCAGGTCCGCATCTGCGTGCCTGTGCTGCCCGCGCCAAGTCGGTGCGCGCCGATGCGAGGCGGCCAGCCTCAAGCTCGATACGCCCGGCGACAACGAGGCAATGCAGCGCCGCGACCTGCCACCCCGCCGTCCACAATTTCGCGTGGGCGTCTCGAGCCGCCCGCGACAAAGCGGTGGTTCGCTCGCCGCACGCCCACCGCGCACGGATCACCAACTGCTGCGCGAGCAATGCCCACCGGGCTCGACCCTGTGCTCGAAATTCGGTGCGCGCGCGTTGCGCCGACACGCGTGCGACTTCAGCTTCGCCTTCCATCAGTGCAGCTTGCGCGAGCAGGAGGTGCCACTCGGCGAGGTCGACCGCGAACCCGGCGCGTTCAACATCGTCGACCCGTCGTTCGAGCGATTCGCGTGCCTCTCCTGGCATTCCGGCGATCAGCAACGCTTCCGCGCGGTCGTGCGTTGCGACAAGTCCTTGCGACTTGCCGGCTCCGTCGAGTGCGTCCGCGAATAGCCGGAGCGCCGCAGGAATGTCTCCACCACGGACCTTGAGGAAGCCGAGGTTCGCCGACAGAACGACGACGCGGTCGTGCAGACCGTGCGTGCGCGCTAGCACGATGCCGCTTTGAAGATCGCGCTCGGCAGCCGCCAGTCGTCCGAGGTAGGCGAGCAAGTTGCTGCGGTTGATAAAGAGCAAGCATTGGAAATGGACGTCGTTCGCCGCCCGCAGCAGGGGGAGTGCGCGGGCAAAGTTCGACATCGCCTCCTCGGACCTGCCAGCTCGGGCGAGTATCAGCGCGCGTTGGGCCAGCAACGGCCCTGCATCCTTGCCTTTCAAGACTTCCGCAGCTCGATCGCACTCGGCGAGCGCGGCTGATATCCGACCCGTGTCGGCAAGTAGTGCGGCGTAAGTCATTCGTGCTTCCGCGAGGCACCGACCCAGGCGATGTCGCTCACCGAGGCGAACGGCTTCGCGCAGGATCTTGATTGACTCGTTCGGCCCGGCGGACAGGCGGACGGTCAGAGCCAACGCACGCATTGCCATCACCTGCGCGGTCGGGTCCGACCCGGCTTCATCGATGAGTCGCCGCGCGATTGCTTCGGCGCGAGCGGGTGCAACCCATACTTGGGCGTAGACCGCTTCAGCTCGGCGCTGCAATTGCGTCAGCTCCGGCTGATTAGTCACCGACATGCTGCGCAGCGTGTCAGATGGAGATCCAGCTCGTCACGATCGGCTGGTCGGCGCCGGTCCGGAGGATTGCGAGACTCACGCTGCCTGCAGGCACGCGATCGACTGCGAATCTGCCCAGATCGTCAGCGGTTGTCTCATGTGAGCCGTTCGACCAGCGGACCGTGATCTGGGCCGGCCCCATGGGGACCAGTTGTCCGGACAGGTGCCTCGTCGAGCCTGTGTGCGCAACCTCGACTTCGACCTCGACACCGGCGCCTTCAAAGGTCAGGAGTCGGGGTGCAGATGCTGATCGCACGCCCGCAGTGGCCATCGCGGAGTCGGCCGTCAGTTCGGCGAGTTCGGCGTCGATGGTCCGCCAGGTGTACGTAGCGCGTGCCGCGTCGACGACGGCCTGCGGCACTGGGTCGGCATGGTCGATCACGTTACGGAGCGTGGCGTACATCGGGTCGGTAGTTGGCTCCGACATCACGCGCCCCCTTCCCGCGTCCTTGTATCGACCTCATGGGCTCGCAGCCGCTTCTTGAGATGGTCGAGACACCGTGCCCGGGTCGGGCCGATGCTGCCAATCGGCATGCCGAGTGCTGCGGACACCTCGTCGTAGCTCGGCGGTGGCGAGCTGGACAGGGCGCGCAGTAACACCTGGCAGCGTTGTGGAATCTCGCCCAACGACAACCAGACGAGTCGATCCCGCTCGTCGTGCAGAACAACTGCTTCGGGCGTCGGCTCGCCGGACTCGATGTCGATACCGGCATCGAACGCGACAACTTCGCGGCCGCCCTTGCGTAGCGTGCGCAGGCATTCATGGCGTGCCGTCGTGGCAAGCCAGCCGCCGAGGTGTTCGGGCTCGCGCAGCTTTCCGAGGTGCTCGACGAGCCGCAACCACGTTGTCTGGCTGACATCCGCGGCATCGGCCATGGAAAGGGCGAATCCGCGCGAGACCGCCCAGACCAGACCGGAGTAACGACTGACGATCTCGTCCCAGGCTCCGCTGTTGCCCGCCGCGGCCTGCTCGAGGAGCTCGCTAATGCTGAGCTCAAGCACGGCAGGGCCCTCCCGATGGGGTCGGTTCGGCCCGCGGGTCGCGGGTTGCGCAGGGTCACGACGATATCGCTCACGATGACGACTCTGGAGTCACTTGGGCTCATGGGTCGACCAGTACGCCGAGATCGGGCATCGAGGGGTGCTGCGTCGGGTCGAGGATCTCGGCGGCGGCGGCTGAAGCGGAAACGCTCTGCGCCGCGGCACGGGCAGCGATAGCGGCCGCAACCCGTGGTGCGGCGAACGAGGTGCCGCTCCACGCCGCGTAGCCAGTGAAGTCTTCTGCGGAAGCAGAGCTGCCGACCGGGCCATCGAACGTGAAAAAGCTGGAGACCACGTTCTCCCCGACGGTGGAGGCATCGACCCACCAGCCGTAGTTGGAAAACTCCGCCCGGCCGAAGCCGTCGGCATCGAGCGAGGCGACGGCTACCACGCGCTTCATCGCTGCTGGCCAGTAAGGGCGATCACTGCTGAAGTTTCCGGCGCACGCGACGACGACCGTCTCGTGACCGAAGGCATGCAGCCCGTGCTCGAGAACTGGTGAGGGCTTGTCGTCGTGGGTGTAGCAACCAAGCGACAAGCTGATGACGTCAACGGGCGTCCGGTGGTGGTGAGCGTGCGTGCGCAGCCGGGCCAGCCCCCGCAGGAGACGAAGCTCGTCAGTGACGCCGTCGCCCGCAATGACCTTGCCGATCGTGAGGCTGGCAGCGGGAGCGTGCATCGCGACGACGCCGGCGATGAAGGTGCCGTGACCGGCGACCGAGTCGAGCCGAGTGTCGTCGTCGGCATCCGGGACCTCTTGGACCTCAGGGCCGCAGGAGCTGTACCAGTTTTGGCCGGTGAACCACGGGTGCGGAGAGATGCCGGTATCGAGGATCGCGACCGTGATCGGGCGAGTGGGTGGCGTCGATGGGAAGTGTGGCGCCGCGACGGCGTCGGCTGGCACCGGCTCGTCGGCCGGCCCCGGCGCCCAGTTCGGAGCAGCGGTTAGAACGTGGTTGGGTCCGGCGTTCAGCGTGCGGTGAGCTGTGGCACCAGACAGGTTTGCGGCGAGATCGCACACATCTACCCCTGGGCGCAGGCGGAGGATGGCGACGCCGGTTTCTGCGTCGTCCTCGCGGCTGTCGAACCATCGACCGGCTCGTTCCTCCACCGCGGCGGCGTCGCGGCCTGACACCAGCAGCTGGTCGCGCCTGATGAGCGTGCCTTGACCGGAGCTCCCAGGCACGTGCTCGATCGTGGGATGGCGGTCGAGAAGACGAGACATCGCGTCGTTGCGTTCCAGATGCATGACTACTCCTTGGGCCGTGATGCCGCGATTGTCATGGTGCGCGTTTCGTGATGATCGCACGCAGCGCTGGTCGCGGTGGCCGCGAAAGTTGGAGTAGTCGTCGGTGTCGTGCGGGTGCCTGTCATTGAAGCCGCCGGGCCGCGATGACGCGTTGCCGCCGCCGGGCGAGGGTGCGTTGAACGAGCAGGATCCGTTCGCGGCTACGGGCTCGGGCGACGTTGGCGTCGACCTCATCCGGCACGGAGCGGGTGCGCCCGCGGATGAGGGCGACCATGAGCTTGTCGGCAGTCACCATGACGGTCACGCGCTCTCCTGGGGTCGTTCGCTGCGCTTCGCTTCAGCCGACGGACCGCCGGCTTCAACAAAGAAGAGCGCCGCAGCGCTCGCCTGATACATCCGCAGCCGCAGCGATCCCGCATGACCTGGTGATGTGCAACGCGGCGGCAGCGGTGATCACGCGGTGACGACGTGGACGCCGCTCTCGCTCAGGCCGGCGAGGACCTCGGCTGGTGCTGAGTCGTCGGTGACCAACACGTCGACCTCGTCGAGGCGGCAGACGACCGCCATGGCGCTACGGGTGAACTTGGCCCCTTCCGCGATCAGGATCGTGCGCTCAGATGCGTGACGCAAGGCTCGCTTGATGGCGGCGTCGTCAACGTCGTATGCCGTGACACCAACCTCGGGGGCGGCGGCGCAGCAGGTCAGGATCGCGGTGTCGAACCGTAGGGCGGTAAGGGTCTGCTGGGCCAGCGGGCCGACTATCGTGCCCTCGGGGCGTCGCACCGAGCCACCTGGTAGCAGCAGGGTGACACCGGAACCGGCTGCGAGCGCGGCGATGCCCTGGACCGAGAACGGCATCGCCGTGACGCTCCGGTTCGCGAGGGCGAGAGCGGCCGCCGCCCCTGTGGTGCCGCTGTCGACCGCTACCGCCTCACCGTCGGCGATTAGAGCGACCGCCGCCCGGGCCAGACGCGCCTTGAGGGCAGAGTCGTCGACGGCGCGAACCTCAAACGGAAGCCCCTCGCCCCGCAGAGAGTTCGTGACCGCGCCACCCCGCACGCGCCGCAGTGCACCGGATTCAGCGAGCTGATCGAGGTCGCGTCGGATGGTGATCGCCGAGATCCCGAGACGCTCGGCCAGTTCGGGCACCTCGACACGACCGTCACGATGGAGCGCGTCGAGGATCTCCTTCTGCCGGACCTTGCTCCCCATGCGCCGACCGCCGATCTCCGTGATTGAATGATCGCTATGTCTGATCGAACGATCATATCTCTCGAGGACTTCGATCGGCCGACGTTGGTCCGTTGGCGCAACGCGATCGTCGCAGCTTTCGCTGTCGGCGGCATTGCGCTGTCGACCTGGGGCCCACGCTTGCCCGCGATACGCGCAGACTTGAACCTGGGCACGGGCGGTCTCGGCGTGCTTCTCGCGGGCATCACCGTCGGGTCGGTTACCGGCCTGTTGATTTCCACACCGATCCTGGCCTGGCTTGGCCCCCGCCGTGCGCTCCCCGCGGCCATGCTGCTGATCGCCGTGGCCGTGACAGTCGTCGGAGTCGGTGCCGGCGCCCTGAAGTCCGTTCCGGTCGTTGCCGTGGGCTTCGTGCTCGCCGGCTTGGCGATCGGCACGCTCGACGTGATGATCAATGTCGAAGGAGCGGCCATTGAGCGCGCGTTCGGCCGCACGCTCATGCCCTTCATGCACGGGGCGTGGTCCGCGGGCGCCGCGCTCGGCTCCGGCATCGGCGCCGGCTGTGCCGCGCTCAACGTGAGTCCGGCTGTGCAGTTCAGCGGCGAGGCGGCTCTTATCGTGGTGATCGCCCTCGTCGCCGCCGCCGCGATTCCCGACGGATCCCGTGACGTGCAGGTGAGTGCCGCGGAGAGGTTGCCTCGGGCAGCCCGGTTCCGAGGCTGGCTGCTCGGCTGGACCGACTGGACCCTGCTGATGATCGGTCTCGTGATGCTCGGCGCCGAACTCGGCGAGGGGTCGGCCAACAACTGGCTCACACTGGCCGCCACTGAGGGTCACGGCCGCCCGGCCGCGATAGCCGCGCTGTTCTTTACCGCGTTCGCGATTGGTGAGACCACCGCCCGGGTGTTTGGTGGTCCCGTAGTTGACCGGCTCGGCCGCGTTCGGACCGTACGGATCACCTCGATCGTGGGGATCCTGGGCATCGCGCTGTTCATCCTGGTCGGGAACCCCGCGATGATGCTGATCGCAGTTCTGCTCTGGGCAATCGGCGTGTCGATGGGCTTCCCGCTCGGTATGTCCGCCGCCGCCGAGAGCGGCCCGAACCCGGCAGCCCGCGTCAGCGTGGTCGCAAGCATCGGCTACTTCGCCAACCTTGCCGGTCCGCCGGCCGTCGGCTTCCTGGCCCAGGAGACCAGCCTGTTGAGTGCCCTGTGGCTGGTGGCTGTGCTCTTCGTGGTTGCGGCGGTAGCAGCGGGTGCCCTGCGGCCGCGAAGATATAACCGCAGTTCAGAGGCTTAAGAGCCGTCTTTCGGCTTCATCCCGAACATGATGTCGTCCCACTTCGGCACGGCGGCCCGTCGCACTGCGCGCCCGCCCTGTCGTCGAGGGGTGCCTGCCGCAGGTTCGGCAGTCGGCTCCGTCGACGCGACCGCCTCATCGTCATCGGCCGCGGCGTCAGCTGCGGATGGCTCGTCGACGTCGGCCAACACCTCGTCGTCCAACTCGATGTCTTCGACAACGTCCTCGACGGCCGTGTCGTTAGGCGGCAGATCTTCGACTGGGGTTGGCACTGATCGCGGGATGAACTGGTGCACCTTGGCGCCGGTGTCGTCATCGTTCTCGAGCCGCACGGCATCTGTCTGATTCGCATCGAAGCGCGCGAAGTCAGGGGAGTTCGCGATGTCGGGGAAGCCTCGAGACGACGTGCTGGAGTCCTCGATCGCTTCGTCGACGGATCCGCTGATTCGGCGGGCTGCGGCGTCGAGCGGGGTGGCTTGATGGCGCAGGAGGTCGAGCGCCCACATCGCTGTTGTGCCGTCAGGCCATGTGGTGGTGACGACCCAGGTTTGGTCTTCACGGCGTGCGGAGTCCCAGTCGACATCGTCCGCGTCGACGTCGCGCCTACTCGCGGCCCTGGTCACCAGGTCACCAAGCAGTGACGTCGGGCCGCTGCTGCCAGCCAACCGCGCGCGTCGGGCTTGGTCGGCGATGTGCTCGCGTTCGCGAAGCACCGGCCCGACGAACCTCAAGACCCGTTCAAGCGGGACTCCGGCGCTCTCTGCGACATGCTCAGCCGACTCGCCGCTGCGCACCCGGTTCTGGATCTCGCGTGGGGAGATGCGGCTTTCTAGCGCCATCGTGAGCTGGCCTAGCCGCGAGAGGTGGCCATTGACGCCGGCCCGAAGTCGTTCGTCGATGACGATCGTGTGCTGGACACCGGCGTCGTCGGTCAGGACCAGGCGCTCGCCGTCCTCGCTCACGCCTACCAGCCGCAGCTCCGCCATCTGACCTCCTCACCGACTATCGATGCGTCCCCATGTGCCCAGCTGCATCCGAAGGCAGTCTGCCGCGCCGACCGGTCCTTGGGCCAATCGGGTAGCGATTGCGGACGTTCGTGGCATTGGCCGCACCCCAAACGGGCGAGCGGGAGCGGGTGCCGTCGGCCGAAAGATCGAGAGTGAGCAGTCTGGTCGTCGCCGTGCAACCACGCCCTAAGGGAGCCGTGCTTGAGGTGAGCCGCGCGACCGGCGGAGCGCTTGGGCACTTCGATCCGATCACGGCTCAGCTGTTCGTGATCGACCCGCAGGACAGCCTCGCCGTCGCCGCAGCTGTTGCGCCGTATCTACTCGGCGGTGATCAGCCACTCGGAGTGCTGTCATCGCGACACATCGCCGCGGCGGACGTTCTGTGGGGAATCCTCGAAGCGAGTCCGTTCACGTGGCATCGGTTCGTGCCCCTGCATGACCGGCTGCTGTTTTTCTACTGCCCGCTTGCGCACCTCGCTCTTGAGATCGTCGACGAGGGCGAGCTCGCGGCCGATGTCGATGCACCGACGTTCGCGCAGCTGGCGGTCAGCCTCGCGGCGATTCCATTGAGCGACCTCGAAGAGCACCCCGGTGCGGTTGCGAGTTGGCTGAGCGCTTTGTGTACGCGGCGTGCAGACAGCAGACCCGGTGCTGCGCCGGACGCCGAGCTGCACCGGTCAATGTGGATGCGCCTGACGCACGGCTGATCGAAAGTCTTCTAACTTCCCTTTGTTTTGAAGGGTTCGAGTGCTTGCAGCACGACGTCGGTGACTTCGTCGACGGGCTTCGCGGCGTCGATGCGGATCAGCAATTGTTGTGCGCGGTAATGGTCGATGAGGGGTGCGGTCGCGGCGGCGTACACGTCGATGCGGTGCCGGGCGACCGCATCGACATCGTCGACGCGGCCTTCCGCTAGCGCGCGGCTGCGGGTACGTCGCAGTAACTCGGCGTCCTCGACGTCGAACCACACGGCCGCGTCCGGAATGCCACCCAGCTCCGCTGCATACGCCGAGAGTTCGCGTGCCTGTGCGACGTTGCGAGGAAATCCATCAAGCACGTACCCGCCACTGGTCAGTGCCGCCTGCAAGGGCGCCCGCAGGACCTCGAGCATCAGCTCGTCGGGCACCAGATCGCCGGCAGCTAGGTCGTCGGCGACCCGCTTGCCAAGCTCGGTGCCAGTGGCGACCTCCTTGCGCAAGATCTCGCCGGAGGACAGGTACGTGACCCCGTACCTAGCCGCGATGCGGCGGCCTTGGGTGCCCTTGCCCGAAGCAGGTGGGCCGATCAGCAGGACGTGCACACTGGAGCCTTTCGTCGGTCAGCCATCGGCAACTGGGAAGATCGAAAGATGCGACCCTACGACGCCGTGCTCCTCGTCTCATTCGGTGGTCCTGAAGGGCCCGACGACGTGATGCCATTTCTGGAGAATGTGACCGCCGGTCGTGGGGTGGCCCGGGAGCGGTTGGTCGACGTTGCCCAGCACTACTACCGCATGGGCGGAGTGAGCCCGATCAACGGCCAGAACCGTGCTCTCCTTGCCGCACTACGCGACGAGTTCGAGGAGCACGGGGTCGGGCTGCCTTTGTATTGGGGAAACCGGCACTGGGCGCCGACACTGCCCGACGTACTCGCCCAGATGCGCGACGACGGCATCACAAACGCCATCGCGTTCTTGACGTCTGCGTACGCGAGCTATTCCAGCTGCCGTCAGTACCTCGACGCCATCGAGCGGGCGCGCGCCGAAGTCGGCGATGGCGCGCCGGCTGTCGATCGGCTCCGGCAGTACTTCAACCATCCCGGCTTCATCGAGCCCATGATC
>DATCDK010000162.1:0-19374 GCA_036510735.1 Acidothermaceae bacterium | reverse complement strand
TTCTTCGTCCGGAACGCGTCGACCTTGGCCTGGAGACGTTGCGACGCCAACGTCAGCTTCTCCTCCTCCGCGAGCAGTTGCGCGTGCTGGGTCTGAAGGTCACTGATCTGCTGGGTGAGCGCCGACTTGCGGGTCAGCGCTTCGCGGGCGAGGTCTTCGCGACCCGCGGCCAAGGACGCGCGGGCCTGGCCGTCGTACTTGTCGGCCTGCTGCTGCAGCTGAGTCGCCTGGAGTTCGAGCCGCTTGCGGGACGTCGCCACATCGGCAACGCCACGCCGGACCTTCTGCAGCAGCTCGAGCTGCTTGGTGTAGCTGTAGTCCAGCGTCTCGCGCGGGTCTTCAGCGCGGTCAAGGACCTTGTTGGCCTTGGCATTGAAGATGAGCGACATGCGCTTCATCACACCCATGGGTGCCGGCTCCTTCATTGGCGGTCTCGACGAGCGTCTCCACCCTATGTGTCGACGGACCGCACCGGCAGAGGGTTCCCGGGCAGTAGCCTGTGCTCCGTGTTCGGACGCGGAACGAAGGATGCTGCCGGGGTGGCCAACCCGGGGGATCCGCTTGGCACGGCTGTTGCCCCGCCCACTAAAGGCAAAGCGACTCCGAAGCGCCGCGAAGCCGAGGCGGCCCGGAAGGTCTCGGCCATCGGTGCCAGCGGACGAGCCGTGCGCGGCACCGGCAAAGGCGGCCGGCTAACCCCCGAGCAGGCCCGGGTGCGACGCGAGGCGATGCGCCGAGGCGACGACAGCGCTCTATCGCTGCGCGATCGCGGCCCAGCGCGCCGATACGCCCGCGACTACGTCGACTCGCGGCGCAACGTGCTCGGCCTCTTTGTGCCCGTCGCGGTGCCCGTCATCCTGCTCGGATTCGTGTTTCCGCACGTCAAGATCGTCGTTCTCATCACGACGTTCGCCCTCTACGCCTACATCCTCGGCTCGGTCTTCGACTCGATCCTGATGGCGCGGGCGATCCGCCAACAGGTCGCCGTTCGCTTTCCCAACGAGCCGACGAGGGGCATCGGGCTGTACGCGGCCATGCGGGCATTGCAATTTCGGCGAATGCGGATGCCGGGTGCGCGGGTCGCGCGCGGAGCCAAGATCTGACCGAGCGCATCGCCCGACCGGCCGCCGCACCCTCGACCACGGCGGCATAGGGTCGAATTCATGGAATTCAGACACCTGGGCAAGAGCGGCCTCATCGTCAGCGAGATCGCGTACGGAAACTGGATCACCCACGGGTCGCAGGTTGAGGCGGACGCCGCGAAAGCATGCGTCGCAGCCGCACTCGACGTTGGCATCACCACATTCGACACCGCTGATGTCTACGCCGGAACTCGGGCAGAGTCCGTTCTCGGCGATGCCCTCGCCGGCACCCGTCGCGAGTCGTACGAACTGTGCACGAAGGTTTTCTTCCCAACCGGTCCTGGTCGCAACGACCGCGGGCTGTCGCGCAAGCACATCATTGAGAGCTGCCACGCATCGCTGCGCCGGCTGCAGACCGACCACATCGACCTTTACCAGGCGCACCGTTTCGATGCCGAAACCCCGCTTGAAGAGACGTTGCGAGCGTTCGACGACCTGGTACGGCAAGGCAAGGTCAACTACATAGGCGTAAGCGAGTGGACGGCGGACCAGCTCGCGTCGGCCTTGCGTATCGCCGACGACATGGGCCTCGACCGGATCGTGTCGAACCAGCCGCAATACAACATGCTGTGGCGGGTCATCGAGGCCGAAGTCGTCCCGTTGTCGGAGCGCGAAGGTATCGGCCAGATCGTTTTCTCACCGCTGGCGCAAGGAGTGCTGACCGGAAAGTACAAGCCGGGCGCAGCCCCGCCCGAGGGGTCGCGGGCTACCGACAACAAGGGAGGCGCAAGGTTCATCTCCGGCTACCTGGAAGACGACGTCCTGTCGCGCGTTCAGCTCCTGGAGCCACTCGCAGCACAAGCCGGTCTACCGCTGTCACGTCTCGCGCTCGCGTGGGTGTTGCACAACCCGAATGTGTCGAGCGCGATCATCGGCGCCACCAAGCCTGAACAGATCACCGAGAATGTCACAGCATTGGGAGTCAAGCTCGAGGCCGATCTGCTCGCTCGAATCGACGAAGTCCTCGGTCCGATCATCGAGCGGGATCCCGCCAAGACAGAGCGGCTGGCTAAAAGGCCCTAGTTCCCAGGTTCAGTTCGCACGGTCAGGTTGCGGGGTCGAGGCTCATCGGTCCGTAAACAACCCGATCGCCTTCGAGCAGGCTCACCCGAGCAACGCCCGCCGCGAGCAGCGGCCGCCATTCCTCGCCGAGCCACGACTCGGCGTCCGACTGAGTCGGGAAGGTTTCCGCGGGCGCCAGGTCGGCGGGTGCCACGGGTTCACCGTCAGCACTCTCATACCGCCATGACCAGCCGACCATCGCACTCCCCGATCAACTCGCGTCTTCGAACAGCGTCTTCGAACAGCGTCCTCGAACAGAGGGCGTCCCTCATCAAACCGCACCGCAGGCTAGCGCGTCGCACTGCTCTCACTCCCTTTGACGGTTTGACCGCCTCCTTTGACTGCGCGCCCCGCCTCGTGGTTTGCTCGCGCTCACAACTGAAAACGCATCCGCGTTCAGGGGAAGCCGGTCTAATGCCGGCGCTGACCCGCAACCGTAGGCCGCACCAGTTCTTTCACTGGTACGGCGAGCCGGATTACCTGCCGGATGCGAATCGGCTCCATTCGTCCGTCGAGGTTCGCGGGGCGGAGCCCGGGTCGCACCGACCCGTCAACGCCCCCACGCTGCGCCGTTTGCGCTCGTGGGGTTTGTGTTGTCAGGGGCGTCTGAGGGCCGGGAGCTACCCCGTGAACCCGCGGCCCGTCCCGAGAGGAACTCGATGTCGCACGGATCCACGCATCTCACGGAGCCCCTGCACTCCCCGCAAGCGGCGCAGTTTCCGCAAGCACGCAGCCGCAGGGCCGGGTCTGCCCTCCGGTCGCTCACCGCACTTATCGCGGTCGGCGCCACCGCGACTCTCGCCGCGACCACGCTGTTCGCCTCCACGGCGGCG
This sequence comes from Acidothermaceae bacterium, assembly GCA_036510735.1. Classification (GTDB taxonomy): domain Bacteria; phylum Actinomycetota; class Actinomycetes; order Acidothermales; family Acidothermaceae; genus PALSA-607. Next base: position 16,337 of record DATCDK010000162.1, on the reverse strand, counting down.
GCCGCAACACCAGCACCGGCGCCGGTGGCGACACCGATCGCGATCGTCGCGCCAACCAACGTCGGTCTCTTCGGTGCGGAGGACCCGACCTACGACGGCGTCTACCGGCAAAGCCTGGCGATCCTCGGCCTCCTGGACACCGGTCACGTACTCGACATTCCTGCGGTCGAATGGTTGCTTAGGCAGCAATGCTCCGACGGCGCATTCACCGCATACCGCGCGAACACCTCGGTTGCCTGCACGCCGTCGTCAGAGGATGAAAACGCAACCGCGATCGCGATTCAAGCCTTAGTCGCCCTCGTTAGGCCGACAGCGACGGCCGTGGCGGCCCTCAAGCACTTCCAATTGGCGGACGGCGGGTTCTACGACAACACCGCGTTCGGCCCCGCCGCATCGGATGCAAACTCCACCGGCCTGGCACTCAGCGCTTTGGCCTCGGCTGGCGTCAACCCGGCGACCGTCACCTCGACGACCGGTAAGACCGGCGACGACTACCTGCGATCGATACAGATCGCGTGCTCGGCGACGACCGGGGCCGGTGCGTACGACTCCCAGGGTGAAGCCACCCTGCACGCCAATGACTACGCGACAGTCCAGGCGTTGCTCGGCCAACTCGGTACGGCCTTCCCGCTGAGCCCGGCAACGTCGACTGGATCCACGCCTGCCTGCCCGGCCACGGTCGCCGACGCGGCAACCTCGGCCGCGGCGGCCACCAGATATCTCGCGGCGCGGTTGACAGCAACGAAGGGGGCGATCCCCTCAGCGTTCGGCAACGGCACTGATTGGACGACGACGGCGAACGCAGTGATCGACCTCGAGGCCGCCGGCGCCGGGACCACAGTGCTCGCACCGGCACTGACCGCACTGGAAGCAGGCGCCAAGGCATATGTGAAGACAGCAGGTGCAGATGCGCCCGGACCGTTGGGAACCCTGCTAATGGTCGCCCACGGGAGCGGTGTCAACCCCACCGCGTTCGGCGGCGTCGACCTGGCGACCGCGTTGTTATCTACCGAGCGGGTCGCTTCGGCTGCGCCGCCGACCGTGGAGCCCTCCGGATCGCCGATTGCGACGCCGGTCGCCACCCTGCCCAGGACCGGTTCGAGCGACGCGATGCCGCTCGGTGCCGTGGGCGCGACGCTCGTCGGATTGGGGATCGTCGCGGTGCTTATGAGCCGGCGCGGTAGCCGCCGCCGGGTACGCCAGCACGGATGCTGACCAGATGACGCTGACCAGGGCGGCTGCTTTCGGGCTGGCCGCCCTGGCGGCGTGCGCCGCCGTCGTCATCACGGTTTCCGGTCAGGCGAGCGCAACTACGGCCTACCGCTACTGGACGTATTACGTCACGAGCCCGCACGGTACGAGCTGGCAGTACTCGCAGCGCGGACCGGCCAGTGAGTACCCGGTCGACGGCGAGGTTCAGGGCTGGCGATTCGCCGTGCAGGTTGACGCAGGCAACGGGCTGTTGCCCCGAGCCGCGCCGGACTTCGCGACGCTCTGCAAGTCGACTCCTGCCAAGGCAGGCGACTTGCGGGTCGGCATCGTCATTGACTTCGGGCTCGCGACCGACGCGCCCGCCCACGAGAAGCCGCCGGCCGCGGTCGTGCCCGGCTGCGTCTACGTGCGTGATGGCAAGACTGGTGCCGACGTCCTGGCGGCTGCAGCCGCCGTCCGGATCGGTACCGGCTCAGACGCCGGACTCGTCTGTGGCATCGACGGCTACCCGAAGACCGAGTGTGCGGTTGCGGTCGCGGTCAAGCCCGCGGCACCTGTTGCCACGCCCTCGCCGACGCCCTCCCGTGCGAGTCCCCACACGGCGAGCAGCCATGCGCCAACAACTCCGGCAGCGACGACGCGATCGGCCACCGCCGCGCTGGCGACTCCGGCCGCCGTGATTTCGTCAGCAGCCAACAGTCCGGCGCCTTCGGCGGCCTTGCAGTCCGGACTGGCACAGTCGCCTGTTCTGGCGCAGTCGCCCATCGGACCGCCGTCGCGCGTGCCCGCGCCAGCGAGTGTGTCGGCGCTCTCGCTGGCGGCGTTGCGATCGAACGCGCGACACAGCCACGGCGTCGCGGCAACGACGATCGGTGGCGTCGCGCTCATCGTGATCCTTGGCGGTGCAGCGATCTGGCGTACGAGAGCGCGCGGACGATGAGCCACATGAGCTTGCACGCGGGTCGACCCTCGCGCGCCTTGCACCCAGGGGCGTGGTGGGCATGGTCCCTCGCCCTGGCTACGGCGGCGACCCGGACCACGAATCCGATCGTCCTGCTGCTGCTTGTTGCCGTCGCCGCGTTCACGGTGTCAGCGCGCCGCTCACCGCACAGCTCCCGATCGTTCGCACTGTTCCTTCGACTCGGCGTCGTGGTGCTCGTCGTCCGCGTCGTGTTCGACATCGTGTTCGGCGCGCAGCCGACCGGTCAGGTACTCGTGCGGGTGCCGACCCTTCCGTTGCCTGATTGGGCCGCAGGCCTGCATCTCGGCGGAAACATCACGGTGCAGGGTCTGCTTACCGCGGTCTACGGCGGCCTGCAGCTCGCGACGCTGTTGGTCTGTGTGGGCTCGGCAAATGCGTTGGCCAGCCCCCGTCGGCTTCTGAGGGCGATGCCGGGTGCGCTTTATGAAGCCGGCGTCGCGATCACCGTCGCCATGTCGTTCGCACCCCAGCTGGCTGCCGCTGCTGTCCGGGTCCGGCGAGCCCGACGACTACGCGGACGCCCGTCGTCCGGCGTCCGCTCGTGGCTTGGCACTGCACTGCCTGTCCTCGAGGACGCCTTGGAGCGTTCGATCGAACTCGCTGCCGCGATGGATTCTCGCGGTTTTGGCAGGCGCGGAGCTGTATCGGCGGTGCGGCGACGGCTGGTCTCGGCCGCCGTCGTCGCCGGACTCATCGCCGTTGCCATCGCGGTCTACGAATTGCTCGACGCGACATCGCCGACATTGATCGGGCTCCCCCTACTTGTGCTCGGCACCGCGATCGCGTGTGGTGCCGTGTTGTTCGGGGGGCGGCAGCCAACGCGGACGAAGTACCGGCCTGACTCATGGCACGCATCCGAGTGGATCGTGGTCGCGTCCGGCGTCGCGGCACTGGCCGGCATGCTCGTCGCGGGCCGCCTGTATCCCGGATCACTGCACCCGACGACGTACCCACTCGTCGTCCCGCAATTGCCATGGCCCGCCATGGTCGGTCTCGTGCTTGCACTGATCCCGGCATGGGCCACGTCGCCACAAATCCCTGCCCTACAAGGGATTTCTGTGCCGCGGCAGTCGGTCCAAGACTCCCCCGAACCAGCGGGAGTCGGCCGATGATTCTCTTCGAAGCGGTCACCGTCACTTACCCGGACGCCGAGGGTCCGGCCATTCGCGACGTCGAGTTGTCGATCCCCGACGGCGAACTTGCGTTGGTCATCGGCCGGACCGGCGCCGGCAAGTCGACCTTGCTGAAAGCCATCAACGGGCTGGTGCCGCACTTCACCGGCGGCACTCTCGCGGGCCGCGTCACCGTCGACGGGCGCGACACCCGTAGCTATCCGCCCCGCGAACTCGCCGACGTCGTCGGATACGTCGGTCAGGATCCGCTTGCCGGCTTCGTCACCGACAGCGTCGAAGAAGAACTCGCCTACGCGATGGAATCACTCGGCGTCTCGCCGGCGGTGATGCGGCGTCGCGTCGAGGACATCCTCGACTCACTGGGACTGACCGGCCTGCGCCAACGACCGCTGCGCACGCTGTCGTCCGGCGAGCAGCAGCGCGTCGCCATCGGCTCGGTGCTTACGGCCGGCGCGCGCGTTCTGGTGCTCGACGAACCGACATCTGCACTCGATCCTCCAGCGGCCGACGATGTGCTTGCAGCGCTGACTCGGCTCGTGCACGATCTCGGGATCACGGTGGTTGCCGCCGAGCACCGCCTCGAGCGCGTCATCCAGTACGCGGACCGAGTCGTGCACGTCGATGACGACGGTCGCGTGCATGACACCACGCCGGCTTTAGCCATGGAGCACAGCATTGTTGCGCCGCCGGTTGTCGAGCTCGGTCGGCTGGTGCAGTGGGCGCCGTTGCCGCTGTCGGTACGCGATGCGCGTCGCGCAGCCGATGCGTTACGCACCCAGTTAGCCACCATGCCCACACCGCACGAGCGGCAGGCCGCCAGTGGCGAGCCCGTCGTCTCGGTGCGCAAACTGCAAGCGAACTACGACGACCTCATTGCACTGCGAGGCATCGACCTGATCGTGCGACCAGGCGAGATCATCGCCCTGATGGGCCGCAATGGCGCCGGCAAGTCGACGCTGCTCGCGCAGTTGGTCGGGCTGAACCGTCCGATAGCAGGCCAAGTGATTGTCGCGGGTCACGACCCTTACCGCAGTAGTGGCTCGGATCTTGTTCGCGACGTCGGTCTTGTGCCACAGGAGCCCGCCGATCTTTTCTGGGCTGACACGGTCGACGACGAGTGCGCCGGCGCCGGGGTGGACGCTCGTGCGCTACTCGACCGGCTCGCTCCCGGCATCGCCGGGCACACCCACCCGCGCGATCTGTCCGAAGGACAGCGGCTCGCACTCGCACTCGCATTGGTGATCGCCGGCAAGCCAACCGTGCTCTTGCTCGACGAGCCGACCCGTGGCCTCGACTACCCAGGCAAGGCCCGCCTCGTGCATGTGCTGCGAGAACTTGCTGTCGCCGGAACTGCAGTGATCCTCGCTACTCACGACGTCGAACTCGCGGCCGAGGTCAGTCACCGAACCATCGTTCTCGCAGACGGCGAGATTGTCGCGGACGGCCCGACCCGCGAGGTGGTCACGGCGTCGCCGGCATTCGCGCCGCAGATCGCGAAGATCCTCGCGCCGCTTCCATGGCTGACCGTCGCGCAAGTACGAGCGACGCTCGCGGTGACTCGGACGCCGGAGGCGGCGCCGTGACAGTGACAGCCGCAACTGCGATAGCTGCCCGCACCCCTCGACGTCCGGCCGCTGTCGGCTTGCACCTTCGCTCGACGTTTGCGTTAGCAGTCGCCAGCGGGTTCGGCGTACTCGCCTTCGGCTGGCCGTTTCTCTTGCACAGCAAGGCGCAGAACGTCAACACAGCACACACCGCTGACGCGCCGTGGATCTTCGCCATCGTGTTGCCGCTGCTGCTCGTGGTGGTACTCGCCGAAGTTGCCGACGGCGGCATGGACGCGAAGGCGATCGCACTGCTCGGCGTGCTCACCGCGTGCGGCGCGGCATTGCGTCCACTGGGCATCGACGCCACCGGCGCCTCGCCCGTCTTCTTCCTGCTGATCCCGGCCGGTCGCGTTCTCGGACGCGGCTTCGGGTTCGTCCTCGGAACACTCACGCTCTTCGCGAGCGCGCTGCTGACAGGTGGCGTCGGACCCTGGCTGCCGTTCCAGATGCTGGCGGCCGGATGGGTCGGCCTGTTCGCCGGCTGCCTGCCGCCGCTGCGCGGCAAGCTGGAGATCGCGATGCTCGCGACCTATGGCGCAGCCGCAGGCATGGTGTACGGCGCGATCACCAACTTGTGGTTCTGGCCGTTCGAAACCAGTGGCCTGTCACCCCAAATCTCTTACGTACCAGGGGCTAGTTGGGTTACCGAGGTCCATCACTACGCAGCATTTTACGTCGCGACTTCGGTCGGCTGGGATCTCACCAGGGCACTGGGCAACGCCCTTCTCGTGCTGGTCGCCGGTCGCGCCGTCTTGCTTGCACTCAGGCGAGCGGCACGTCGCGCCGCCTTCACCGCACCCGTCACGTTCGTGCCACCGTCACCGACGCCGGCCCTGCTCAGCGACCACCGCGGCTGATGGACATCACCCTGCTCGGTACCGGTGACGCACCCGGCTGGCCGCATCCGTTCTGCAACTGCGCGTCGTGTGCTGCGGCCTACGCGGAAGGGGAGATCCGCGCGCACACCGCCGCGTTGATCGACGATGCATTGCTGATCGATTGCGGTCACGACGTCCCACGATCGGCAGTGCGCCTCGGCGTCCGCCTCGACCGTGTTCGTTACTTACTGGTGACGCACGACCACTACGACCATGCGAACGGAGCGACGCTGCTCGCTCGGCGATGGGCCGGCAGCGGACCGTTGAGTGTCGTCGGACCCCCGTCGGCCTTAGCCGCACTCTCGCTATGGCTGCCACCTGTTGATCCTGAGGTCGATTTCCGGCCGGTAGCCGCAGGAGACGTACTGACCCTTGGGAGTTACACCGTGCGCGCACTCGCCGCCGATCACGACAGTGACGGCGCGGTCATCTATGACGTGGCGAGTTCGACGCATCGGCTGCTCTACGCAACCGACACCGGTCCGGGTTTCACGACACCTGCGGGTGCGCGCTACGACCTGCTCCTGCTCGAAGACAGCTGGGGCGATCGGCCGGTCGCAGGTGCCACCGGCCACCACGGACTCGCGTCCTTCGCCACGACATTGGCCCGGTTGCGACGCGAGCACGCGATCGACGACCACAGCCGCATCGTTGCGATCCACCTCGGGCACGGGAATCCGGCGCCCTCGATCCTGCGTGCTCGCCTCGCTGCAATGGGCACCGAGCTATTGCCGGACGGCGCGGTGATCCGACTCGACGACACCTCGGCTGTTCCAACACCAGCGAGGACCATGCCGCGGCGAACCCTGGTGCTCGGCGGCGCACGTTCCGGGAAGTCCCTCGCCGCCGAACGCCTGTTGGCCGCGGCACCTGCGGTGACCTACGTCGCTACCGCGGCTGCCGACACCGACGCAATGGACGACGAGTGGCGGAGGCGGATCGCGGTGCACCGAGCGCGTCGACCTGCGCACTGGACGACGGTCGAGACGACCGCCCTCACCAAACTGCTAGCAGCGGCGAGCGCCGACGATCCACCCCTGCTCATCGACTGCCTCACCGTCTGGCTCGCCACGGTCATGGAGAACGCTGGCCTATGGTCAGGCGAGGCAGCCTCAGCCCGTCACGCTGATGCCGAGGTGGCCGAGGCGGTAGACGGCTTGGTGCGCGCATGGCGGACGACGGCGGCGCGCGTCGTCGCGGTCAGCAACGAGGTCGGATCAGGCGTCGTGCCGCCATACCCGAGCGGGCGACGCTTTCGCGACGAGATCGGCAGCCTGAATGCCCGGCTCACCGCGGAGTCTGACGAGGTGTTGGTCGTCGAGGCCGGCATCAGCCGGTCGCTCCTGCACCCACCCGCCGTCCAATCAGGCCAGGAGACAACGTGACCAGCAGCCTCGAGACTGTCACCTTCGACGCGGTGCCCGAGCCCGACACCGCCGCTCGCGAGCAGGCGATCGCCCGCCAAGCGATGCTCACCAAGCCGGCCGGCGCGCTGGGCAGGCTCGAGGACGTTTCGGTGTGGCTCGCCGGTGTTCAGGGCCGCTGCCCGCCAGTGGCACCCACGCGCATCCGGGTGGTGATCTTCGCGGGTGACCACGGCGTAGCGGCTGCTGGCGTGTCGGCGTATCCCAGCGAAGTCACCGCGCAGATGGTCGCCAACTTTGTCGCGGGCGGCGCGGCCGTGAATGTGCTGGCCCGCGGCGTGGGCGCCGGCGTGCGGGTGGTCGACATGGCGGTGGGCAGCGACCTACCGGGCCTCGTGTTGCCCACCGAGGTCACCAAGTGGAAGGTGCGGCGAAGCTCGGGCCGCCTCGACATCGAGGATGCCCTCACCCGACAGGAAACCGTGCAAGCGGTCACCGCGGGAAAGGCGATTGCCGACGAGGAGATCGACGCCGGTGCTGACCTGCTGATCCCCGGCGACATGGGGATCGGCAACACCACGCCGGCCGCGGTCCTCATCGGCGTCCTGACCGGTCACGACGCTGACCTCGTGACCGGGCGCGGCACCGGCATCGATGACGACGGGCTCGCCCGCAAGCGTGCGGTGGTGGCGGCCGGGATCGAGCGAGCCAAGGGAGTCGAGGATCCACTTGTCCTAATGCAAGCCGCAGGCGGCGCCGATATCGCCGCTATGGCTGGTTTCCTCGCACAAGCCGCGGTGCGCCGCACCCCCGTGCTTCTGGACGGGCTGATCAGCGGCGCTGCGGCACTGCTCGCGCAGCGGCTGGCGCCGGGCGCGTCCGCCTGGTGGGCGGCTGGCCACCGCTCGGTCGAGCCAGCCCACGCACTGGCGCTCGACACCCTCGGTTTGTCCCCCTTGATCGATCTGGGTTTGCGCCTCGGCGAGGGCAGCGGCGCCTTGGTAGCTGTACCGATCGTGGCCGCGGCCGCCGATATCCTCGGCGGAATGGCGACCTTCGGCGAGGCGAACGTCAGCAACCGTGGCTGACTTTGCCGGCCTACGTCTCGCCTTGACGATGTTCACCGTCGCACCGGTGGAAACCCGCCGGATCAACCGACGGATCGCCGGATCGTCGATGGCATGGAGCCCGCTCATCGGCGCCGCTCTGGCCATGATCGCGTCGGGCGTGATCATCGTCGCGAGGATCGTCTATCCCGGCCCGACGCTGTACATCCGGCACGCCAATCCGGTGTTCGAGGGTCCGCTCATCGCCTCGGCGCTCGCAATCCTCACGTTGGCGTTGCTGACCCGCGGCCTGCACCTCGACGGACTCGCCGACACGGTCGACGGCCTGGCCTCGGGCAAACCGGCCGACGAAGCTCTCGCGATCATGCGTGACGGACGCGTCGGCGCGCTGGGAGCTGCTGCTCTCATCGGCGTGCTGGGGATCGACGTCCTTGCATTGACGAGCAATGTGCTCGTGCACCGCGGTACGCAGGCACTGGTACTCGGCGTCGTCGTCGGACGAGTGTCGATGCTGTGGGCGTGTACGCCCGGTATCCAGGCTGCCCGCACCGACGGAATGGGTGCGCTCGTCGCCGGCTCGGTGCCCAGGATCGTCGCGATCTTCTGGACCCTCGTGCTGTGCGCTGGCGCGACTTTCTACGGTCCCGTCTACGCCAATATCGAGGGCGTCAACAGCGCAATTCAGCGGCTGGCGGCGGTGCTCGCTGCACTCGCGGTGGCCCGACTTGTCGGCCGGCACGCGATACGCCGGTTCGGCGGCGTCACCGGCGACGTGATCGGCGCATGTGGCGAGGTCGCCACGATGACCTGCTTCCTGATCACCGCGATGGGCCACTAACCCGCGTCGCGTTCTAGTCCGGTGCAGCCCGGAAAGCGTCGAGGATGCGCTGCGCGTCGGCGTCCGGCGAGGTGTCGTCGACATCGAGGACCAGATGGCCCAGCTTCTCGTAGAGCGGCTCGCGGCCGACGTACAGCTTGCGCAGTGTCGCTTCGGGATCGTCGCCGAGCCATGGCCGGTAGGTGCCTTCGACCCGCTTCGCGAGCGTCTCGATTCGGGCCCGCAGGAAGACGACGAACGCCCCGTCATGAACTTGTGCACTGACCGCCGGATCGAGCACGATGCCGGCCGCCACACCGGCGATAAGTGGTGGCGGCATCGTCAGAACGTGAATGGCGGCAGCGGATTCAGCCGTGCGCATCGCCTCGACTCCGCGTTGCTGCAGCAGGTCGCGGGTCGGCATGCCGACCATCTGCTCGACGACCTGGTCATTGTCGATGTAAGGCCAGCCGGTGAGCTTCGACAGGCTCGCCCCAATCGTGGATTTGCCCGCGCCCATCATGCCGATGAGGACGACGCGTTCGGCCCGGCTCATACCGTGCGACTCCCTTCAATGAACGGCGGCTTCACCACGCGCATCGCCGATGGCCTGCCACGCACGTCGACCTCGACCTCGTCACCTTCGACGATGTCGGGCCGGAGCAACGCGAGCGCGATGCCGACCCGGCGAGTCGGCGAGAACGTGCCACTTGTCACCTCGCCGATGACCTCGCCGTCCCGCGACTTCACGACCATGTGCGGTCGCGGGATGCCGCGGTCGAGTGACTCAAGCCCGCGCAAGATCCTGCTGGGTCCCGCAGCCCGCTCAGCCAGGAGGACTTCGCGTCCCCAAAATGCAGGCTTCTTCCAGCCGACCGCCCACCCGACCCGCGCCTGATTCGGGGTGATGTCGAGCGATAGGTCCTGCCCGTGCAGCGGGTAACCCATTTCGGTGCGCAACGTGTCACGAGCACCAAGCCCACAAGCGCGGACGCCGAGGGGCGCGCCAGCTGCAAACAGCTGATCCCATACCGCTCCGGCGTCGGCACTCGGAACCACCAGTTCATAACCGCGTTCGCCGGTGTAGCCGGATCGACAGACCGTGATGTCCGTGCGGACGCCCGCATTCGACGTCCACTCCGTATCGATGAACGACATATACGGATGTTCCGACGGCAACCCGATCGCATCGACCAACTCGGGAGAGCGCGGTCCCTGCACAGCGAGCACCGCGAAATCACGGTGCAGGTTGCGCACCTCGACACCATCAGGCGCTGCGGCCGCGAGCCGACGCACCACCTCGGCAGTGTTCGCTGCGTTCGGCACGAGGAAGACGTCGTCGTCACCGCGCAGGTAGACGATCAGGTCGTCGACGACACCACCCGAGGCATCGTCGGCGCAGAGCGTGTACTGGGCGCCGCGCGCGCCTTGTGTGTAGGGCGCGCCGCGCGCGCCGTGCGTGTACTCCGCGGAGCTGATCCGCGACAGATCGTTGGTCAAGGTGGCATCGATGAACGCGGCGGCACCTGGGCCGCGCACCGACGCCTTCCCGAGGTGTGACACGTCGAAGACACCTACGTTCTCCCGGACCGCAGTGTGCTCGGCGATGACGCCGCCGCCGGCGTACTCCAGCGGCATGGTCCAACCGCCGAACTCGCCCATCTTTGCTCCGAGCGCGAGGTGGCGGTCGTGCAGCGGCGAGCGGAGCAGGTCAGCGGGGGCCGCGTGCTGAGGCGCTTCTGTCATGCGCGGACGTTACCGCTTCCGTCCAGGCGACCACCCTCCCCGCGGAAATGTCTCAGGGTGTTCGTAGGTTGGGGCCTAGAGTCGATGCAGTCAGCTCTGCGCACGAAGGCGCCCGCCCGCCGTAGACAGCCGCACATCAGGGGTTACCGATGAGTCAGAACACGACCAGTACGCCTTCGCCTGCGCCCGCCGCGCACGAGTCAGCCACCCACGCGCACATCCCCTCGTGGGCAGTGCTCGCCATCGCCTGCGCCGCACAATTCATGGTCGTCCTCGACATCTCGATCGTGAACGTGGCGCTGCCGAAGATGGGTCAGTCGCTGCACATGAACCAGAGCGAGCTGCAATGGGTCGTCAACGCCTACGCGCTGACGTTCGCCGGCTTCCTGCTGCTGGGCGGCCGCGCCGGTGACTTGTTCGGTCGCAAGAAAATCTTCCTTCTCGGTCTTATCGTCTTCGTCGGCGCGAGCCTGGTCGGCGGCTTCGCGCAGAGCGGGACGATGCTCGAAGTCGCACGTGCGGCGCAGGGTCTCGGCGGCGCCATCCTGGCCCCGTCGACGCTGAGCCTGCTGACCACGACCTACACCGAGCAACGGGAGCGCGCTCGCGCACTCGGCCTCTGGAGCGCGACGGCCGGCAGCGGTGGTGCGTTCGGCGTCATGGCCGGCGGCATTCTCACCGACGAGCTGAGCTGGCGGTGGGTGCTGTTCGTGAACGTACCGATCGGGGTCGTCCTGTTTGCTGCGGCCTGGGTCTCCCTGCGCGAGTCGCGCGGTCAGATTCGCACAATTCGCGCTCTCGACATCCCCGGCACGATCACCGTGACGGGCGGTCTGGCCGTCATCGTCTACGGGATCGTCAGCACGAACGAGCACGCGTGGGGCTCCCCGCGCACCCTGATCACCCTCGCCATCGGTGTTGTGTTGCTAGGCACATTCGTCGCTATTGAGCACTACTCGCCGCAACCGCTCGTGCCGCTCCGCATTTTCAAGATGCGCGCGCTGTCATCGGCGAACGGCATCGCGATTGCCGTCGGCGCCGTCATGTTCTCGATGTTCTTCTTCTTGTCGCTCTACATGCAGGACGTTCTCGGCTTCAGCGCGCTGAAGACCGGGTTCGCGTTCGTGCCGGGCGCGCTCATGATCATCCTCGGGGCCCAGACAGCATCGCGGCTTGTCAGCAAGGTCGGCCCCCGCCGCATCATCGCGATCGGAGGGACGCTGGCCGCCCTCGGCATGTGGTGGTTGTCGCGGCTGCCCGCGACCGGCAACTACTACACCCACGTGCTGGTTCCGATGATGCTCGTGTCCGGTGGGCTCGGGCTGTCCATCGTGCCGGTGACCGTCGCCGCGACGATGGGGGTCGACCGCAGTGAAGCGGGCCTCGCCTCCGGGCTGGTCAACACCACCCGGCAGGTCGGCGGTGCGCTCGGCCTGGCGATACTCGCGACGATTGCGACTGACCGCTCGAAGGGCCTTCGAACCGCGGGCGCTCTGAGCTCGGGATTCGACCGCGCCTTCCTCGTCGGTGGATTCATCGCGTTGCTCGGAGCGCTGCTCGCACTCACGCTGCCGAGCCGGGGCACCCACGTGGCGGCCGTCGAACAAAGCGCCCGCGACCACAGCGGACCACCGCAACCCGCGGTCGCCGAGCACTAACGGGATACGATCGGCGGCCGTGACTGCCATCGCGCTCGCCGCCGAATCCGCCGACCAGATCAAGGCGGATGCCGTCGTTGTCGGCGTCGCCGCAAGCCCGGACGGGCGCCCTGTGCTCGCTCCGGGCTCGGAAGCCATCAATAACGCGCTGCGCCGTCGACTGGTGGCCACGCTGGTCAGTCTCGGCGCGACCGGTCAAGCCGGGGAATGCCACCGGATCGCCACGCTGGGCGCGACGACTGCACCCGTCGTTGTTGTCGTAGGCCTTGGCACGCCCGTGCGCCGGGGACAGCAGTTCGCACCCGAGGTGCTGCGCCGCGCCGCCGGCGTAGCCGTTCGCTCGCTCGCGGGCGTAGGCAAAGTCGCGATCTCGCTGGGCACGGCCGCCGATGGCACGATCACCGACGAATCCGTGACGGCAGTCGCCGACGGGGCGTTGCTCGGCGCGTACTCCTACCGGCGCTACCGCAACGCGACCTTGCACGGCTACCTCCCGCCAGTCAGGTCAGTCGTGGTGCTCGTCGCCGACCCGCAACGATCGGCAAAGCAAGCCGTCGCGCGAGCCAAGATCGTCTGCGACGCGGTGTGCGCGGTCCGCGACCTCGTCAACACCCCGCCGTCCGATCTGCACCCACGCGAGTTCGCCGAGATCGCAACGGCGGAAGCGAATCGGGTCGGCCTTGCGATCGAGGTGCTCGACGAGAAAGCTCTGAAGAAGGGTGGCTACGGCGGCATCGTCGGCGTCGGACAAGGTTCGGTGAATCCCCCACGACTCGTGCGGTTGGCGTATCGGCACCCCAAGGCGACCAAGACGCTCGCCCTTGTCGGCAAGGGCATCACGTTCGACTCTGGTGGTCTGTCGCTCAAGCCGGCCACGCCCATGGAGTGGATGAAGTCCGACATGGGCGGCGCGGCAGCGGTGGTCATGGCGATGGTCGCGATCGCCCAACTGAAGCTTCCGGTGAATGTCACCGGCTGGGCGCCGCTTGCCGAAAACATGCCATCGGGTTCGGCGCAGCGGCCATCCGACGTCATCACCATCTACGGCGGCAAGACGGTCGAGGTGCTCAACACCGACGCGGAGGGCAGGCTGGTTCTCGCCGATGCCCTCGTGCGTGCCAGTGAAGAACTCCCCGACTTGATCGTCGACGCCGCCACGCTGACCGGCGCGCAGCTTGTCGCGCTCGGCACCCGGATGTCAGGCGTCATGGCCAACGACGACGATTTCCGCAACGCGGTGGTCGACGCCGCGACGCGGGCCGGCGAGCACATGTGGCCGATGCCGATCCCCCCGGAGCTTCGCAAGTCGCTCGACTCCTCTGTCGCCGATATCGCGAACATGGGCGAGTCGTTCGGCGGCATGTTGGTCGCCGCGAGCTTCCTGTCTGACTTCGTCGGAAAGCGCGACGGTGAGCCGATCACCTGGGCGCATCTCGACATCGCCGGTCCGGCGTTCAACCAGGGCGACCCCTACGGGTACACCCCGAAGGGCGGCACCGGCGCTGCGGTCCGCACGTTCGTACAGCTCGCCGACGATGTGGCCAACGGGCTGCTCTGACGCGCGGACTCACAGGCTGGACCGGCGTGGGAGAATGATGTTGACGCCGCGGCGATCCCGCAGGCGCGGCACCGTCGGTGCGCAACCACTCGCGTAAGGAGTGCTCGTGGCAGACGAGAACGGCACGTTTGACCTGGTCATCCTCGGCGGCGGGAGTGGCGGCTACGCGGCTGCCTTCCGCGCGAGCGAGCTCGGGCTCTCGGTCGCACTGATCGAAAAGGACAAGGTCGGCGGCACCTGCCTGCATCGCGGCTGCATTCCGACGAAGGCGCTGCTGCACGCGGCCGAGATCGCCGACGGCGCGCGCGACGGCGCAGCGGTCGGCGTCAAATCAACCTTCGACGGCATCGACGTTCCTGCCGTGCACGCCTACAAGGACGGCGTGGTCAACCGCCTGTACAAGGGTCTCCAGGGCCTGGTGAAGGCGAACAAGGTCACCTACATCGAGGGCGAGGGCCGGCTGGTCTCCCCGACAGCGGTCGAGGTCGCCGGGCAGCGGTACGAGGGCCGGCACGTCCTGCTGGCGACCGGCTCCGCGCCCCGATCGTTGCCGGGTCTCGAGATCGACGGCGACCGGGTCATCACCAGCGAGCACGCGTTGGCGCTCGACCGGCTGCCTGCTTCAGTCGTCGTCCTAGGTGGCGGCGTGATCGGCGTCGAGTTCGCGAGCGTCTGGAGGTCGTTCGGCGCAGAGGTCACCATCGTCGAGGCACTCCCGCACCTGCTGCCCTTGGAGGACGAGGCAAGCTCGAAGCTCCTCGAGCGCGCGTACCGCCGCCGCGGCATCAACTTCGAACTCGGCTCCCGCTTCGAGGGCGTCAAGACCACCGACGCTGGCGTCGTCGTGACACTCGAAGGCGGCAAGACGATCGAGGCCGAGTACCTCTTGGTCGCCGTCGGCCGTGGCCCAGTGTCCGCCGGCCTCGGCTATGAAGAGAACGGCGTCGCGACCGAGCGAGGCTTCGTCCTGGTCGACGAGTATTGCCAGACCAACGTGCCCACGATCTCCGCGGTCGGCGACCTCATCCCGACGTTGCAACTTGCGCACGTCGGCTTCGCCGAGGGCATCCTGGTCGCCGAGCGTCTTGGTGGCCTGTCCCCCGTGCCGATCGACTATGACGGCGTGCCGCGCATCACCTACTCCGAACCCGAGGTCGCTTCAGTCGGGCTCACTGAGGTGAAGGCCAAGGAGAAGTACGGCGATAACCTGAAGACCCTCACCTATGACCTCGCCGGAAACGGCCGCAGCCAGATCCTGAAGACGTCGGGCGCGGTCAAGGTGATCGCAGTTGCCGACGGCCCCGTGGTTTGCATCCACATCGTCGGTGCTCGCGTGAGCGAACTGATCGCCGAAGCCCAGCTCATCTACAACTGGGAGGCGCTGCCGAGTGAGGTTGCTCAGCTGATCCACCCGCACCCGACGCAGACCGAAGCGATCGGCGAGGCCCTGATGGCCCTGGCCGGCAAGCCGCTCCACATGCACAGCTAGCCGCCCTACTCCAACTAAACGGTCATTCCGCGTCCTCAACCAGGGAGTCATAGCCCTCATGTCGGTCTCCGTCACGATGCCCCGCCTCGGGGAGAGCGTCACCGAGGGCACCGTCACCCGCTGGTTGAAGAAGGAAGGCGACCAGGTCGCCGTCGACGAACCGCTGCTCGAGGTCTCGACCGACAAGGTCGACACCGAAATCCCGTCGCCCGTCGCCGGCATCCTGTCGAAGATCACCGTCGCCGAGGACGAGACAGTCGAGGTCGGTTCCGAACTGGCCGTTATCGACGACGGATCCGCCGGGGGCGCGCCGGCAGCAGCACCGGACGCCACCGAGGCAGTGGCTGCAGAGGCCGCACCCGCTGCAGAGGCTGCAGTCGCGGACGCACCAGCACCAGCACCAGCACAAGCACAAGCACAAGCACAAGCACAAGCACTAACACCTGAGCCGGACGCCGAGCAGCCCGCGCCGCAGCCCGAGGCGAGCGACCAGACGGCCCAGGTAGCGCCAGCGCCGGCAGCGCCTGCGGCCGCTGCACCTGAAGCCGCCGCTGCACCTGAAACCGCCGCTGTACCTGAAACCGCCGCTGCACCGCTTGCCCAAACATCCGCCCCGTCAGCACCAGCGGCGGCGCCCCAGGCGGCCCCGGCTAGCGCTCCGGTCCCGGCACCGCGTATCGCCGAAGCCGGGAACGACGGCGCTGGCGACGGCGACCCCTCCTACGTCACGCCGCTGGTGCGCAAGCTGGCCAACGAGCACAACGTCGACCTCAGCGGCCTCACCGGCACCGGAGTGGGCGGCCGGATCCGCAAGCAAGATGTGCTC